>VBEN01000117.1 GCA_005881175.1 Chloroflexota bacterium
TCCCCCCTCGACATGCCCACGATCCTGGCGTCATTGCAGAAGACGCATCGCGCGATCGTCGTCCACGAGGCGCCGGTCTTTGGTGGGTTCGGAGCCGAAATCGCCGCCCGGATCAGCGATGACGGCTTCGACCTGCTGCAAGCGCCGGTGGCTCGTGTCGGTGGGATGAATACGCCCTATCCGCCGTCCCGCTACGAAAAGCTTTACCTTCCGGATGTCGATCGGATCCTCGAGGCCGCCGATATCGCCCTCGCCTATGGCTGACCAGACGTTCCGCCTGCCGGACCTGGGCGAAGGCCTGACCGAGGCGCAACTCGTGAGCTGGCGGGTTGAGGAAGGCGCGCATGTCGAGGTGAACGAGCCCCTCTGTGATGTCGAGACGGCGAAGGCGGTGGTCGTCATTCCATCGCCGTTCGCGGGAACCATTCAGAAACTCCACGCCCGCCCGGGCGAATCGGTCGCCGTTGGATCGCCTCTCGTCACCATCTCCGGGCAGGGCGCCGCCGCACCGGTTGAGCCGCAGGCGGCTGAAGGCGTCGAGGCGACCCCGGGCACGCTCGTCGGCTACGGGCCGGGCGCCGGTCCACAGGCCGGCATTCGAAGGAGAGCGCGGGTCGCGCCACCCGCTCAGCAGGCCGGCGACGACGTCCGAGCCGCACCCTTCGTACGTCAGCTGGCAAAAGAAAAGGGCGTCGATCTGGCGCGGCTGACGGGCTCGGGTCCCGATGGCCGAATCACCCGAGCCGACGTCGAAGCGTCAGCCTCAGGAGCAACCGCCCCAACCCCTGCGGCGGCCACCACCTCGACCGATGGTGAGCGCCGCATCAGCGTTGTCGGCATCCGCAAGGCCATTGCCCGGCAGATGGTGCGCTCCGTCTCGACGATTCCACAGTTCACCGAGTTTGCCATCTTCGACGCCACTGCCCTGATGGCGACACGCGAGCGGCAGAAAGCGAGTGGCCAGTCGATGACTCCTCTCCCCTACTTCATCCAGGCCATGACGAAAGCCGTGCGGGCCTTCCCCATGATGAACAGCTCGTGGGACGAGTCTCGCGACGAAATCATCGTCAAGGAGCCCATCAACGTCGGCATCGCGGTCAACACCAGTCAAGGCCTGCTGGTGCCGGTGCTGCGCGGGGCTGATCAGCTGGACCTGGTCACGATCGCCGCAAAAAGCGCGCGATTGATCGAAGGAGCTCGGGCGGGGACGTTGAAACCCGGCGAGATGACTGGCGGCACCATCACCGTGACGAATGTCGGCGCCAGCGGCCCGGTCGAAACGGGCACGCCGATCATCAGCCCGCCAGAGTGCTGTGTGGTCGCGTTCGGCGCCATCAAGCCGCGGCCGATGGTCGTGGACGGCAAGGTCGTCGCCCGACCCGGCGCCTGGATCTCGATTTCAGTCGACCATCGCATCGTCGACGGCGCACTGGCAACGGAATTCCTGAGCAAGCTGGTCGCCGAGCTGGAAACCCTCAGTGCCTGACGAACAGCAGCTGATTTACGACTGGAATACCGTGAAGGCTCCGGACAAGCCTTCACGTCCCGTCAGCATTCATGACGAGACCCTGCGCGACGGGATCCAGGGCCCATCGGTTCGTGATCCGGATATCGAGCACAAGCTTCGCTTTCTGCACCTTGCGGATCAGCTCGGTGTCGGATCGATCGACCTGGGCTTGCCGGGGGCCGGCCCGCGGGCCGTGGCCCACGTCGAACGGCTGGCTGAGGAAATTCGTGACCAGCGGCTCCGGATCAGGCCACTCTGTGCCGCCCGTACGCTCGAGATCGACATCCGCCCCGTCGTCGAGATCTCACAACGCGTCGGCATTCCAATCGAGGTCGCAGCCTTCATCGGTTCGAGCCCCATCCGGCAGTATGCCGAGGGTTGGACCATCGAGCAGATGGTTGACAACACGCGCAACGCGGTCCGCTTCGCCCGCCACAATCAGCTGCCGGTCATGTATGTCACGGAAGACACGACCCGGGCCCAGCCAGAGACGCTTCGGCGTCTTTTCGGCACCGCCATCGGGGAGGGAGCGCAGCGGGTCGCGGTTTGCGACACCGTCGGTCACTCGACCCCAGATGGAGCGCGTGCGGTCGTCGGCTACGTCCGTCAGATGCTCGATGAGATGAAGCCCGACGTGGGACTGGACTGGCATGGGCACAGCGACCGCGGCTTTGGCTTGATCAACGCGATCGTGGCGGCCGTCGCGGGCGCGGACCGCATCCATGGGTGCGCCCTCGGCCTGGGCGAGCGCGTCGGCAACACACATCTGGATCTGCTGCTCGTGAACTTCCGGCTGCTTGGCTGGATCGACACCGACCTCAGCAAGCTCCGCGAGATGGGCGACGTGATCGCGGAAGGCACCGGCATGGCGATCCCAGCGAACTATCCGGTGCTTGGCCGCGATGCCTTTCGCACGGCAACCGGCGTCCATGCCGCCGCGGTCATCAAAGCGAAGCGCAAAGGCGACGACTGGTTGGCGAACCGGGTCTATTCCGGCGTGCCGGCCGAACTCTTCGGCTGCGAGCAGGTGATCGAAATCGGCCCGATGAGCGGCGAGTCGAACGTGATCTTCTGGCTCGAACAGCGCGGCATCGTGCCACGTCCCGAGTTGGTCAAAACCGTCATCGACGCCGCCAAACGTCGCGACGGCCTACTCTCTGAGGCTGAGGTTCTGCACATCATCGAGCAGGCGTCGCCACGTACAGCTCACGCCTAAGCTCCCTACCTCACAGCTTCGTGACCGGAATACATATATCGCACTCAAACGCCCCGGTCTTAAGGTCAACGGTGAAGTCCGGCGGATAGTACTCGAACAACGGGCGTGAGTCGAGCTGCAAACCGCTGCCCGGCAGCCAATTCCGCATCAGGGCCATCCAGGCGTCACCAATTTCGGCCGCGGTCCCTCTAAAGCTTGCGGCGGCGTACTTGCCGCCGGGAATCGTCGTCTTCAGGTAGTGACCCGCGCCAACAAACTCCGGCTCCACCTCCACGGCGGCGTCGTAGCGGCATTTCTCGGGCGCCGTGATGCCCGGGTCATCATGGCTGATGCCGTAAAGGGGACGGCCCATCAGGTTATTCGTTTCCAGCCACGGGTAGACGGTCTGTTCCCAGAACTGCGATATCTCCGGCCCATACGGGCCCACGTGGCGAAGATAGGCGACGCTGGCCGGTTGCCGATCAATGAGCTTGACGTTCAAGGAAGCCTCCCGTGAATCGATTGTTGAGACTTCATGTTCGCGTCCATCGGCTGCGAAATCCTGACCCAGCTTGCGATCCAGCTGATTTTGATTGCTACGTTCTGCGAGCCGCCAGGACGACGGGGTTGAACCGAACCTCGCCTTGAAGGCGCGCGCGAACGCTTCAGTCGATCCGAAGCCAACCGACAGCGCCACCTGCAACACGGGCATCCGTGGTTGGGTGACGAGTCGTTGGGCGCCGATTTCGAGTCGCCGACGTCGCAAGTATTCGCCGAGCGTCTCCCCCATCCATGCCGAGAAGAGGCGATGAAAGTGAAAGGACGAGAAATTCGCCACGCCGGCGAGGGTATTCCGGTCGAGTGGTTCATCCAGATGGCGATCGATATGTTCCACAACTCGGTGCATCCGCGCGACATACTCGAAGCGGCTCTCAGGTGGGCCGTCGGTGACCAACTTGAGTGTCGCTTGGCTCAGATCGATACGTCGAAGCGTTCGGGATCCCACTTGATCCCAAGCTGGCTGGGGCCCGCCATGTAGCCGAGCAGCGCCGATGATGCCACTACGGCGGGACTCGCCAGGTACCCGAGACCTCCCACCCCCATCCGGTTCTGCCAGTTGCGATTGAACGACGTGATGGCGACTTCCCCCTTCTTGAGCGCATCCGGCCCCTGACCGAAGCAGGGTCCACACCACGATTCACGGATCTGGGCGCCCACGGATCGCAGCACCGTCGCGATCGACTCGCCACCGAGCCGCGGCTCCGTGTTTTCGATATCGCGCTTGACGCCACCGGAGCCCGGGAAGACGACGAACCTTTTCGGCGCCTTCTCGAAGCCACGCTCGCGGCCGGCGCGGATCACCAGCGCCGCCTCGAGCAGGTCGTCATAGCCGCCGTTCGTGCATGATCCGATGAACGCCTTGTCGAAGGTGAGCTTCTCCGTCGCCACTTCGTCGGCCGGAAAGGCATTCCCCGGCGCGAAGGGCTTCGCGATAAAGGGGACCAGCTCTGAGAGATCCAGGGTCTCGTCGATATCCCAGGCGACCCTGTCCCCCGGCGCGAACGACGGGTACGGCAGTTCGCTGATGTCCTTGCGTCGGTACCAGTCGAGCGTGACCTCGTCAGGGGCGAAGATGCCGTTCTGCGCCTCCGCCTCGGCCATCATGTTCGCCACCGTGTTTCGATAGGGGATCGGCAGTTGCCGTTCGGCGTCGACGAACTCGACGCTCATGCCTTGCGCCTGCGCCTTACCCCAGCGACGCAGTAGTGCCAGCACGACGTCCTTGCCGCTGACCCAGGGCCGCAGTTTTCCAGTGAAGACCACCCGCCGGCGCTTTGCCGGCGTGAAGTAGATGTAGCCGGTCGACCAGCCGAAGCCGAGCTGCGTGCTGCCGACACCCGTGCCGACTGCGCCGTACGCCCCGTAGGCGCGGCTGTGGGAGTCGGCGCCAGGCACGAACGCTCCCGGCACGATCAGCCCCTGCTCCGGAAAATAGAAGTGAAAGATGCCGTCGCCGGGAGTGGCGTAGTACGGCTTGCCGATCCCGTGCAGTTTGGCAAATTCGCGGCCAATCGACGTCTGCTTGTCGTCGGCATTCCGGCCGGAGAACACGAAGTGGTCATTGGCGATCGCCGCCTGCCGCGGAAAGATCGCGTCGCCGCCGGTGATCTGATTGAACGTGTGGATCGAAAACGGCGCGGTCCCATCCGATGCGGGAAGCAGATCGCACCAGACGCGGAGGGTACCGCCCGGCCGCACATCCGCGTCTTTGTCGACCCGGTGAGCCCAGACGATCTGCTCGGTGCTGCTGAGCCCGCTGGCCATCTCCCGATCGGGCCATTCGACCCGCGGCTGGCGCTCGATCGATTCGGTGAACTCGCGCCGTCCGACGGAAATGATGCCCCCGGACCGGCGGATCTCCTCTTCTTTCGGGGTGAGCGGCACGGGTTCGTAGCTCTTGTTACGCGTCTCGTTCGTGAGGTGACGGGTCGAGGGATCGAGGGTCAGCACGTCGCCCTCCTGCGCGTCCTCGGAGGCGGCCCGGCTCTGCACCACGTGCAAGCCGAGGTTGAGCGCATTGCGCCGGAAGATATCGCCAATGCCCTCGCCGCACACGATCACCATCTCCAGCCCGGCCTCCTCCGCGACCGCCTTCAGCCCGGCGGGGCTCATCTCGCGCGATGAGCCGATGCCGAAACGCTCGCCTGCAATGACGAACGTCTCGCCTCGGTGGACGCGCTCGCGGAAGTCGGGCATCAGATACCGGAAAGCGCCCAGCTTCCAGCGCTCATCGAGCCGCTCGAGACTCTCCGAAACGCAGTCGTCGGCCGGCGTGATCTGGTCGGTGTCGATGGCGTCGAGCTTCTTTCCCGGGATCTTCGGATCCCAGAAGATCAGGGCTCGGCCGCGCAGGAGGTGGCCGTCGGCGGCGCCGGGTGGAGCGGCGGCCGTCGCCGCGCGAGCGGGTGGCGGGGCGCCGGGCTTACGACGCGCCGGCTGGATCGTGTTCACAAGGCCCTCGATGATTCGATTCTCTCACCCCCCACCCTGATCCCCCGCAAGGGGGGAGGGAACTGGACGAGCGGCCAGCGCATCGAGCACCGCCTCGGCGGCCGCCGTCGTGGTCAGGTCGCCGCCCAGGTCCTTCGTGGTCCGGCGCTCCCGGGCGGTGGCCATGACGGCCTCCTCGATCTGGTTGGCGCCCGCCTCGTCCCCCAGGTGACGCAGCATCATGGCCCCGGCCAGGATCGCGCCGACCGGATTGGCGATCCCTTTGCCGGCGTGCTTGGGCGCTGACCCGTGCACAGGTTCAAAGAGCCCACGTCGGGTGTCCGGATTGATGTTGGCCGAAGGCGCCTGACCGAGGCCGCCCACCAGCTCCGAAGCGAGGTCGCTGAGGATGTCGCCAAACATGTTGGACGTGACGACGACATCGAACCGCCCCGGATCCTTGACCAGCTGCATGGCCGCCGCATCGACGAAGAGGTGCTCCGCGTCGACGTCGGGGGAACGCTGCCGCTCCAGCATAAAGACGCGCTGCCAGAGATCGTGCGCGTGATAGAGCGCGTTGCTCTTGTCGACCATGGTGATCCGACCTTGATGCCCAGCGCGCCCTCGTTCGCGCGCCAGCTCGAACGCATACCGCTGAATGCGTTCCACGCCCTTGCGGGTGTTGATGTCTTCCTGGATGGCAATCTCGTCCGCTGTTCCTCGCTTGAATTGGCCGCCGATCCCAACATAGGCGCCTTCGGTGTTCTCCCGAACCACAACCAGGTCGATGGACGAGGCATCGCGTAACGGCGTCAACCCGGGCGCTAGAAGGCGTGACGGTCGCAGGTTGACCCAGAGGTCCAGCTCGAACCGCAGGCGAAGCAGAAGACGGGCGGCATATTGCGGGTCTTTGACTCGAGGATCTCCGACCGCGCCCAGATAGATCGCGTCGGCCGACTGGAGTTCGGCGAAAATCGGTTCGGGAATGATCTCCCCCGTTCGCAGATAGCGTTCCGCCCCCAGATCGTAGGTCTCGAAATCGAGCCGGGATCCTGACTGCTGGGTGACCCCTTTGAGGACGCGGATTCCCTGGGTGATGACCTCGGGGCCAATGCCGTCGCCGGGGATGACCGCGATCCGAAACGGCATCGCCTCAGCATATCGGGAGCTATTTTCGAGAAAGGTTTTGAGGCTTTCGTCGATACCCCTACGTAGTGCTGACGAAGGAGACCGCGCTGAAGGTGGCGCAGGGCAAGATGCGCCGTCTCCGCCGCGTCCGTCGTATATCCCGTGTCACCTACTGGGCCACCTGGGGATTCGTCGGGGTGGTCTGCCTCGTACTGCTCGCCGGCGGCATCGCCGGTCTGGCTTCGGGCTAAGCGCCCCCACCCTGCCCTCCCCCGGAGGGGGAGGCAGTCCTTGAGGTCTCGATGAGCCGGCTCAAGACCTGCGCGGCGCGGCCGCTGTCCAGTGACTCGCGCGCGACGTCCATTGCCTGGGGCCAATCCTCTGCTCGTCCGGCGGCCAGGATCGCCGCGGCCGCGTTAAGGAGAACCACATCGCGGCGGGGCCCAGTGTCACCGTTGAGCACCTGGCGCAGCAGGGCCGCGTTCTCGGCAGGCGTGCCGCCCTTCAACTCATCGGGGCGGGCGCGCCCAAGACCGAGGTCCCTGGGATCGAGCTCGAGGTCATCGATCTTGCCGTTGCGCAACTGAAAGACCCGTGACGGACCAGTTGTGGTGAGCTCGTCGAGGCCGTCTTCGCCATAGAACACCAGGGCACGCTCGTGGCCGAGGTCCTTGAGCACGCGGATCATCAGGGGGGCGAGCGAGGGCGCACCCACGCCCAGCGCTTGTTTTTTGACCCGCCCAGGGTTGGCGAGCGGCCCCAGCACATTGAAGACGGTGCGCACCGCGAGCTCCCTTCTGGCAGGACCGGCGTGCCGCATCGCGGGATGGAAGGTCGGTGCAAAACAGAAGCCCATTCCGGCGACTTCGATGCACCGTCGCACACCGTCAGCATCCAGAGTGATATCCACCCCGAGCGCCTCGAGCACGTCAGCGCTTCCGCAGCGGCTGGAGGCCGCCCGGTTGCCGTGCTTGGCCACCGGGATTCCCGCCCCTGCCGCTACCAGCGCGGCCGCTGTCGAGATGTTGAAGGTGCCCGCCCGATCGCCTCCCGTGCCGCAGGTGTCGATACTTCCGGGCGGCACCTCGAGCGGCGTGGCGTGCGCCCGCATCGATTCGACAAACCCCGTCATCTCCTCGACGGTCTCTCCCCTGGCCCGGAGCGCGATCAAGAGGCCGGCGATCTGGGCCGAGGTGGCCTCGCCTGCCATCACCTGGTCCATCACGGTGCGTGCCTGCTCCCGATTGAGCGCGGTGCCTTGCAGCAGCTGCTCGATGGCCTCCGTGAGCGTCACGGCTTTGGATACTGGTACGCGGCGGGCGTCGCCATCACCAGCAGCGCCAGCAGCATCTGGTAGCAGACGGCAAAATCCGCCGCCCGGTAGCGAATCGTCCGGCCGCCGGTGCGCTCGACGTCAGGAATCTGTGCGCAAGAGTCGGCCATGCTGGCATTCATCCAATCGATCTCCAGCGTAAACGGCCCCCTGGGCTGGTAGAGAGGCCGGATGGACCGCTCCGTGTAGGCCCGGTAGGCACCCTCCTCAATCCGACGGCAGGCTTCGAGCGGGTGCAGGGAGCGGGCCGCCTGCCGACCGAGCGCCTCCTTGACCACGACGGTCTCGATGCCTGGCAGGTCGGCCGCTGCCTGTTCGATGGTGGCGCGATCGCCGCTGATCAGCGCCGTCCGAACGCCAACGGTACCCGCCAGCGCCGCATTAAGCGTGGCCTCGCTCTGCTCGCGGCCATTGACTCGCACCCCATAGATCGTGCGCCCGCCGTAGGTGTGATCCATGATGGCGCGCTCGGTGCCAGCCGAGGCGTGATAGCCGATGAAGAAGGCGACCTCGAAGGTGGGGTCGAGGCCGGCGCCCATCGAGAACGTCTTGTCCGCGCCGCTGATCAGCTCCACGCCATCATCGAGTTCGTCGAGCAGGAAGTTGCGCATATCGCCGTGCGAGTCGTTGACGAGAAAGCGGGTCGCCCCCGCTCGGCGCGCGCCGGCGACGGCGGCGTTGGTCTCGGCAGTCATCAGTCGACACGAGCGCTCGTACTCGGGCATGCCGCGCATCACCTGGTGTAGGTGGACGACGCCCGCCATGCCTTCCATGTCGACCGAGAGAAAGACTCCATTGCGTTCAAGTGGTCGCGCGTCCCCTGATGTGGCCAAAGCCTTCCAATTCTAAGGAGGGTGTGGATTAGACTCGCCCGGTGCGGATTGCGGGGATTCACCATGTTCAAGTCGCGATCACACCCGGGGGCGAACCTGCCGCGCGACGCTTCTATTCCGAGCTGCTTGGGCTCGAAGAAGTCGAAAAACCGGCTAGCCTGGGAGACCGTGGGGGCGTCTGGTTTGCCTGCGGCGACCAACAACTGCACTGCGGCGTCGAGTCCGCGGTGGCACACAGCCGCCGGCACCCTGCCTTGCTTACCGACGACCTCGAGCAGATGCGCGCGCGGTTGATCGCAGTCGGCCTGCCGATCGTCCAGGATCGTCAAATCCCGGGCTTTCGCCGGTTCTATACCGAGGACCCGTTCGGCAATCGGATCGAGTTGCTCCAGCCGGATTAGCCCCGGGTCGGGCAAGCGTTTGGCAGGAGCCGGCCCAGCCGGGTTGAGAAGCGGAAAGTGGGGTCCTGGTTCCGGGGGGCTTGGAACAAGAACCCCACTCGCAAGTATAGGAAAGTAGCGGACGCTTTTCCACCGGTTGGTCTAAGACCTTCTTAGGCGGGAATTCGCGGTTCAGTAGCGAGCCACCCGACGTAAGCCATCCGCGACCTTGTCGGGATTGAGCATGAACGCGTGTTCGAGTGTGGGGCTAAATGGCATTGCCGGGACATCCGGACTGGCAATCCGGCTGACCGGCGCATCAAGGCTGGCGAAGCAGCGCTCAGCGAGCTCAGCCGCAACCTCCGCCCCCCATCCGCCGCTCCGGTTCGCCTCGTAGACCACGGCGACCCGACCGGTTTTTTCGATCGATCGAACGCAGGACTCGACGTCCCAGGGTCGCAGCGTTCGCAGGTCGATGATCTCGACCTCGATCCCATCCGCGCTCAAGCGGCTGGCGGCCTGAAGGGTGACCGCACGCATGTAGCCGTAGGTCACGGCCGTCACGTCGGCGCCCCGCCGAACGACGGTGGCCACTCCGATGGGCAGCATGGCGGAGTCGCCGTCGCCGACCTCCTGCCGCTCTGCCCGGTACAGCTTCTTCGGCTCCAGGAATATCACCGGGTCCGGATCCCGGATCGCGGCTTTCAGCAGCCCCTTGGCGTCGGCCGGGGTCGATGGCAGCACCACCTTGAGACCGGGGACGTGGCAGTAGAACGCCTCCGGGGACTGAGAGTGATAGAGCGCACCCCGCACCCCACCTCCGGTGGGCGCCCGAATCACGAGCGGGCAGGCGAAGTCGCCGTTCGATCGGTAGCGCACCTTGGCGATCTCGTTGACGATCTGGTTGAACGCCGGGAAGCTGTAGTCGGCGAACTGCATCTCCGCCACGGGCAGAAATCCTTCCAGCGCCAGGCCCTGGGCGACGGCCGCAATGCTCGATTCGGCAAGCGGCGTGTCGAGCACGCGCTGGGCGCCGAACCGCTGCTGCAGACCTTCCGTCGCCTTGAAGACGCCGCCCTTTCGACCGACGTCTTCACCCAGGATGCAGACCCGATCGTCGCGCTCCATCTCCTCATAAAGCGCGTCGCGCACCGCCTGGACGAGATTGCGCTCAGGCATCGGCGTACACATGACGGCCAAGCGACCCTGCGTCGGGGTCGGCCGCCGCCTCAGCCGCCTCGGTGGCGCGCTCGACCTCACGGCCGACCTCCTCGCGAAGGCTGGCATCGTCCTCTGCCGTCAGCCAGCCCCGCTGCATCAGCGCAGCCCGCATTCGTGGGATTGGATCGCGCGCGGACTCCGCAGCGAGCTCTGCCGCATCTCGGTAGGCCCGCTGGTCATCATCGGTGGAATGAGACTGCAGGCGCAGCACCTCCGCCTCGATCAGGGTGGGGCCGTCGCCGGCGCGGGCGCGCTCGGCCGCCTCTTGCACGGCCAGATGGACGGCGAAGAAATCATCGCCATGGACGCGCACCCCTGGGATGCCGTAGCCGGCGGCTCGTTCGGCAACGCCGGGACCGGCGACCTGCAGAGGCTGCGGCACCGAGATGGCCCAGCGGTTGTTCTCGCAGAAGAAGATCACCGGGCAGCGATGGATCGACGCGAAGTTGAGCCCTTCGTGGAAGTCACCCTGACTCGTGGCGCCCTCACCAAAGCTGACGTAACAGAGGGCTCCCTCTCCTTTCCACTTCAGGGCCAGGCCGATGCCGGCCGCCTTGGGAATCTGTGGACCGACCGTGCTCGAGCCGATGATCACGCCGCGGCGGCGGCTGCCGAAATTGCCTGGAGTTTGGCGGCCGCCGCTGGAGGGATCGGCCGCCCGGGCAAACGCCGACAGCATCAGCTCTTCGGGGGTAAAGCCACAGGCAAGGGCGGCGGCGAAGTTCCGGTAATAGAGGCAGAAGCGATCCCGGCCTGGTTGGAGCGCCGTGATCGCCGCGACCTGGGCCACCTCGTGCCCGCGTGGCGAAATGATGAAGGCAAGTTTCCCGGCGCGATTCAGAACGAAGCGCCGATCGTCGAGGGTGCGGGCGCGCAGCACCGTCCGATAGGCGTCGAGGACCTGTTCCCGCGTAAGGGTTCCAGCGTCGGTCGGCAACCGACAAACTCTATCGCGCTGCCGCTTTACCCATGCGGCCGGACGGCACCGAGCCCCATGCCGTCGCCAAGCGGAAGTATGGTGGCCTCTAGTTGTTCGTGGTGCAGAAACTTCTCGTTGAAGCCGCGCAGGGCATCGGTGTCCTCGTCATGCTCACCGGCCGCAATCCGCCCGCTCCAGGTGAGGTTATCGACGGCGATCACGCCGCCCGGCGCCATCTTTGGCAGCAGCGCGTCGAGGTAGGCCGAGTACTCGGTCTTGATCGCATCGATGAAGGCGAACTCAATCCCCGGCGCCAGGCGGGGCAAGACCCGCAAGGCCGGTTCATTGATGACGCGGACCCGGTCAGTGACGCCGGCCCGCAGCCAGTAGCGGCGCGCGCGATCGGTACGGGACCGGTCAGGGTCGATGGTGTCGATGCGGCCGCCGGCCGGGAGGGCGCTCGCCATCCAGAGAGTCGAGAAGCCGATCGCGGTGCCGATCTCGAGCACCCGCTTCGGTGCGAGGGCCGTCACCAGTACCCGCAGCAGCCGCCCCACCGCCGGCCGGACGATCGGCACGCCCTCACTCCGGCCGGTCTTCAGCATCTCTTCGAGCACCGGGCCGAGCTGCGGGTGAATGCCCTCGAGATACTCGACGTCCGTGTTAACGGCCGGCATGCGCGGCCTCCACCGAGGGAAAGTGGTTCATCGGCCCGTGACCGTGCCCGAGACCAGGCGCGGCGGCCAGCGCCCGGCTGAGATACTCGCGGGCCTGGCCGACCGCGCCGGCGACGTCCATCCCTGTAGCAAGCCCGGCGGCGATCGCCGCCGCGAACGTGCAGCCCGTCCCGTGCGTACTGGTCGTCGCGATTCGGCTGGCCCGGTACTCGGTGACGCTCTCCTGGTCGACGAGCAGGTCCACCACCGGATCTTCCCCGGAATGGCCGCCCTTGATGACAACGGCACGCGCCCCGAATTCCATGATGCGTCGGGCGGCGACCACCGCGTCCTCGCGGCTGCGGATCGGCCGCCCGGCAAGCACCTCTGCCTCCGGAAGATTTGGCGTCACAAGGCGGGCGACCGGCAAGAGTCTGCGCCGCAGCGCATCGACGGCATCCTGCTTTAGCAGGCGGTCGCCACTCTTGGCGACCATCACCGGATCGACGACCAGCGGCTGCAACTCGTGGTGCGTGATCCCGGCCACGACCGCCTCGATGATGGCGACGCTCGAGAGCATGCCGGTCTTCAGGGCGCCGATCGAGAAATCCTCGGCGACGGCGTCGAGCTGTGACGCAATGATCGCGGGATCGATCTCCTGCACGGCGCGGACGCCGACCGTATTTTGTGCCGTAACGGCGGTGATAACGCTCAGCCCGTAGACGCCGAAAGCGGCAAACGTTTTCAGGTCGGCCTGGATGCCCGCGCCGCCGCCCGAGTCGGACCCGGCGATGGTGAGCGCGACAGGCATCGTCATCGCCGCCCCAGGACCAGGTACACGCCGGCGCCCGTGATGGCGCCGACGTAGCCGGAGATATCGGTGTTGTGCAGCAGGTTGACCGCCAGCGGGCTCTGCCATAGGGTCGAATCGACGAATGGCACCGCAACGGCCAGCCCGATCAACCAGGCCAGCACTGCTCGGCCTCTGAACAGTCCCGTCAGACCGTCCCGGCGGCGGAAGACGAACATGTCCACCAGCACGACCGCCGCCCATGAGGGTACCCACAGGTAGGTGATCAGCAGGAAGTTCGTGTACTGGTCTTTGAAGTTCGACACGAACATCGCGAAGAAGGCCAGGATGCCACCAAGCAGGCCGACTGCGAGGGCGGCCGCCCATCGCCGCAGTCGAATATTGAGGGCTAGAGCCGACAATCCGGCGGTGTAAACGTCCAGGTAGTTCGCCCAGATCTCACCGGCGGCGATGAACAGCAGGAAGGGCACCACCACCACGAGCGGCGCGCTGGCAGAGATCAGGCCGATCAGGTCGCCGCCCCGATTCGGGTCGATGCTCGCCACAAGAGCTCCCAGCGCGCCGAACAGGAACATCGACGCCGCCGTGCCCGCCGCGATCCAACCGGCGACGGTTCGATCGGAGAGCCGCTGTGGCAGGTAGCGCGAGTAGTCGGAGGCGAAGCTGAACCATGAGGCGACCAACGCAAAGATGACGCTGGTGCCCAGTACCCAGGCCGCCAGGTGGTCGGCCCCATGGAGGCTGGGCGGGAGACTCCAGTTGATCTTCGGGGCAAGGGTCAGGGCAAGGATGGCGCAGAAGCCGACAAACATAAAGGCGCCGTACTTTTCGAAGACGGCGATCGTCTGGTGGCCATACACGGCAACCAGGATCGAGGCGATGACGACAACCAGTAAGGCCATGCCGTTGAGCAGGTTGCCCTGTGGGATGCCCGCCAGCCGAGCCAGCTGGCCGATTGCCTGAGCCGCGATCACGCAGTCGACGGCGAACCACCCAACCGCCAGGAACAGGGTGAAGAAGGCGCCGCCATAAGCCCCTCGAACCCCGAACGTATTGCGCGACGCGACCACCTGGGTGGTCCCAAAGCGCGGCCCCGCGACGCTCAGCAGGCCGTGCAGCACGGCCGCCAGGACCGAGCCGACGGCGATGGCGATGATGGCTTCGCCGACACCGAGTCCGAAGGTGATCAGCAGTCCGCCGGTGATCAGCGAAACAAAATTCGCGAAGGCCGCGACCCACAGCCAGGCCACATCGCGCGGCGAGCCCTTGCGCTCATTCGACGGGATCGGCTCGATCCCATGGGTCTCGACCTTGAGAAACTCATCGGTGGGAGCGTTGCGCTCGACCACCTGCCGGTCAACGGTCCTCATGTCTCCCTCCGCTGGCATTACCCAGATCAGGTTCGAAGGGTTGGTGGAGCGGTCCACCTCTCAGCGTTCCAAACGCACCCCGTTAATCGAGTATAGCTAGCCTTCGGCCTGAACCGGCCGCTTCAGCTCTTTGCGGAACTGGTCGAAGGCATCCACCACGACGTCGCTGACCCCATAGACGCTCAGCACTCGATCGAGCGCACCCTGGACGTCCGATTCTGGGACCAGGTCGGTCTGGACCTCATACCAGGGCACCACCTCACCGGCAGCCGTCTTCCAGCTTCCGTTATCGAAGCTGACGGGTACGAACCCGTGCGGGTTATCGGGTTGCGCTGTCATGCCCTGTCCCTAATCTATATCGGCGCGTATGCCCTTGCTCGATTCCGTTCCCATCACCTCGTGTCACGAGTGTGTCGCCACGCTGACCCTGCCACTGGCGCTCTTTCTCTTACTCGCTCAGACGACGGTTGGCGGTGTGGCCATCGTCGCCTACCTGCGCCTGACCGGCGGGCTCACCCGCGGTGCTCGCCATCAACCAGCCGGCGGCTGGATCGCTGGTCTTCCTGCAGGGTTTGCTCGTAATCGCCTTGCTGGCCCACGTTGTCGTGACCTGGCGTCGTCGGGAGGCATCGACCGCAAGCTGGGCGCTGACACTGGCGGCGTCCGTGCTGCTGCTGGCCGGGATCACGGCGGCGCTCTGGCCGCTCGCCGGATCACCGCTGGGGGCAATCGCCGTCGCGCTGGTCATGATTCTTTCGGCCGCGGTGCTCGGCGCAGCGACGACCGGCATGTTGCTGGGCCACTGGTATCTGGTCACCCCGGCATTGACGAACGCGCCGCTCTTGCGCGCCATCGGCGTGCTGCTCATCAGCCTGGTGCTGCAGGCCCTCCTCGTTCCGCTGACCCTGGGCGGCCTGGATGGTTCAAGGTCCATCGGGAGCGCGCTCAACCTCAGCCCGGTGCTCTCGGTCCTCTGGGCGCTCGGCGCCGTCATTCTGCCGCTCATCGCCGCCGGCCTGGCCCTTCCGACCTGCCGGCTGCGTTCGTTCATGTCGACCACCGGTCTCCTCTACCTGGCGATGATCGCGATCCTGCCGGGCCAGTTGCTCGGTCAGCTGCTGCTCTTCGTCGTTGCCTCCGCGTGATAAACCGCACTGTCAGTTACGGGATAGCCGTAGGGGCGGGTTTCTCGGGCGGCTAACGGCTTGGCCCGGACGACGCTGCCGACCTAGAATCCCCCGACGCCAATCCAGACCACAAGGGGGATTCTGATTGTCACGTTCAGTTACACGAGCGGTTCTGATCACGGCCATCCCGCTGCTGACCCTCGGCCTGGTCAGCGTGCTCGGGTCGCCGCGGACGCCTCACAGGGTGGCGGCGACTGCCCGGCCGATCGAGACCACCAGGGTGGCCTCTCTGCACCCGGGACATCCGATCCTGGCGGGCAAGACCAAGCCCACCGCCAGTCCGTCGCCGGCGCTGGCGGTCGCTCCCGCGGCGAAGCCGCCGGTTGCCGCCCGGCCAAAGCCGGTCGCAAAGCCGGTCCCGCCGGTTGCGAGCGTCGGAGGCGCCGCCGGAGTCCAGTTCAGCCTGGTCAACCAGGACCGTGCCGCCAGTGGCGTTGCTCCGCTGGCCTGGAGCGGGTCGCTGGCGCGCGTCGCCCAGTTCCGCGCCCAGGACATGCTCAACCGGAACTACTTCTCCCATACGGACCCGGCGACCGGCCAGCTGGCCTTCGTCCAGCTGCTCCACCTCTGGGGTATCCCGTACAGCACCGCCGGCGAGAACATCGCCTGGTCGACCAACCCATCGATGGCCGCGATCAACACCATGTTCATGAACTCCCCCGAGCACCGCGCCAACATCCTCAAGGCCGGCTACCATCGGGTTGGACTCGGCGTGGCAACGAACGGCTCCAAGACCATGGTCGTCGAGGTGTTTTCGAACTAGCGTCAGGTTCGCTCGGGCTGCTCCTGAACTCCCGGAATTTCCGGGGGCGTTTCTGAGTTATTCTGAATACGAAGCGTTCAAGTAAGGGAGAGTCATGAGCAAAGCAGTCCAAGTTACAACCGCCACGTTCGAGGACCAGGTCCTCCTTTCGGACCAGCCTGTGATCGTGGATTTCTACGCCGACTGGTGCGGCCCGTGCAAGATGCTGTCGCCGGTGCTCGAGCAGATCGCCGCCGAGCACGTCGATATCAAGATCACGAAGGTCAACGTCGACGAGGAGCCGGCCCTGGCCGAGCGATACCGGGTTCGAGGCATCCCCTACGTGGCGATGTTTCGCGCCGGCAAGCTGGCCGAGCAGGTTGTCGGCTACCGGCCGAAGGCCGCGCTCGAGGCCGGACTCGGCCTCAACGCCAAGGTCGCCTAGGAATTCACCCGCGAGGGCGCCTGCGCGACGCATTCCTCGCAGGGACAGATCGCCCGCAGTAGCTTGAGCCCGTAAATCCCGGTGTCGTGGCCGTCCTTCCAGTAGGGGCGGATGCCAAAGAGGCCGACCGCCTCCATCTGGACAAGCTCGACCTGGTCGTCTTTAAGCTCGCTGGTACTCGCCAGCTTGCCCGGGATACCACCCTCGCCGGCGCACTCGGCGCAGGGACAGCGCCAGCGGAGCAGCTCGAAGTCGTACGCCGATTGGTGACCATCAGCCCACTGGATCGTCAATAGTCGCCGCGCCCGATCGGCAACGATGTCGAGCGGGCGCTCGCGGTCGGCTGGATCGCCGTTGTCGGGATTCAGCGGGATTGGGCTGCGACCTTCCTAGGCGGCTTCGTCGTCCCCAGGCGCGAGGGTCAGGTCCAGATCCTGCCAGTTGGGCACCCGGCGCAGCTCAGCTAGTTGCAGCATTACCCGGCCCTGCGCCTCGAATACCGCATCGTGCACGGCGTTGAGGTCGTCGGCGGTGATGGCCTGGATCCGATCGGCGAGCTCGGCATCGTGGCGCCCGGCGTACGCGACCACCTGCTCCCAGATATCCTCGGGGAGAGCCCGCTCACCGGCAACCCGTAGCTCCTCCAGCCGGGCAAGCAGCGTGTCCAGCGCCGTCATCCGCCAGTAGGCGAGCCGGACCGGGGCGTGCGTCAGCTCCGCCTCGGCGGCAGCCTGGGACATGTCCCGAACCGCCGACTCGTAGTGCGGCGCCGCCTTGCTCGACATCGTCATTCCTTGCAGCACAGTTACTCCCTGTGAACGCCCGTGGGTCGGGCCTGTCAGTCCTACCCGATCCAGATCCCCCATAAACACAACGAGGGCGGACAATCCGCCCCTCATTTGCTGGAATCCAGACTAACCCAGTATATATTCGCGCGCCAATATGGTCAATCGGGTGGGCGCCCTACCCCGATTTGGACTCTCTGGAGAAACCTGGCGTCTGGCCGCGACGTTTCTCGCGACGGAGATAGATCCGATCCGGTCCACCGTTGGGTCCTGGCGGCAGGATGGTGAAGAGCTCAAAGCCTTCGTCCCCCAGCTGATTGGCTTCCTCGACCGTGTGGACAACCTTGTACTCGAACGGCATGTCAGCGCCTAAGCATAGCGCCGGTCAGCCGAGCTCGCCGAGAATTCGAAGTCCAGAGGCGCAACCGATGATCGCCGCCCGGGCGATGCCAAAAAAGAGCCCGTGCTCGAGGACGCCGGGGATGGCATGAATGGCGGTGCCCAGCTGCGCGTCGACGGCCCCGAAGGTGGTATCGAGGATCAGGTTGTCGTTGTCCGTCTTGTATGGCTGGCCGGCCGCCAACCGAAGCGCGGGCCGGCCACCCAGCGACTCGATCGCCCGGCTGGTCGCCTCCCAGAGGAAGGGCAGCACCTCGATCGGCACCGGACCGCGTCCCAGGCGGCCAACCAGTTTGCTCTCGTCGGCGATCACGACGAAGCGTCGGCTGGCGTGCGCAACGATCTTTTCGCGAAGGAGCGCGCCGCCCCGGCCCTTAAGGCAGTTGACCGCGGGGTCGATCTCATCGGCGCCGTCGACCGCCAGGTCGAATGAACCATCGACCCGCTCCGCGATCGGGATGCGCCCTGCTTCGGCGAGTCGCCGGCTCTCGACCGACGTGGCGACCGCACGCACGTCGAGGCCCGCGCGAACCCTTTCGGCTAATCCTTCGATGAAGTACCGCGCCGTGCTCCCGCTGCCGAGCCCGACAACCGTGCCCGGCCGGATGAGCTCGAGCGCTCGATCCGCCGCCGCCTTTTTCTGCGCCTCGACTTCGGCTTGGGCGGTTGTCACTTAGTTGATAGAACCGGTGTCAGGTAGAATCGAGCCCATGGACGGGCTGATGAACAGTATCCCCGGCCGTACCGTCCGCAAGTTCATCGAAGATCAGGCGCCCAACTGGGCGGCGCTCATCGCCTGGAACGCGCTCTTCGCGATGTTCCCCATCGTCATCTTCGCCGCATCGATCCTCGGCTATGCGCTGCGTCTTTTCGGGCAGGCCAATGACGCCGTGTACAAGACGATCTTCACCGCGATCCCTGGCGACCCGCATCAGCAGGACGAACTGCTCAAGGCGGTGAGCGGCGTGAAGAGCCAATCGGGCATCCTGCTGCTCGTTGGGCTGGTTGGCCTGCTCTGGGGTGGATCGGCCCTGTTTGGATCGATGGAGCAGGCGTTTGCGGTGATTTACCACACCAGGCCCCGCGACTTCGTCCGGCAGAAGCTGATCGCTTTTGGCATGGTCCTGCTGTTCACGGTGCTGGTCGGGGTGGCGGTGGCCACGTCGGCTATTCTGCCAGCCCTAAAACACATCCCGGACATCCCGAGCTTCCTGTATTCCGGCGTCTCGGCCTTCATCCTCCAGGTTATTGTCGGCCTGGTCGCCGGTTTCCTTCTGTTTTTCAGCATCTATTTCATCATCCCGAACCGCAAACAGGACTTCCGAAAAGTCGTCCCCGGCGCGCTGGTCGCCGGTGTGCTGTTCGAAGCGATCACCCTCCTCTTCCCTCTCTATCTCGAGATCAACAAAGGCATCAACCAGTACGGCAAGACCTTCGGGCTTTTCTTCCTCCTGATGACGTTCTTCTTCTTTCTCGGACTCATCACGATGATCGGTGTCGAGCTGAATAGTGTGATCTATCCGGTGCCCATAGAAGCGCCGGGGAAGGATGCGCACGTGGTGGCGCCGCCGGAGTCCGGCCCCGATGGCGAAGGCCAGCTGGTTGGAGGCCGGAGCCGGGAGGGACGCAACGGCAGCACCAGCGACGGCCGACGTCGGATCCCGGCTCGTGCGGCACTCGGACTGGCCGTTATCGCGTCGGTCGTCGGAGTCCTCCTCGGCAGGCGCAGCGCAAGCGGCGGCTGAACCGCGAACTAAACTTAGCGTGTGGCGGTTGAAGCTCTAACTCCGAGGCCATCGTCGGCCAAGGAGGCATCACCAGGACGGGCCTGGTTGATCGAGCCGGCTCTCACCGTCATCTGCTACAGCGCCTTCGTCATCTATGCCACCTGGTCGGTCTTCTCCGGCACAAATGTCGTCTTCGACTCGTATGTCTCGCCATTCTTCTCGACCTGGTTGGGCTTCGGCCTGATCCGGGTCCCTGTCATCGGCATCTTGATTCCGATCCTGGCGGTCATCCCACTGGGCCTTCGCGGCAGCTGCTACTACTACCGCAAGTCGTACTTCCGATCTTTTTTCTGGGACCCGCCGGCCTGTGCGATCCAGGAATTGAAGCGCGGACGCTATCGCGGCGAGACCCGCTTTCCCTGGGTCTTGAATAACTACCATCGCTATTTCCTGGTGCTGAGCCTGATCGTCGTCGTCTTCCTGTGGGTCGACGTGGTGCGCGCCTTCACCTACCAGGGCCACTTCTTTGTCGGCCTCGGGTCCGTCGTCATGCTGGTCAACGTCATCCTGCTCAGCCTCTACAGCCTGACCTGTCACTCATTCCGATATCTGATGGGCGGCCGTATCGACCGGTTCTCGAAAGCGCGCGCCGGTATGTTGTGGCAGCGAGCCACGATGACGCTGAACCGAATGAACCCGCTGCATGGCGCCTGGGCCTGGTACAGCATGTTCTCGGTCGCCCTGACCGACGTCTACATCAGGTTGTTGATGGCCGGCGTCATCCACGAACCGAGGTGGATCTTCTGAGCGAGGATTTTCAGAGCCTGACGACGGACGTTCTCGTAATCGGCGCCGGCGGTGCCGGATTGCGGGCGGCGATCGAGGCCGCCGCGGCGGGCGCTCGCGTGGACATCGTCTGCAAGTCCCTGCTCGGAAAGGCGCACACGGTGATGGCGGAAGGCGGAATTGCGGCCGCACTGGGCAACGTCGATGCCGAAGACAACTGGCAGGTGCATTTCCAGGACACGATGCGGGGCGGCCAGCTGATCAACAACTGGCGAATGGCGGAGCTGCATGCGCGCGAATCGCCTGACCGGGTCTACGAGCTGGAGACGTACGGCGCAATTTTCGATCGCACACCCGATGGCCGGATCTTGCAGCGCGCCTTCGGCGCTCATACCTACCGGCGCCTGTGCCACGTCGGTGACCGCACTGGCCTGGAGATGATCCGGAGCCTGCAAGACCGGGTGGTGCAGCTCGGCATCGAGGTGCACATGGAAGTGACGCTGACGCGCCTGCTCAAAGATGGCGACCGGGTGGTCGGGGCTTTCGGCTACAACCGTGTTGACGGCCGCTTTGTTGCCTTTCGGTGCAAGGCGATCATCATGGCGACCGGTGGCTGGGGACGGATTTTCAAAGTCACGTCGAACTCGTGGGAAGGCACGGGGGACGGGGTCGCCATGGGTTTTGACGCGGGGGCCGAGGTGCTCGACCCCGAGATGGTGCAGTTTCACCCTACGGGGATGGTCTGGCCACCGGGCGTGCGTGGCATCCTCGTTACCGAGGCTGTCCGCGGGGAAGGTGGCTATCTCAAGAACCGCGACGGGAAGCGCTTCATGCTGGACTATGACCCCAAGAAAAAAGAACTGTCGTCCCGTGATGTCGTCGCGCGATCGATCTACAAGGAGGTCGAGGCCGGCCGGGGCACCGAGCATGGCGGCGCCAACCTCGACGTCACCCATCTGGGCGCCGAGAAGATCAAGAAGAAGCTGCCATCCATGTACGAGCAGTTCCTTCGGCTGGCGGATGTCGACATTACAAAAGAACCAATGGAAGTTGCGCCGACCATCCACTATGCGATGGGCGGACTGCGGGTTGAGGCTGAGACCGGCGCCACCACACTACCCGGCCTTTACGCGGCCGGCGAGGTGGCGGCCGGATTGCACGGAGCGAACCGGTTGGGCGGCAACTCGCTGTCTGACCTGCTGGTGTTTGGCCGTCGCGCCGGGGCTGCGGCCGGAGCCTATCAGCGCGAGGCTGGTCTCGGGAGGCTCGACGAGAGCCAGATTGCCGAAGAGCAGGAGACCCTGTTGCGGCCGCTGGGCGGAAACGGCAACGAGAATCCGTATCTGCTGCAGCAGCAGCTCCAGCAGTCGATGCAGGATGGCGCGGGCCTGGCCCGCGAGGAGAAAGGCCTGAAGGCCTGCCTCGACGAAATCCTGGAATTGCGCCAACGAGCGAGACGGGTCCGCGTGCCCGGCTCGCGGCGCTACAACCCTGGCTGGCATACCGCCCGCGACCTGCCGTTCATGCTCACCATCGCCGAGGCGATCGTCCGGGCAGCGATCGAGCGGCGCGAAAGCCGTGGAGCGCACTGGCGGCTGGATTACCTGGAGAAGGACGAAGCGCTGGGCCGGCTGAACTTCATCGCCTACAACGATGGTGGCCAAGTCAAGCTAAAGCAGCGGCCGGTGCCGGAGATGCCGCCCGAGCTGGCCAAGCTTTTCCAGGAACCGACGCCCTCGCCGGCTCCGCCCAAGCCACCGGCGACGCGGCCGCCTTCGCCCAAACGGGTTCCCGCGTGAGCCGCAAGGCCGGAGCAGCCACCCAGAACGGATCGATCGTCCTCCAGGTCTTCCGGGGAGAAACCGGCGACGGCCGCGAAGAACGTTTCGAAGTTCCAGCCGTCGAGGGCATGGTGGTTCTTGATGCCATTCATTACATTCAGGCGAACTATGCCAACGACCTTGCCTGCCGCTGGAACTGCAAGGCGGCGAAGTGTGGATCCTGCAGCGCGGAGATCAACGGCCGACCTCGGCTGATGTGCAAGACCCGGGTCGACGAATTCGGGAAGGACGAGATCCACGTCTGGCCGATGCGGGCCTTCCCGCTGATCAAAGATTTGGTAACCGACGTCTCCTGGAATTACAAGGTCAACAAAGAGATCCCCGGCTTCACGCCGCCCGCCAACGAGCCGGTCCCCTACCGAATGCTCCCCGAGGACACCGAGCGCGTCTACGAATACCGCAAATGCATCGAGTGCTTCCTCTGTCAGGACGTGTGTCACGTCCTGCGCAATCACGACGACAAGTCGATGTACTACGGGCCGCGCTACATGGTCCGCATCGCGGCCCTCGAGATGCACCCGCTCGACACGCAGCGGCGTACCGGCTTGCTGCATGGCAAGGCGGGAGTCGAGATGTGCAATATCACCAAGTGCTGCCAGGAGGTGTGCCCGGAACACATCAAAATCACGGACAATGCCATCATCCCCTTGAAGGAGCGCACCGCCACGGACGCCTACGACCCGATCGCCTGGATGCTTCGCAAGGTTCGTCCGCGACGCGAGCTGGCCGGGATCACGGGCACGGAGACCAGCGAGCTCGGCGGCGTGCGCATGCCGCAGCGATTCGCCGTCAAGGACGTGGTTCGCCTGAAGTCAGGTGGCCGGCCGTTCGCGCGCGTGGGGGCCGTGCGGCCGGATGGCAAGCTCGAAGTGTGGATCCTCAAGATGCGCGGCACGCAGCAGCACTGGAAAGGTCCGCGCGTCATCGACACGAGCGACGTCACGAACAATTACGGGCCGCTGGACGATGTCGGAATCGGCAGCAAGCTGTTCGAGCAGACGCTGATAGACCACGCGGAATAAGTCAGGAAAATACCTGGCTGCGCTCGATCGGCCGCTCCGTTAGCCCAAGCGACGCGATGATCGCGCGCGCGATTTTTTGGCCACCTGCAGACGACGGCTCGATCGGATTCGCGTAGTCGGCCGCCTCACTGCAGACCAGGCGCAGGTCGATGACCTGGAACCTGCACTCGAAGGCGACGCGCAGGATCACGTCGTTGAACGCGGTCAAGCCGACCCGCGCCACGGCC
>VBEN01000181.1 GCA_005881175.1 Chloroflexota bacterium
ATCGAAGACCGCTCAGCACGAGGCCTTGGTTATTCTCTGGCGACGCCGTCCGCGAAGCGGTGCCCGAGGTGCAAGGTTATAGGTCCCATGGTTGAAATGACCTGGAGCTGGGAGGACGAGTGGTGGATCTGCCGAAACCACGTGCCCGCCGCAAAGGACCTCTGCAACTGGGCTGAAATCGATACCCTCTGCAGCAAGTTGAGCGCCTTGCTCGACCGACATGACCGGGACCGATTTGCGGAGTTGTTGAGGTATGGGACCTCGTAGGGGCTAGTCCTGGCGCTCCGCACCACGGGGGAACAGCCAGTCATGGTGATGTGTTGCGCCAGCTCGAGAGCCCGAGGCAGTGCCCGCCCGCGAGAAACGACTTCTTGTACCAAGCCGATTGCCTGCCCGCGGCATTTTCCGACGCGGTGCGAAAGTCACAGCAGCATGCCAGCCGCGATGCGCCGCCCGGTCGGTCTTTCCGTCGGAGCCCGCGGACACCGCCGTCCACAATTCAGTAGGACAAAAGGTCATGGCGCGCTTCCGTGCCGACGCGTCTTTACCGGGCAATGATCCGGCTTGACAGGAAGACGCTAGGACGCTAGGCTCAGCCCACGTCGTTCGGGGTGGGTGCCCGTGGTCCGGGGTCAGGTACCTAGCACCCATGGTGACAGGAGGGAATTCCATGCGCTCAATCATCCTGGCCGTATCCGCCGGCCTCGCACTCGTCCCCGCGCTTGCGACGGCCGCGCCGCTCGGCACCGCGCACCTCAGCGTCGGTCCCAATATCAATGTCAGCCACATGCCGGGGAACCAGGCGGAGACCACGGTCGCCGTCAACCCGACAAACCCGAACAACGTCGTTATTGTCAGCAACGTTCAGTTTGGGAACCGCCTCTTCGAGGGATTCACCCTGGATGGCGTCCACTGGACCAGCCGCCAGATCGCCGACGGGACCGACTCGCTCGGATTTGCCTGCTGCGATCCGAGCGCCGCGTTCGACGAGTTCGGCAACCTCTTTCTCACGTACCTCGACAGTAAGGCCCACGACGTGCAGGTCGCCCTCAGTACGGATGGCGGCGCCAGTTTCCGCTTCCTCAAGACCGTGGAGCAGGCCAACACCCAGGGCAATCCGGAGGCCAACAAATGGGGCGCCCCGGTCGATCAGCCAACCCTGACCACAGGGCACGGCAGCGTCTGGGTGACCTGGAAGATCTTCAGCAGCACGAAGCCGGTCCAGGCCAGCGGTGCGCCCGTCCTAGGACTGGGCCAGGTCGGCGACTTCATCGCTCCGGAAGACGCACCCGGGTCGAAGGCGGGAAGCTTCGGCGATATCGCCATTGGGCCAACGGGCCAAGTGATGATCACCTACCAGGACAACATCCCGAGCCAGGGGCCCTCCAACATCTTCGTCAACGTCGACCCGGACGGCCTGGGCGCGGTCGGCTTTGGTCCGGCCATCAAGGTGGACGTCACCAACGTGGGCGGCTTCGACTTCATCACGCCGCAGGCCAGCCGATCCGTCGATGCCGAGACAGGTCTCGCCTACGATCGCTCAGGCGGACCACACAACGGGCGGGTCTACCTCGTCGTCACCGACGAGTTCCCCGACGAAAGCAACAACACCGACCTTTACGTCCGCTTCTCCGACGACGGCGGGCAGACGTGGAGCCCCCGTGTAAAGGTCAACGACGACCGGACGGTCAACGCGCAATTCAACCCGCGGATGTCTCTCGACGAGACCACCGGGAATCTCGCGGTGTCCTTCTACGATTCGCGCAACGACCTCGGCCGGGGCGGCCCAGGCGATACCGACGGCATCCCGAACGACGACGCCCAGTTCTTTGCCGCGGCTTCAACGGACGGCGGTGTCAGCTTCAGCCGCAACGTCCAGGTCAGCGCGGGAACGTCAAACGCGGCGGATGCTCACAATGGCGTCGAGTTCGGCGACTATTCAGGGATGGCGTTCACACACGGGGTCTTCTACCCGGCGTGGGCCGACAACTCAAACAGCACCGTGGACAACCCCGACGGCACTTTGGCCAAGCTGGACGTCTACACGGCGAAGATCACCGTCAGCTAGTCGGAACCGAATCGCGGCGGTAGCCCATTAGGCACCCGCAGTAAGCACTCATCTCTGCCGGCCGTAACTCGATCGGGCGGCAGCGCGGGTTAGTTTGTTCAACATGCTGCCAACGGCTCAATCGAATACAAAAGGAGAAGGTTAACGACGCCGAGCGGACTCGGGGGCGCAAATACCACCGGTTCTTCTCTAACACATTTGAAGTGCTTGTTGGCTGTGACGATGCGGGCTTTAGCCGCCCGCGCTAGCCCCTCTGGATTTCCACACTGCACGGGACCGCCCGCCGCACTGCGTCCTGCACCGGACAATGCACGTCAGCCCACCGCATCACCGCGTCAAACTTCTCCTGCGCGGAACCCGCCAGCTCGACCTGCACCAAGGCACGTGAACTCAACGGTCCTGCCGGGACGGAATCGTCGATCCCCAGAATTCCGCGGTCATCCGACTCGCTATCGACCACGACCTCGATGCGCCCTGGTTTAAGGCCCTCCTGGGCGGCGCGCATCGCAATCAATGTCGCGAGGCAACTCGCCTGAGCGGCGCGCAGCAGCCAGCCGGGTGAGGGCGCAGAGCCTCCACCGCCCACCGATTCTGGCATGTCGGTCCGAACCAAAGCTCCACTCGGTCCTGTCACCGTCACGCCCAGGCCCGCGTCGAGAACGGCTATGGCTTTGCTGTCGGTGTAGCGCGCCTCTTTCGGATTTTGGCTGAGATACGTTATGGCATCGCGCAGTGCATCACGGATCGCGGCATTTGACATCTGCTTCACCTCCAAATCCGGATGCTACTCTCGGTGGAAGCGCTTTCCCAATACTTATGAGGCCTCTGACTCGGCCGGAAAGCACATTGGCAGGCTGAGCCAGGATCTCTCGACTAGGCATCCACGGGTAAGGTTCTTTAACGTGTTCAGCCGCGACGGTTTCCTCCGCGGGGCGCGGCGCGCCTTCCCTCTGGCACTGAGTGGGGCTCCCTTCGGCCTGGTGCTCGGTGTACTCGCCGGCCGCGCTGGACTTACCGTCTGGGAACTGCTGGCAATGAGCGCCCTCGTTTTCGCCGGCTCCAGCCAGTTGGTCGCGATCAGCATGTGGGCAAACCCGGTGCCCGTTGTGGCCATAGTTGCGACGACGCTGCTGGTCAACCTTCGCCACGTCCTCATGGGATTGACGTTGCGCCCCTGGTACGAGAAGCTGCCCGCCCCGCTCGGGTTCGGCAGCTACTTCTTCATGACCGACGAATCCTGGGCCCTGACGACGATTGAGACTCGGCGGCAAACATTCGATGCAGGCTTCTTGCTCGGCGCGGGCCTGATCGACTTCGTTTTATGGATAGCCTCCACCACGATCGGTCGGATCACCGGAGCTGCGATTCCCGACCCGTCCAGCTGGGGGCTCGACTTTGCCTTCGTCTCAGCCTTCCTCGCGTTGCTGGTGTCGTTATCAAGAGGGAAGCAGGCACGAACCATCGTGCCGTGGGGAACGGCTGCGGTCGTCGCGGTCGCCGCCCATGCACTCCTGCCGGGCAACTGGTACGTGCTACTCGGCGCGGTTGCAGGTGCGCTTGCCGGAGTTGCACTTAGGCGTGCTTATGCGTGAGATACCGCTGATCACGATCCTTGGCATGGCGGCCGTTACCTACGCCACCCGCGCTTCTGGATTGCTGTTCGGACGGCGGTTCCCCCGCTGGTTCGACGAGGTCCTCGAAGATCTTCCGGGTGCGATCCTCATGTCGCTGATCGCGCCGGCAATTATCGTGGCCGGAGTCAAAGGCGTAGTCGCCGCGATCGCGACGCTGGCAGTGGCGCTCGTGCTCAAAGGCAACATCGTCGTCCCCATAATGACCGGCATTTTGGTTATTACTGTTCTTCGTCACCTCTGACCTGCAGGACGATCCGGGTCGAACCCGTCTTGACATGCAAGTAAATACTTGCCTATAATCGCCAGTATTGGGCGATGTCTTCAAAGCTCTGGCAGACCCAACGCGGCGGACGATTCTCGACGAACTAACTGAAAGGAACGGACAGACCTTGTTTGAGCTCTGCTCGCGGCTCGCAACGAAGCATCGCATGGCTTCGACCCGCCAGGCGATCTCGCAGCATCTGGACATCCTCGAGCAGGCGGGGTTGGTCTGGACCAGACGGGAGGGTCGGTACAAGTTTCACCACATCAGTACTAAGCCATTGCGCGGTATCGCCAATCGCTGGTTATCAGGGAGGGAATGAACAGATGCGGATCAACCTGGCAAGCGTGCTCGTCGATGATCAGGAAAAGGCCCTTCGCTTCTACACTGACGTGCTGGGATTCAAGAAGAAGCGGGACATCCCTCTGGGCGACCATCGCTGGCTGACGCTGACGTCGGCCGAGGATCCAAACGGAACGGAGCTCGTCCTGGAGCCCGACGCCCACCCGGCAGCCAGGCCGTTCAAACAAGCTCTCGTGGAGGATGGGATCCCGTTCACCTCCTTCGCTGTCGAGGACCTGGGAAAAGAATTCAAGCGGTTGCGGGAGGCCCGCGTCCGGTTTACGCAAGAACCTGTCGAGATGGGGCCGGTCAGAACCGCGGTCTTCGACGACACCTGCGGCAACCTCATCCAGATCGTCGAGCGTCGCGCGCACGGACAGTAGATCGATCCCGCGCGGTGCGATCACTTAAATATAGGTATGGCGTTGATGTCTGGCGACCGTTACCGATGTTAGCTTCGATTTAGGCGGGCACCTTCGAGAATGAGTGCCTTCAACGCGGACGCGTTGATGGCATCGCCCTCATGGAAATCGATGGCACGTACCGTCTTGCTGTCCAGACGCGTGTTGAACAGCCCCTTCGGATCCCTCAGCT
>VBEN01000118.1 GCA_005881175.1 Chloroflexota bacterium
GTCGGCCTCGAGCCACTCGCCGTTGACCTTCACTCTCACAACCACGACGGCATCCTCCGCTCGCTGAGTGCCCAGGTGACCGCCCGCCGGGCCAGGACCCTACACCCGTGTCGCCGGTAGATCGCGGTGCCGCGCACGTCGTCGAGCGGGCGGGCGGCGGCCGCGACTGACTCAGCGAATTCCTCGATCGCCTGATCGGTCAGAGGCTTGGTGGGATCCTCCCAGGACCCGGCGGTCGCCAGCGCCGCCGCAACCTGCTCCTCGGCCTGCGTCGCGCGGATTATGACGGGGCCGACCGACCCGAGGGCCACTCTCACCTGCCGCTGATCCTCATCCACGACCAGGCAGAGGCCGGCAACGGCGATCACCATGGCGTTGCGAGTGCCGATCTTCGAGAAGCTGCCGGGCCCGCGCACACGACGCCAGCTGGTGCCGACGATCAGTTCGTCGGGGGCAATGGCCGTCTTCTTCGGCCCAACCAGAAAGGCCTGCCACGGCAACGATCGCTCGCCACGCGCCTGGCTGCGCAGGACGACCTCGGCGTCGTAGGCGGCGAGCACCGGCAACGCGTCGCCCGCCGGCGAGGCCGTGCCCAGGTTGCCACCCACGGTGCCGCGATTGCGAATCTGAGGCGAGCCAACAGAGCGCGATGCCTGCACCAGTGGCTTGAAGGCCGCCATCTCCCTGACGATGGTGGCGTAGGTCACGCCCGAGCCAAGGAAGACGTTCCCGTTGTCCTGCCTCAGGGACCTAAGCTCGTCAAGCTGGCTGACATCGATGATCGCGGGCGGCCGCAGCCGGCCGAAATTCACGTCGACCATCACGTCGGTCCCGCCGGCGAGCGGGATCGCCTCGGGACGCTCGGCCTTCATGGTGAGCGCCTCGTCGAGCGAGTGGGGCAGGAACACTTCCACGGCTGACTGCTTACTTTATCGACGCCGCGGCGTGCCGCACCGCCCTGAGCAGTGCCTGCGTGCCCAGCACCAGGTGTTCGTCCGATGTGGTCTCGCGAGGTGAGTGGCTGATGCCACCCGCACTGGGCACGAACAGCATTCCAGCCGGGACGTGATGGGAGAGTACGGCGGCATCGTGGCCGGCGCCGCTCCACAATTTGCCGGGCGTTCGACCCAGCTCACGGCATGCCTTGCCGAGCGTCTCCATCAGCAAGGGGTCCATCGGCGCCGGCGGCACCCAGGACAGCAACTCGACCTCGGCACGGCAACCCTCCTCAGCGCAGATGGCCTCCAGCCTTGTCCGAAACGCGTCGACCGCCTGCCGGACCACGCGCTCTTCGAGATGGCGCACCTCCAGCGTGAACTCGGCGCGACCGGGAATCACATTCACGCCGCCGGGTTCGAAATGCATCATCCCGATGTTGGCCACGGCCTCGGAGTCAGCGGCCAGTACCAGGTCCTTGAGCTCGCTGGCTGCTCGGGTCGCCGCCCGACCGGCATCGTGGCGCAGCCGGAATGGCGTCGTGCCGGCGTGGTTCTGCGTTCCAATGACCTGGATCCGCTGACGGTGGACTCCGACGATGCCGGAAACGATGGCGAGGTCGATGCCGTCCGCTTCCATCCGCGGACCCTGCTCGATGTGCAGCTCGATGAACGCCCTGATCGAGTGCAGGTGCTGCTTCGCCTCAGTCAGACGATCGATGTCCAGACCTGCCGATGCCAGGACCTGCGAAACGGGAACGCCTTTCCAATCCTGGCCGCTGCGCAGCCGGCCGACCTCCAGCTCGCCCACCAGGGCCAGGCTTCCGATGAGCCCGGCCTTGAAGCGAACGCCCTCCTCGTCGGCAAACCCGACGATCTCTATTCGCTCCGCCACCGAATCGCCTGACTCGAACAGCGTGCGTAGAACTTCGAGGGCGGCCACCGCACCGTAAGCGCCGTCGAGCCGCCCTCCGTCGGGGACGCTATCAAGATGCGAGCCGGTGAGCAGCCATGGGCCGCCGCTGCCCGGCAGGTGGCCGAATACATTCAGTGCCGCGTCGACCCGCGGCTCAAGCCCCGCTTCCCGGATGCGCTCGGCATACCAGCGCCGGCCGGCCAGGTCGGCATCTGACCAGGCCAACCGGTCGACGCCGCCGTCCGGTTGTGCCCCGATGGTCGAGAGCGCCCTGAGGTCCTCCAGCAGCCGATCGCGGTTGATGTCGGTCACGAGATCTTCACCGAGGCATCGAATGGGCGGCAGGGCACGAACTCGCCGAATCCCTTCGGTCCAACGACCTGGCCGTCACGATAAACGACCTTGCCGCGGCAGATGGTCGTGCTAACCCGGCCACGCACGGTCAGTCCCTCATATGGTGAAAAGCCTGCCCGGCTGTGGAGCTCGGTGGCACCGAGCACGCGCTCGGGCCGCGGATCGAAGACAACGATGTCCGCGTCAGAGCCTGGCGCCAGATCACCCTTTTTGGGCCAGAGCCCAAAGATCTTCGCCGGATTGGCGCACAGCAAGCGGACCAGGTCGATCAAGGCGATTCGCTGCGGCACGACGCCGAAGGAGTACATGAGCATGAGAGATGTCTCGACGCCGGGAATCCCTGGGCTGACCTTCGTAAAGTCGTCGGCGCCCTGACGCTCGGCCAGAGAGAATCCGCAGTGATCGCTGCCGATGCTGTGGATCAAGCCGCGCTCGAGGCGAGTCCAGAGTGCTGCCTGCGAATCGCGGTCGCGGAGCGGTGGTGTCATCAGGTAGCGGGCGGCGTCGGGCCGCGAGTAGAGCGAGTCATCGAGGACCAAATAGTGGGGACACGTCTCCGCCAGGGCGGGTATGCGGTGGTCACCAGCCTCTGCGATCAGGTCCACTGCCAGCGGGGTCGACAGGTGGACGAAGTAGACGGGGCTGCCGGTGGCGCGGCTGAAGAGCAATCCGCGGCTGACCGCTTCGGCCTCGGCCACGGCAGGCCGGGATTGCGCATGGAAGGCGAGTGATCGCGATCCCGCGGACAGCAGCTGGCGGGCGCGGCCCTCCACGATCGCATCGTTCTCGGCGTGCACCTGCACCAGCAATCCGGCTCGGCCGGAGCGCTGCATCAGCTGGTACCAGGTCCAGTCATCCGCGTAGAAGATGGTGTTGCGGTAGGTGGTATAGATCTTTGCGCTGCTCACTCCGGCGTCAACCAGCTCATCCAGGTCATCCTCCCAGCCATCCGGCAGATGGGTGATGTTGAGGTGGATGCCGTAGTCGACGTGGGAGCGCCCGTCCACCAGCGCGCGCCGTGCTTGGAGCGCCTGGGGAAAGGTCTGCCCGGGCAGTTGTGGCGCGAAATCGAGATAGGTCGTGACGCCGCCGGCAGCTGCCGACGCGGAGCCGCTGGTGAAGTCGTCCGCGGTCCGGGCGGTTCCCGTGTCGAGCAGCAAGTGCGTGTGTGGATCGACGACGCCCGGCAGCACCAGAAGGTCTTTTGCATCGATCACCGGATCCTGTGCCGGGATCCCGGCTCGGACGTCGGCGATCTTTCCGTCCCGAACCAGCACGTCGGCGTCCTCCTCGCCGCGGGCTGTGACCACCCGCCCGCCGCGGATCAGCATGGCCGCGATTCGGTCATGCCGTCAAATATCTACGCGCCGATCTCGTAGATGTTGCCCGGGTCAAGGTCCAGACCGTTGACGACCTGCCACAACGCCGCCACGGCCTTCAACGCATTGCGCCGCTCAAACGGGGCGAGATCCTGGCTTTCCCTCAGGACTCGGACGAGATCCTGGTAGCACTCGACGAGGGCGCGCTCGGAATCGCTCAGTTCTACGCCCATCGTGTTCTTCATGCCGTGACCCTTCTTTCGCCGGCGGTGCCGATCACGGTGCGATCGTCCTGCAGGCGTTTCGCCTTGAGCTCGAACCGAGGCAGGCTGCCGTTCTCAACCTTCTTGACCCCAAAGCGCAGACCCTCGTGGGCTTGCGACAGCGACTTCGCCAGCTCGGCGAGGATGCGAGCGGCGTTGGCGTCCTCGCTGCCAGGAATCTCGACCAGCACCTCGATCTCGTCCTGCCGGCCGTCCGCGGTGTAGAGATGGATGCGGAACTCGTCGATCTCCTTGAACTCGCGGACGATCGATTCCACGGCGCGGGGATAAACGTTGGTGCCGCGGACCAGCTTCATGTCGTCGACTCGTCCGCGAATGCCGCCTTCGTAGATGTCGAAGGTGCGTCCGCAGGTGCAGGTGCTCGCCGGCACGCGGACCACGAGATCACGGGTCCGATATCGCAAGACCGGGATCATCCCGCGACCGAAAGAGGTGATCAGCCGCTCGCCCAGTTCGCCGTAACCAACTGGGTCGCCGGTCGCGGGGTCGACCACCTCTTCGATGTAGTGGTCCTCGATGATGTGCGTCCCGCCTGGCTGCTGCGCGCACTCGAAGATCATGATGGTGCCCACCTCGGTCATGCCGGCGGTATCCGCCGCCTTCGCACCCCACTCTTCCTCGATGAGGCGCTTGGTTGCCGGAATCGAGCCGGCCGGCTCGCCGGACAGGATCAGCCGTTTCACCGGGCTGCCGGCCAGGTCGATGCCCATGGTCTTCGCCTCCTGCGCCATCCGCAGGGCGTAGGTCGGGGTGGAACAGACGACGGTTGCCTTCATGCTGAGGATCTGCTTTACGCGCGCCTCGGTCGTCATGTTTCCGCCGGGCAGCACCAGGCAGCCAATCTTTTCGCAGGCATAGTGGGCGCCCCAGAAGCCGACGAACGTGCCGTAGCTGAAGGCGAAAAACACGATGTCCGCGGGGCGCACGCCGAAGCCCCAGAAGCCGTAGCACCACATCTCCGCGATCCACTCCCAGTCCTTCATGCTGTCCAGCACCTGCAGCGGTATCCGGCCAGTCGTTCCTGAAGTGAGGTGATAACGGATCGCTGTCTCCTCGGGCGCAGCCAGCAGCGGACCGAAGGGAGGCTTTTCGAGCTGGGCCTGCATCCACTCGTCGCGAGTCATCAGCGGGATCCGGCGCAGGTCCTCAAGGCTCCGGATCGAATCGGCGGTGACACCGGCGGCCTTGAGCCGGGCGGCGTGCCAGGGGACCTGGCGCTCGGTCCAGGCGACCAGGTTTTTGAGCTTCCGGACTTGAAGGGCTTCGATCTGGTCGCGCGGCATCGTCTCGTGCCGGGGATTCCAGTAGGGTGACTCCTTCACGGGCCCTCCTTTGCTCGCCCTCGTTGTAACACTTTTTTGGAATAAGCTGAACCCAGCTTGGCAACGGCCGAAAAACCAAAGCAGGGTGATGGCACCCCGTACCGTCTCGGCGGGATGGGCTACCAGGATGCCTCCGGGCGCCGGCTGAGCTACGCGTCCTACCTGCATCTATCGGAGCTCTTGGCCGCACAAGACGGTTTGACGAAGGCGCACGACGAGCTGCTCTTCATCGTGGTGCACCAGGTCTACGAACTCTGGTTCAAGGTGCTGATCCATGAGCTCGATGCCGTTCGCGAGGCGATCGAGACGGAAGACCTGCGTGCCGCCCGTCATTACCTCAACCGCGTCAAGGTGATCGAGGCCTTGCTGGTCGAGCAGGTCGGGGTGCTGGAGACGATGGCGCCCCAGGATTTCCTCACCTTCCGGTCGGAGCTGGCGCCGGCAAGCGGGTTCCAGTCGGCGCAATTTCGCGAGATCGAGTTCATGTCCGGCTTGAAGGATGCCGGCTACGTGAAGGCCCTGAATGGCGACGCCACCGATCGAACGCGATTGGAACGGCGGCTAAAGGAGCCCACCCTGCTCGACGCCTATGATGCGCTGTTGCGTCGGCGCGGTGTGACCGTCAAGGACGTCTACAGCCAGCGCGATCGGCACGCCGACCTGCTCGACCTCTCAGAAGCGCTGCTGGATCACGACGAGGGCTTCCGGCTCTGGCGCATCCGGCACGTCGAGATGGTCGAGCGGCAGATCGGTGACAAGCCCGGGACCGGCGGATCGACCGGCGTGCGCTACCTGCAGTCCACGCTCGGCAAGCGCTTCTTCCCTGAGCTCTGGGAAGTCCGCTCCCAGCTCTAGTCGACCGCCGCGTGCGTCAGGCTCATGCTTCCTCTTTTTTCATGTTGTGCCGCGATGTGAACCGGAACGCCGTCAACCACCAGAGCGCTGAGATCGTGGCCGGCGCCAGTGATCAACGCCGCCTCGCCCATACCGACGGCAGGATGGACTGACGCCTCGCCTGACCCGAGGCCGCGAATCCACTCCGTCGCAGCCTCAACATCAACGGATACCTCAGAAGCGGCAGTGGCCAGTGATTCGGTGATATAGCTACCAATCAGTCCCTGCCAGAACCGGGAGAGCGTCGACGCCTTGTCGAAGAGATCCAAAGACACGGGCCTGCCGCCCACTGCCGCAAGCACACCTGACTGGCCATCTGCCGGCTTCAGCTGGGCCAGGCGCTGTTCGATCTGGGATCTCCGCTGCCTCTCGATATCCGAATAGGCCTTAGTCTCGGACGCCACGCCAAGACTGCCAACGTACTTGTGGACCTCTTTCCAAATCGCGTGCTGATCCGAATCAAACTTGCCGGAAGCCCGGGTGCGACGGATCATGGACTTGAGTTTTGCGGCGCGGACCCCGGGCGATACCGAAAAATCGCCCCGGCGAGCCGTGGTCGACCTGGCGTGCCAGCGCCCAGCCTCGACGCAGGAGACCGGAATTTCGAGCGTGGACCTCGCAGGCACCAGGATGGTCGTATTCAGCACTCGGTCCTGCTTGAGTCCAAGCAGGAGGTCGCCATCGATGATGAGAACCGGCAAGGCCCCGGCATTCTTCACGACCAGGCGGGATACGTTGCCGAGTGGACCCAGTTCAGTGATTTCGACCGACCTCTGCGCCTCTTTTGCCTCTGCCAGCGTGATGTAATCGAGGCCGGTCGCATCGCGAAAGATCGGAAATAAGGTGAGCGTTCCGGCGATCTGCGGGGGACCCACGCGAAGCCCCTCCGGTGGTTCGTGTTCGAGGCAAGCGCGGACGACGTCGACAGCGGAGCCAGTTGCCATCTCCAGACCCTCCTTGCCACGGATTGCGTTCTTGAGCCTGACAGCATAACATATACGCCAACAGCATATTTCCAATGGTTGCGGGCGTAGTGTGATTGACCACAGAATCGGATTCATGGCATCGCGTGAACCGGCGGCTCAGGTCGCTCGGTCGCGGGACAAGGATTTTTACGCCGCCCTCGGCCGCGCGATCAGGGTTACCCGGACCGAGCAGGGCCTGGAGCGAAAGGAACTCGCCAGGCTTGCCGGCCTTTCATATCCCTACCTGTCGGAGATCGAAAAAGGCAAAAAGCGTGCATCCACCGAGGCGCTGCTTCCGATTGCCCGGGCACTCGGCCTGAGGCAGTCCGAGCTCCTCGAACGAGCGGAGCGGCTGCTGGAGCACGGGCTGTCCCGGTCCGATCTCGCCCCCACCCCACGGCGGCGCAGCCGCCAAAGCCGAGAGTTGGCTCGTGTCTATCGGCTGGCGCCTGCCCGCGCGGAGTCGGCCGGCGAGGCGGGGTTACAGGAACTCCTGTCCCGCGCCGGGCACCTTGCCGCGGACGATTTCAACCGGGTACTCGACCTCATGCGCCGGCTGGCCCGCTAGGCCTCAGCGTCTGGTGACGAAGAGGCGGCTGAAGTAGGTGATCCCGATCGGGATCAGTAGCGCACCTAGCGCCGTCAGGACCGACAGGGTATCCGGTAGGTGACTCGGGTTGCTCATCCCGATGTAGGTGAAGAAGGCGGCGCCAACCGAGGTGGCCAGGACGACGATGGTGGCGATGATCGTCGCCCACTCCTGGTGCTGGACGTAAAGCGAGATCGATCGCCGGCCCGCCAGCCGAAGCAACCAGGCGGCGGTCAGCCCGTTGAGGACCAGGGAGCTGATCAGGGCGCAGACCGCGATGCCAATCCGAAACTGCACCAGGTTGCGCATCACGAACGCCGACGCGTTGACGACCAGGATACCGATCGGCGTGATGATGCCGACGGCGAGCAGCACGATTCGGCTACTCAGGTAGCCACGAAGCAGCCGATCACCCTGACTGCTCATCAGGTCACGGACAGGCGTTGGGCGTAGTCGGGCCGCTCCCAGGAGCGGGAAGCGAGCACCTCTCGCAGGCACCGCACCGCATCAAAAACGTCGACGTAGCGCGTGTACAGCGCCGCAAAGCCGAAGCGCAACAGGTCCGGCGTACGAAAATCGCCGATCACGCCGCGATCGATAAGGGCGCGCATGACTCGGTAGGCCTCTTTGTGCCGCAGGGAGACGTGCGACCCGCGATCCTCCGCGCTCCGCGGCGAGGCGACCTCCAGGCCCAGGTCACGACAGGTCTCGTCCACCAGCCGGATAAAGAGGTCGCCCAGCGCCATCGACTTTCGGCGGGCCTCGCGTTGGTCGATTCCCGACCACAGGTCGACGGCCATCTCCAACGCCATCATGCTGAGAACGGGTGGCGTGCCGGCCAGCTGCCGCGCCATGCCGGCGGCGGGGCGGTAATCACGCTCAAAGGCAAAGGGCGCGGCATGGCCCATCCAGCCAGACAGGGGCGAGCGCATCGCGTCCTGCAACGCGGTGGCAATGAACAGGTACGCCGGCGCCCCCGGGCCGCCATTGAGGTACTTGTAGCCGCAGCCTACGGCGAGGTCGACCTCGCAGGCTTTGAGGTCGAGCGGCACGGCGCCGGCACTATGCGAGAGGTCCCAGAGCACCAGCGCCCCATACTTGTGCGCGGCCGCCGTCAGCCGACGCATGTCGTGAATTGCGCCGCTCGCATAGTCCACGTGGGTCAGCATCAATACCGCAACGCTGCCGTCGACTGCGGCCTCGAGCTGGCCCCGTTCCACCAGCCGGACGGCATGATGACCACCGAGGAGATCGGTCAGCCCCTCCGCGACGTAGAGATCGGTCGGAAAGTTGGCGGCCTCGGTCAGAATGAAGTGGCGCCCGGATTGAAGCCGGAGCGCCCCGGCCAGCAGCTTGAAGAGGTTCACCGACGTGCTATCCGCGACGATCACCTCACCAGGCCCGGCGCCGATCAGGCGAGCGATCTTGTCGCCGATCCGGGCGGGCGCTTCAATCCAGTGGGCGTCGTTCCAGCTGCGGATCAATCCGTCGCCCCACTCTTCGGCGATCACCTGATTCAGCCTGGAGACGGTCTGCCGCGGCAGCGCCCCAAGTGAATTCCCGTCGAGATAGATGACACCGTCGGGAACGACGAACTCCTCACGAACGGCCGTCAGCGGATCCTGCCGATCGAAGGACAGGCAGGTCTCGCGGTCCACGACGGAATTATCGAGCCTGTGGCTGAGCGCCGCTGCCTAGAAGTGGCTCGGGCACCAGGGCGCGCGATCGGTTGCGAACATGGCGTCGGCACGGGCGATCGAACCGGGACGTAGCTCCTGGATTCGCCCGGCCTCGAATAGCGTGCGAAACCGGTTGCCGCCCAGGTAGAGAGCGGCGAGATCAGCCGCGTTCAGCTCCAGATCGGGGTTGGCCTCGGTGCGCCGGCAATCGGCGTAGCTCGGGCCTCCGCTCAGCTCGACGCGTCCGTCATTCCAGGAACAGAAATCGTCGCGAACGCGAAGCACCAGCCGGCCATCGACGGCGTATCGGCGGCCCGCCAGCGCGCGCTCCACATCGACCAGTCGCAGCCAGAGGCCATCCTCCATGCGGGTCTTCGGCTGGCGTGAGTCGGCGAGCAGAAACCGGAGCGGCTCGTCGACCGGCCGCATCTCGGCCGACAGGCGTGCCATCAGGTCCACGTCCAGAACGTGGCGCCAGAGCGCCGCGTAGGCGTCGGCGGTGACGGCGATCAACCACTGCAGTCGCAATGTGCCGTTCGGGCCGGACGCATCCCAATCCAGCTTGAGCCGATAAATGGCAAAGCCGGATGGGCTTTCATCGGCCTGATATAGGACCCGATAATGTGGGCTGGCGCCTTCCCGGTAGAGCTCGAGGTCGGCCAGCTCGACTCGCATCCAGCGCTCATCGAGCGCCAGCATGCCCGGCTGCTTACGCCGCGCCTGCTCCCAGACGCGACTGAATGCGCTAACCGCGGTTGGCACATCGACCATCGAGAGCCGCCCACTGCTCGGGACTGCCCTGGCAAAGGCGGCGTGCGACCGCTCGATTTCGACGGCGGCCTGGTAGGTGGCCAGGCCGTAGCCGAAGCGCCCGTAGATCGGCGCCTCCGAGGCATAGAGTGCCGCCAACGGCTCGCCGCGCTCGTGCATGTCATCCAGCTGACGCCGCATCATCGCCGTCAGCAACCCGCGGCGGCGATGTGTGGTGAGCACGGCTACCCGAGTCACTCCGCCGCATGGCAACGTGCCTCCCGGCACGGTCATCTCATAGGAGAAAATGCCGGCAGTTGCGACGATCTCGGCGCCATCGAAAAACGCCAGGGTTCGATCGAACTCGGTGATCTCCGTGGAGACCGCCAGTTCCTCGTCGGTTGGGAGCGACGCCGCAAAGGCACGCCGCAAGAGGGTCGCATACGCCCGCTGCTCCTCCGGCCTGATCGGCCGAAGCTTAAGCCCCGAGGGCGCGCTTATCGCTGGACCAGCGCCAGGGCTCGGCACGGGCTTCCGGAGCCTTTGACCAGCTTCAGCGGCGCCACCACCAGGACCGCGCCGGTGGGCGGCAGCTTGGCAAGGTTGGCGAGCTGCGTCAGCCCGTACTTGTTGGCCCCCAGAAGGAACTGATGACAGGGGAATGCCGGGTTGAAGGAGTGGGCCGCACCCGCATCGGTGCCGACAGTCTCGACACCGACCCCGACGATAGGGGCCTCATTCGCCAGCCATTGAGCCAGCTCGATATCGATGCCCGGCGTGTGCGGACCGGTTTCGTTCGCATTCAGGAACGCCTTCTGGTCACTCGCACGGGCGTCCCAGCCGGTGCGGTAAAGCAGCCAGCAGCCCTCCGGCAGCGAGCCGTGCTGCCGCTCGAACGCCCGAATGTCATTCATGGTCAACAGATAGTCAGGGTTGGCCTGCGCCTCCCTGGACTTGTCGATCAGGACCGCTGGGCCGATCAGCCGCTTGACCGGCACCTGCGAGACATCGTCCTTGTCCTTCCCGGTCACCCAGTGGATCGGCGCGTCGAAATGGGTGCCGGCGTGTTCGCCACCTTCGAACCAGTTCCAGTACCAGGCGGGGCCTTTCTCGTCGTAGTGACTGATCTCGTGCGTCTTCCAGTTCGGGGTATTGGCGAACGGCGGCGGAAGCTGGATCATCGGGGTCCGCTCCGACAGCGGCTGGGTGAGATCGATGACATCGATCGCGCCGGAGGTCAGACCTTCTACGAAGGATGTCAGTGTGTCGAGTCGCGTGCTCATTACTCCTCCCTTGATTTCAGCGCAGGGATCGTCGTCGGCTGCTCCTTGGTCATGCGGGTCGGCCGGCGTAGCCGGGATCGGTCACGCGGCGGTTGTTGCAGGGCCCGCGGAAACTCGAACCGGTTTTCCAGCATGTGGACGTCCATCAGGAAGCTCTTCGGCATCTCGGCCTCAACCTTGGCGACGATGCAGGTCAGCTCATTGCGGTCGAGCGCGTCGAGCGCCGCGGTCTCGAAATCGTCGAGTTCGCGCACGGTCCTGGCATGCGGGAAGCCGGCGGCCTTCGCGATCCCGGCCAGGTCGGTGCCCGTCGACGTCGCCGTGGTGAACCAGCGATAACCGCCGGGCGCGCCGCCCCCAACCGACAGCAGGGTCTCGTTGTCGAAGATCAGGTGCACCAGGTTGCGCGGTCGGGAGCGAGCCAGCGTCGTCAGTCCTCCAAGGTTCATCAGGACTGACCCATCGCCATCGATGACGACCACTTTCCGATTGGGCTGCGACAGGGCAATGCCGAGCCCGATTGACGACGCCAGTCCCATCGCATGCTCCAGGTAAAAGAAGTTCGCGCGGTGTCCGAGCGAGTAGAGCTCGGCGGCGACGGCGCCCATGATCGTCACGACAGCGCAGTCCTCGAGTTCCGGATAAATCACTTTCAGGCAATCGATCCGTTTCATCCGCGCTCCTCCCACATCAGGTCGCGGTTCAGGAGCAGGGCGACCGGCGAGAGCGAGCTCTGCGCCAGTGTCATGGCCTTGGCCAGCTTGGGCTCGACGTCGTCTGGCCGCGTCAGGTCCTCGTGGGCGATATGCAGCGCATCCAGGACAGGACGGGTGTGCTTCCCGCCCTCGGTCTGCCAGGGATCCTTCTCCCCGAAGCCGCCACGGTCCGTGATCAGCATCAGCAGGGGAATCTTGTAGAGGAGCGAAACGCCCACGATGCCGTTGATCGCCTGGAGGAAGCCATGGTTTTGCATCAGCATCGCCGACTTCACGCCAGCGAAGTGCGCGCCGGCCGACACGCCGACGCCCTCTTCCTCCTTGGCCAGCCGGACCAGCGTCATCTGCGGATCCTCGTCTGCCATTCGGATCAGGTGCACCAGCCAGGTTTCGGGCAGAGCGCTGACCAACCGGACGCCCACGCCCTTCATGGCGTCGTAAACAACTTTCGAATTCCCGACCGACACGGTCATGTGCGGTTCTTCCTCCGGGCCTCTGCGCGATTCTATCGGGCCGCGTCGGGCACCGAGCTGTTGTGTAACGCCGGCCGCCCTGGTTCGTTGTACTGAAGTGGACCGCCACACGCTCGCAAAAATGAGCGCTATCATCGTGCTCCTGCCGGCGGCCGGCTGCAGCATCCCGGGATCGGCGAATGTCCACCCTATCCCTTCAACGAAATCCAGCGGTTCGACAGCGTCGGCCCTGGTCAGCGTGCGCATGGTGAGTGGCGCCGCTGGATGGGGGCTCGCCGGGCCCCCCGCCGGCGGTGCGGCACTGGCCATTGGCACCAGCGTGGTTCGCACGGCCGATGGGGGACGGCACTGGACCACCGTGCTACGGACAGATGGGATCCTAACGGCCGATTTCCATGACTCGGCGGATGCGTGGGTTCTCCTGGTGGTGGGGAGCGAGAGCACCGCGAGTCGCCAAACGGTGCTTGTCGCGGCGACCGCCGACGGCGGTGCCACCTGGCAGACGACGCCGCGCCTGGGCATTGATGGCGTGGCCACCAGTTTGCAGTTCGTCGACTCCTCGCACGGCTGGGTGTTTGCCGAGCCGAGTGCCGGTGGCGCGGTCGGTTCGCAAGACACGACCCTCTATCAAACCGTCGATGGCGGGCAGCATTGGCAGGCGGTCAAACCGGCAAGCCAGGTGCGACAGAACCTGCATATTCGTGGCACGCTGCCCGAGGCTTGCCCGGGCGGAAGTCCGATCGACGCGCCCCTTTTCATTGATTCGCAAACCGGATGGCTCGGTGGCTTTTGCCAGCGTGTGTTTCTCTACGTCACGCGCGACGGGGGCCTCAGCTGGACGCCGCAGCGCCTTCCAGCCTTTCCCGGACCGGCATCTACGGTGTCACCGGCCGCCGACCTCATGTACGGTGTCGGATACCTTTCCCACCCGCTGACCAACGAATTCATTGCATTCGTGCACCGGGGCATTACCACTGGCGCGAATGCCCTTCAAGACTCAGCGATCTACATGAGTCCTGACCACGGTGCCTCCTGGAACGCCGCCCGCCTCCCTACAGCCTTACTCGCCGCGGACTTCGTCGACGCACAGCACGGCTGGATGGTCGGATTGGGCCCGGACGGCGAATTGGGACATCTCTCACTCTTTGCCACGCTTGATGGTGGCAGGAGCTGGCGTTTGCGCTCCAGACAGCTCGACTACTTCTTCACCCGCGAGCTCAACTTCGTCGATGAGACCACCGGCTTCATCGCCGCCGGGCCCGTGAAGGACGACCCAGGTTTCCTCGTTCGGACGACGGATGGCGGCGTGTCCTGGATCCCCCTGAACGCCGCGATCAACTGAGATCAGCCCCAAACCCGCACCAGCTTCAAACCGACCGTATGATGGGGGCCGTGCAGGTCCTGGGCAGCATCCTGGAGGCCGTCGGGCACACGCCGCTGGTGCGGCTCCATCGAATCACCGCCGGGCTTCGCCCGACGATCCTGGCCAAGGTCGAGACCCTGAATCCGGGCGGCAGCGTAAAGGACCGGATCGGGCTCCGGATGATCGAGGATGCCGAACAGCGCGGCCTACTGAAACCGGGTGGCACCATCGTCGAGCCGACTTCGGGCAACACCGGCCATGCGCTTGCCATCGCCGCGGCGATCAAGAACTACCGAATGATCTTCGTGATGGCCGACAAGCAATCACCTGAGAAGATCGCGTTGCTGCGTGCCTACGGGGCCGAAGTCGTGGTTTGCCCGACGGCGGTTCCACGCGATTCGCCGGAGAGCTACTACTCGGTCGCCGAGCGGCTCAGTCGCGAGATCCCGGGCGCCTTTCAGCCGAATCAGTACTTCAACCAGGCCAACCCGCAGGCCCACTATGAAACGACCGGCCCCGAAATCTGGGCGCAGACCGGCGGCAAGGTCGACGTGGTCGTTGCCGGTCTCGGCACCGGTGGCACCATGACTGGCGTCGCCCGCTTCCTGAAGGAGAAGAAGCCGTCGGTGATGACCGTGGGGGCCGACCCGGAGGGGTCGCTGTACTCGGGCGATACCGCGAAGCCATACAAGGTCGAGGGCATCGGTGAAGACTTCATCCCGGGGACGATCGACCTCAAGCTGATCGATCGGATCGTAAAGGTCAACGACCGCGACTCCTTCCTGATCGCCCGGCGCATCACACGGGAGGAAGGGATCCTGGTTGGCGGCTCGGCCGGCACGGCAATGAAGGCGGCCATGGAAGTCGCCACCGAGCTCGACGAAGGCACGCTCATGGTTGTCATCCTCCCCGATACCGGCCGCAACAACCTGAGCAAGATCTACAACGACGAATGGATGCGCCAAAACGGTTTCTTCGAGCGCTTCCCACGCCAACTCGTGCATGAGGTGGTGGCATCCCGCGAACGGGAGATGCCGGAGCTCATCACCGTCTCCTCGCGTGAGAAGGTGGGGCGCGCGATCGATCTGCTGCAGGAGTATGGAATCTCGCAGATGCCCGTGACTGAAGATGGAACTGGGGCCAAATTGGTCGGGAGCATTCAGGAGCGCACGTTGCTTGATCGCGTTTACCGCGACCCGGGCTTGATCGAGACCACGGTCGGAGCCGCCATGGACGGACCATTTCCGACGATTGCGGCCGGGGCTCACGTCGACGAGGCCTTCAACGAGCTACTCGCTGGCGCCACCGCACTGGTCGTGATGGAGGCCGACCGACCCGTGGGAATTATCACCAGGCTGGACTTGCTCGAATTCATGGCTCACCGGCGCGCGTCGCGGTGAGCGCCGAGGGGACGCCCGGGTTCTCGACTCGAGCGATTCACGCCGGCCAGGACCCGGACTCTTCCACGGGAGCCGTCGTCGTGCCGATCTACCAGACCTCGACGTTCGCCCAGGACGCGGTCGGGAAGCATAAGGGTTACGAGTACTCCCGCACTCGGAACCCGACGCGTACCGCGCTCGAGGCGTGCATCGCGGCCCTGGAAGGCGGCCGGCACGGCCTGGCGTTCGCCTCCGGGATGGCGGCCGAGACGGTCATCATGCATCTCCTCGAGCCCGGCGACCACACGGTGGCGGTCGACGACCTCTACGGCGGGACCTACCGTCTCTTTCGCCGGGTCCTCGAGCCGACGGGACTCAGCTTCTCGTTTGTCGACGGCTCGGACCTGCAGGCGGTTGAGCGGGCGCTCACCGAGCGGACCCGGATGGTCTGGGTGGAGTCGCCCACGAATCCGCTCCTCAAGCTGGTCGACATCGAGGCGGTCAGCCGGCTCGCGCACGCCCGGCAGGCTCTCCTGGTGGTGGACAACACCTTCATGAGCCCGTACTTTCAACGACCGCTCGCACTCGGCGCCGACATCGTTGTTCACAGTGCTACCAAATACCTCGGCGGACACAGCGACGTGATTGGTGGAGCGCTGGTGGTGAACCGAGAGGACCTGGCCGAGCGGCTCGCTTTCTTACAAAACGCGGTGGGCGGTGTTCCGGGGCCGCTGGATGCATGGCTGGTGCTTCGGGGGCTCAAAACGCTCGCCATCAGGATGCGCGAGCACGACCGTAACGCCAGGCTGGTCGCGGCTTTTCTAAGTGAGCATCCAAAGGTCGCGCGGGTGTTCTATCCGGGCCTGCCCAGCAATCCACAGCGCGAGCTGGCGCGGCGCCAGATGTCCGGCTTTGGCGGGATGATCTCGTTCGAGGTGAAGGGCGGTTTGGACCCCGCACGCCGTGTCGTCGAGCGGACTGAGCTGTTCACGCTGGCGGAGAGTCTCGGTGGTGTCGAGTCCTTGATCGAGCTTCCCGCGGCGATGACCCATTCCTCCATCCCGGCGGAAACCCGGCGAGCCCATGGCGTGGCGGATGGGCTGGTTCGACTGTCGGTTGGCATCGAGGACGTCGCCGACCTGATCTCAGACCTTGACCGGGCGCTGGTCGAGGCGTGAAGCTCAGCAATTAAGGAGGCGAAGCATGAAAGTCATCGTGAACTTTGCGAACATCCTGGTCGCCATCATCCTGCTGCTGCTCGGACTCTCGGTGTTCACCCGCCATCGGATCGCGTCATACGTGGTGGGTGGCTTCATCATGGTTCTGGCGGCGCTCAGCATCCTGGCCTTTTTGAAGATTCTCAATGTCCAGGGCGGCCCGATCACCATCGGGTAGGCGCGTCCTATCGCGCGAGCCTCCGCCGCGGCCGCCGGAGCCCGGCGAGCCGGTTCCCGGCACGCGGCCGCCGCCAGCTCCACCCACGCCCGAGCGTCCTCGGCCGGGCCCGAAACCCGTCACTCCTTCGTAACGCCGTCGAACGCTTCGCCGTTTTGACCCGCGGGTAGACTCGAGTCCATGGACGTCCTCAAGATCACCCCGCGTGGCTATTGCCACGGCGTCGTCGAGGCGATCCGCGCCGCGAAGCAGACGGCGAAAGCCCACCCGGGGCAGAAGATCCGAATGCTCGGCTACCTGGTCCACAACACCCATGTCACCGACGAGTTGCAGGAGAATGGCATCGAGCTGGTCGACAGCGACAACCGGCTCGAAGGACTCGAGACCATCGACGGCGGCACCGTCATCTTCACGGCCCATGGGGTCTCACCCGCGGTGAAGGCCAGGGCGGCCGAACGTGGCCTGAACATGGTCGACGCCACCTGTTCCGACGTCGTCGTCACCCACGACCTGGTGCGGGACCTGTGCGAGCGGGGATATGACGTCGTCTACATCGGTCGGCGCGGGCATCCCGAGCCGGAAGGCGTGGTTGGAGAGGCCCCGGGCAAGGTCCATCTGGTTCAGGACCCGCAGGACGTGGACGCGCTCGACATCAAGAACGACAAGATCGCAGTGACCTGCCAGACGACGTTGAGCATCTGGGACACGGCGGCGATGATCAAGCTGGTCCGCGACAAGTACCCGAAAACCGAGGCCTATAACGAGATCTGCCGGGCCACGCAGGACAGACAGGAAGCGGCGGTGGAGGCGGCCAGAGAGTGCGACGTCGTGATCGTCGTGGGTAGCGAGCGCAGCTCGAACTCCAAGCGGCTGGTGCAGGTGGTGCGCGAACTTGCGCACAAGCCGGCCTACCTGGTGGACACGGCCAAGGACGTCAAGCCCGAGTGGTTGCAAGGGAAGCAGCGCGTCGGCGTCACATCCGGGGCGTCGACGCCGACCCAGTTAACCCGCGAGGTCATCGAGCTCCTCGAGGCTCTTTAGCCAAACCGCGCTAGACTGCGCCGGTCGCTGACGTTTAAGTTCCAGTACCTCAAGGGGTGAATCCATGCGCTTGTACCCCGACCTTTACAGCCGCCGATTTGCCTGGATGTTCGCCGACCTCCTGATGGTCGCCTGGATCTATTTGTGCGTGCAGGCCGGGCTCTGGGTCAACAACCTGGTCCTGCAGCTCGACGCGCTCGCTCAGGGCGTTATCAGCGCCGGGAAGACCTTTGACAGCTGGATCCTGTCGTTCGACCAGGGGATCCCAAACGGGGTGCCCTATCTGTCGGATTTCCTGCACCGGACGGCCGAAGCCCTCAAGACCCATTCCGGCGATCCGCTGATATCAGCCGGGCTGGCCGGCTCGCATGGGATCCACCTGCTGGCCCTGATTCTCGCCATCATCGTGACGTCGATCCCGCTCCTGTTCGCCCTGCTGATCTTCGTGCCCCGGCGGGTGCGGCTGATCTATGACATGCAGGGCGTTCATGTGACGCTCCGGCGTGCCCTGGCGCGGCCGGAGCTCACGCCCCAGATGCTCGAGATCCTGGCCGGGCGGGCGATCTACACCCTGCCGTACCAGAGGCTGCTGGCCTATTCAAGAAACCCGGCCGAGGACTGGTATCTACGGCGGTTCGAACCGTTGGCGCGGGCCGAGCTGGAGCGCCACGGCCTGACCGTGGAACGCTATTTCGGGGTCCGCCCCGCGCTGGAGGCCTGAGCCGCTCAGCAAGAAACCCCGCGTGGGGCAGGTTGCTCTGGAGAGCCGCCTCGGCGGACGTCTTGCCATGGCCATTCAGCCGCCGCTCCAAGCCACCACTCCGGAATTCGTGCCTATGGCGCCGGCGCGGACCGAGGATTCTGGACTGCCGGTGGCCCGGCTCGCCGACCTTCTCCTGAAGCACATTTACTTCAAGTCGCCCATGTCCGCCAAGGACTGGGCGGCGGCGCTATGCCTGCCCTACACCACGGTGACGCCCGCCATTCAGAGCCTGGTCGAGCAGGGCTGGTGCCAGACCATCGGCAGGATGGCCGGGCCGGCGATGAGCCACGATTTTGGCGAGTCGCTCGGATACCTGATCACCGACCCCGGCCGGCTGCGAGCCCGCGACGTGCTGGCGCGCGACCACTACGTTGGGCCGGCGCCGGTCCCCTTCCTCCAGTACGAGGTGTCCGTTCGCGCCCAGGTCAGCCAGGCCGACGTCACGGCCGCGTGGCTGACCCGAGCCCTCCAACACCTCACCCTGAGCAACGACCTGCTGGTCCAGCTGGGTCCGCCGGTCAATGCCCGCGCCCCGCTCTTCCTCTACGGCGCGCCCGGCAACGGCAAGACGACGATCGCGGAGGCCTGCGCGGAGCTACTCGGCGAGCCGATCTACATCCCCTACGCCATCGACATCGAAGGCCAGGTGATGCGCCTCTACGATCCGCTCCACCACCAGCGCGTTCAGCGGCAAATGCCGATGAACTTCGATGCGCGCTGGGTCCTCATCAAGCGCCCCTTCGTCAAGGCGGGCGGCGAGCTGACCACCGCCCAGCTGTCACCATCATTCGATCCGCTGATGCGGTACTACGAGGCCCCCATCCAGCTGAAGGCCAACGGGGGCATCTTCCTGCTGGACGACTTCGGACGGCAGGACTCCTCGCCACGCGCCCTGCTAAACCGGTTGATCGTCGCCCTGGAACGGCGCATCGACTACCTGACGCTGGCGGGCGCCGGAATGGCGGTCGGGGCGCCCTTCGAAGCCATGGTTGTGTTCAGCACCAACCTGGAGCCTGCCTCGCTGGTCGATGAGGCCTTCCTCCGCCGCGTGCGCTACAAGATCCACGTCCCGGACCCGACCGCGGCCGAATTTCGGCAGATCTTCGAGCGGGCCTGCAAAGAGTTCGAGATCGTCTTCAATGAGGTCGGGTACAACTATGTGCTCGACCGCTATTACAAGCCCTTCAAGCGGCCGTACCGGGGCTGCCAACCGCGCGATATCCTCAACCAGTTGGATGAGGTCGCGTATTTCCTGGGACGGCCGCCACGGCTGGAACCGGACCTGATCGACCTCGCTTGCCGGTCCTACTTCGTGCAAGCGTAGGCTGACGGCACGGATCGCGCGTCGTCCGCCGAGCTCGTCGGCCTGGTCGGGGCTAAGCGTGGACACTTCCGCCTCGAGTCGGGACATCACGGTGAGCTATGGCTCGAACTGGATCAGCTTTTCCGCCGGCCGGCTTTATTGCGGCCCTACGTCGGCGACCTGGCGAACCGGATCTCCGTTTACCGAGTCGACGCGATCTGTGGGCCGCTGACCGGCGGCGCGTTGCTGGCCGGGATGATCGCAGACCGGTTGCAGCTCGAGTTCCTGTTTGCCGAGAGGCGGGTCAGCGAGCGCACCGGTCTTTTTCCGGTTGACTACCGGATCGCCACGGCCCTGCGCGAACAGGTCAGAGCGCGCCGGGTCGCGGTCGTGGATGATGCGATCAGCGCCGGATCGGCGGTGCGGGCCACCTGCGTTGATCTCGTCGCGCTTGGTGGCGTGCCGGTGGTGATCGGCGCCTTGATGCTGATGGGATCGGTGGGCTCGCGGTTCGCCGCCGACCAGAGCATCCAGTTGGAGAGCCTGGTCAACCTACCCTATGCGATCTGGACTCCGGCGGAATGTCCGATGTGCGCGCAGGGCACGCCCTTGACGGATGCCGGGAGCGACTAGCCGCGATTCTGGTTATAGAACTCGACAAGCCAGCGCCACTCTTTCCGATCGTCGGCGTTCCACCAGCTCTTGAGAATACCGGCCTCTCCTCCGGGCAAGATCACGACCCGGCCGACGTCCTTTTCGGTGGGCCAACCATCTTCCAGGGTGATGGCGTTTCCGCGACGAACGAGGTAACTCATCGGTCCCGGTTGATGACGCTCGAGCCCATCACCTCTGGCCACGATATTCCCGGCGTCGTCGAGCACCTTCACCTGCAGTTTCTGAGGAGCGGCGTGGACGAGCACGCGATCCCGCACGTCATTCGCGTTGACCCGAGACCGGGCAAACGGAAGTCCCGAGGCGCCCGGCCCGGGAAACCACAGATCCCACGTTTCCAGGGAATCCGTCATGCACTCATATACCCCCTCCCAAGCCCTCTCCGCAAGGCCCGGACGCAATGACACCCGGGATCTCTCCCGGGCGTCACTGCAGGAGGCGAGGCGTTCGAGGTTACGTACGCGTCAGGTGCGGACCTGTTTGATGAGGCGATCCTGGGCTTCGAAGATGATGTCCTGAATATCGAGGGCACTGGGGCCCGACTGGTCCATGCGATAGGCGAGTTGCAGATCGACGGCTTCGACGATCTGGCGCAGGCGCGCCTGCATCTCAATGGGGACTTCCATCATGTCGCTCTCGAGCAAGCGTTCCACCTGTTCGAGCGCCTGATAGAGCGAGTAGCGAAGCGTCCGGCGGTTTGACTCCTCCCGCCGCAACTGGTTAAACCACTGATCCTGCTGATTGATCATCCTGAGCGTGTTCCTGAGCATGGTCACCCCCTAGCTCATATGACGAGCGCCCGGCACACTGCGCGCCGTCCGGCGTCTGCCGCCGCCGGTACTTCCCCTTTCGCGTAAGCCTTGGTTCGCTACCTCCCCTAAATGTGGGGGCTGATGATCAGGTCCAACACCATATATAGGTTTTGCCGATTCTACTGCCAGCTTCGGCCAGTGTCAAGGCCGCTGACCCCTTTGCCTCTTTAAGCCCGGCTTTGTCAAGCAAGGGAGATAAAAATACGGCCCACCGATTCAGGCGTCCAGACGGAACATTTGTTGCGGGTCTTTCTCCACCAGCTCGCAACGAGACGTGCAAAAATCCTGTGGAAAAGCGGTGTAGGAGACAGGGTCAAACTCGGCCTTCGTACTTTCGCAGCGTTGCCGCGAGGGCAGTTAGCAGGTCGATGCCGAGGTCATTGGCCAGCAACACCACGATGAATAGCACATCACCGAGCTCATCAGTGAGCGAGCCGGGTGCATCCTTCGCGGTGCGCCGTTTGTCACCGAAGCGAAAATTCAGCTCACGGCCGAGCTCGCCGACTTCCTCGGCCAATCGGGCGTACTGCGAAAGCGGCGACCAGTAATGTCCGCGCCGCTTGATCCAGGCATCGATCAGGACCTGGATCGCCGGGAGGTCGGAAGGCAGGGGGGCGCTATCGGCCACGTCAGAGCGCCGGCAATCGCTGGTGCAGGGTCAGGGCATCGTGAAAGAGGTCACCGACCTCAAGCAAGCGGTCGCCAAGGGTTTTGATCGTCCACGTATCGGGTCGCAGCCGAGGATCATCGAGCTCGCGCCACGCAATCGGGGTTGAGACCGGGGCCCGCGGGGCGGGGCGGACCGAATAGGGCCCGGCCAGCGTCTTGTTGATGACGTTCTGCGTGTAGTCGATCCGGATCTTGCCGGTGCGACGCTTGACCTCCCAGACTTCGGTGACCTTGTCGGGCATCAGCTCCGCGATCATATGAGCCAGCGTGGCGACGAAGCCACGGCTTTCCTCCAGCGTATAGCGGCGCTCAACCGGGATGTAGACGTGCAGCCCACTCTGTCCGGTTGTCTTGAGGAGCGCTTTCAGTTTCAGGTGGTCGAGCGCGCTCTTGACCACCTTCGCCACGGCGATCACGTCTTTGAAGGTCGCGCCCTCGGCAGGATCGAGGTCCACCACGGACCAGTCCGGATACTCTGGTTTGTCCACCCGCGAGTACCAGGGATGCATGTCGATCACCGCATGGTTCGCGAGCCAGGCCAGGGTAGCCACTTCCTCGATAAGGATCCAATCCTTGAGGCTCTTCTGGTCCTGGTAGCGGAAGGTAGGAATCCAGTCGGGTGCGTAATCCGGCTTGTCCTTCACCCAGTAGCTCTTGCCATGGATGCCGTCGGGGTGCGGGTTCATGGACAGCGGCCGGTCGCTGTAATACGGGATCATCACGGGTGCGACCTGGACGTAGTAGCGGATCAGGTCGCGCTTGGAGAAGCGGTCTTCGGGGAAGAGCAGCTTATCCAGGTTCGTGAGATGGACGGTACGGCCGCCGATTTCCCAATTGCCCTCCCTGTGGATGGCGGCGAGCGCCTCGAGCTCGCTAGCGGTGGCGCCACGAATGTCAGTCCCCAGCTTTTTCGCGATCTGGGCCGCCGCCCGACTGAGTGGTGTGGCGGGGATGTCCGCGGCGGTGGCCTTGCTGGGTGCCAACACCCGTGGGCGCGCAACCGGCGTTGATGTCTTGCGGGCAACCTGTTGGCGTTTGACCTGCGAGCCGGCAGCTCGTGTTGCCGTGGCGCGCGTCGCCGGTTTCGCCGAAGGCTTCACGGTGCGATTGGCCTGCGCCATCTCGCGATCCGCATCGTGGGGTTGTTCCCGACGTACCTCGCGCGGGTCGAGGTCGTCACGCATTCCGAGGAACACCGGCTGGCGCATCACGCCGTCGCGCGTCCACTCCGCAAACTTGACTTCGGCCACGAGCTTCGGGCGAACCCAGGTGGGTTTCTCATTGCCACGCGGTGGCTCGCCGCTAAATGGTGACGCCTTGGTGATGAGTGGCTTCATGAGTTTGGACACAGACTCCAGGCTCCGCTCATCGAACCCACCACCGACGTGACCCGCGT
>VBEN01000182.1 GCA_005881175.1 Chloroflexota bacterium
GGCCGGCGTACTCGCCCGACAGCGGCTGGACGAGGCCGGATAGCTCCGGAAAGAATAGATTGAGCAAGGGCCGGGCCGCGAGCTCGGTGACGCGTCCGCCACCCTGCGCTTGCAGTTCCGCACCGAACTGCAACGGCCGACGGTAAAAGCCTTTGACGTAGTGGATCTCGGGATCGCTGAGCAGGGGACCGAGCAGGCCGTAGACAAATTTGGGATGGATGTTGCTGATGTCGGTGTCAACCCAGCAGATCAGGTCGCCCTTCAAGACGAAGAGGCTCTTCCAGAGGGCTTCACCTTTGCCCTGGAACACGCCGTAACGCGAGAGGATCTCGCTGTGCTGCACAACCGTGACGCCGGCGCGCTCAGCGATCGCCGCCGTGCGGTCCGACGATCCCGAATCGATCACCACGATCTCATCGACCAGCGGAACGCGGTCCATCAGCGCGTGTTTAAAGGTGCGGATGACTTTGCCGATGGTGTTCTGCTCGTTGAGAGTCGGAAGCCCGAGGCTGATGGTCACCCCCTGGCGTTGTTTCAAGTCGACCAGCCGTCGCAAGTCGGCGAACTCGCGGCTGTGAAAGGTGTTCTCCGCGAACCAGCGGTCCACCCGTTCCGCCGCGGCGGCTCGGGTCTCGACGCGGAACGGACGGTCGGGGTCCTTGAGCGCGCTGACCGGGCCGGCGGTCTTTACCACCATGACACTGCCCGGCATCCGTCGCAGCAACCGGCTGACGGGGGCGCCCAGCACCATTGGCCGGTGCATCAGGCTCATGGTCGCTCCCAGGACGACCAGCTGGTGTTGTGACGCCTCGCGCACGATGGCCTCCCGCACCGAGGTGCTGAAGAGGGTGATGCGCCGCACCGGCACGTCCACCGCGCTCGAGAGTTTGAGGAACGCCGTCTCCTCTCGCTGTCGGGAGTCGGCCGAGATCCGTGGATTGAAGACATGCAGGACACAGAGCTCGGCGCCGGTCTCTTTGCAGATGGTGGTGGCCAGCCGCAGGGCCAGCTCGGCGCTGGGACCGCCGCGCACCGGTACGAGTACGCTCCGAACCGGCGTCGTGTCCGGTCTGACCAGCACCACATCGCAGGGCGGGTCGACCAGGATATCCTCGACCGCATTCACCCAGAGGCCGTCCTGGCGCGCGCCCTGGCCGGCGCCGGCCTCGAGCACCAGCAGGTTGGTGTCCGTCTCGAGGACGGCTTCCCGGATACCCTGCGCGGCGACATGCGCGATGCGGACCTGACCGCGAAGCTCACCCGGTCCGCGTTCCGCATAGCGGGTGATGCGGGAAAGCAGCGCGCGATAGGCTCGCGCCACCTCGACCCCCTCACTCAAGGGCCGCTCCGGGGCCATCTCGATGACGCCGAGTAAGGTGCCGCGCGAATCCTCGGCATTGAGGAACGGCGAGACGGCCTTGAGCAGCGGCCCAGTCCGGGCCGGGTTCGTCGTCGGGATCAGGACCCGATAGTGGCTCACGCCGGCGTCGACAGCAGTGGTTCGATGCGCTCCGCGACGAGCCGGTCCCAGGAGAGGGCACCGAGGACGTGGCGGCGCAGGCGCGTCGGCGGCGACTCGAGTGCCTTCAGTACCGCGGCGGTGAAGGCGGCCGACCCGCCTTCGGTCGAGACGAACGTCACCCCCTCGGGCGCCACCTCGCGAAACGCAGGCAGGTCGGTGCACACCACCGGCACGCGAAAGATGGCCGCTTCCGCGAGTGGCAGCCCGAACCCCTCGCTGGCGCTGGGTAGAACCACGACGTCACTCAGCATATAAAGGTCAGAGAGCGTCGCCGCGTCGACGGCGTAGGCGTCCTTCGGCCCGCCGGCTTCCTCGAACAGAAAGTGGACCGACTCGCGCAGGCCGAGCTCGTCCCGAAGGTGCTTGAGCTCGTCGACGTAGTCCTGGGCGCGCGGATTGTGCGGGCCGGGCGGACCGGTGATTACCAGCTGGACGCGTCGCCCGGACGCGCGTACCCCGGCCGCCGCCTCGACGGCCCACTCGAGGTTCTTTCGCTTGGTGATGCGGACCGGAGCCAGCATCACGACATCGCTGCTCATCAGCCCGATGCGCGACGCCAGCTCACGGGCACGAGCGCCGATCTTGAGCAGCGTCGCGGGGTCGATGCCGTTGGGGATGACATGGGTTGAGTCGATCACCGCGCCGGTCAGCTCTCGCCATTCAGCCAGCCGCTGCGCCGACACGAAGACCGAGGTGATCTTCGGGTGCTGACGGCGGAGGAGATCCCATGGCTCGCCCTGGTGCATCCAGGGCCGGTAGAGCGGATTGACCCAACTCAGGTCGTGCACCCAGGAGATGATGCGCGCTCGATCGCGGCCGGCCAGGGTCCACAGCGCCGCCGTCAGCGCAAGGTTGAAGTGCAGCGTCATGGCGTTATGGACGATCAGGGCATCGAGTTGCGCCAGCTGCGGCGAGAGAAGCTGCTCGATTTCCGCTTGCAGGGTGGCGAATTCTGCCGGGACCTGGCCCTGGTTGAGGGCATCACGCACCGCGCTCACCTGCGGATGACGCGAGTCCAGCTGGGGGATGATGACGAGCTCGACGCCGCGCGCGTCCGGGAGCGGTCCGCCGCGACCGCTCAAGATGGTAACGGGATGGTCGCGCGCCGCCAGGCGGATGGCCTGCTCATAGAGGATGGTTTCCACGCCACCGATGACCGGCGGACAGGTGTAGTGCAGAAGCCCGACGCGCGCGCGCGTCGTCACTTCAACGCGCCGGGCCCGCCGGCCCACGCGAGCGGCGCTCGGGGCGTCGCCCCACGCGACCGGCGCTTTAGTGCCATGGGAGCGTTTGAGACGTCCTAGTGCCAGGCGAGCGTTTGAGGCGTTTCAGGTGATGACGGGCGGCTCATCGAGGATCACCGTGAGGTCGTCGGGCTTTTCCAGCACCTCGACATGTGGACGGCCCCCGTTGTAGCCCACCCTGAAGGAGAGTTTGCCACTTCCCAGCCGCATGCCGTGCACTTCGACGCTGCGCGCCTGGCCGAATGGAATGGGATTGAGGTACACCCGTCCGGCCGTGGTGTCCGGCACGATCCCCAACGCCGTCTGCATCAGGTGAAACGCGGCGCCCGCGCCCCAGGCCTGCGGATTGCACGACACGAGGTACTCGGCGGGACCATTGTTGTAGCGGGTATCACGCCGGAAACCGCAGAACAATTCCGGGAGACGGTGGTTGGGCATGCGCACGCCCGCCTCCATGATCCCATCGATCACCTGTCCGGCCGCTTCGGCGTGCCGGTAGCGGCGCAGTCCCGCGACCGCGATCGAGTTATCGTGTGGCCACACCGTGCCGTTGTGGTAGCTCATCGGGTTGTAATGCGGTGAGTTGGTCGACAGGGTACGGATCCCCCAGCCCGAAAACATGTCAGGCGCCATCAGTCGGTCGCGCAGCAGCTCGGCACGCTCCGGATCGATGATGCCAGCCCACAGGCAGTGCGCCGGATTCGAAGTGATCGACGGAATCGGCGACTTGTGTCGGTCGAGTCCCTGGGCGTAGAACTGCTCGGCATCGAGCCAGAACTTGAGCTCGAAGCGCCGGCGAAGCTCTGCGGCTTCGTCCGCAAGACGCTCGGCCATGACGGACTGGCCGAGCCGCTCAAGGATGCGGCTGAGCCCGACCTTGGCCTGGTAGACGTAACCCTGGACTTCGACCAGCGCCGCCGGCAATTCCACCGACCGGCCGTCGGGGTAGAGCAGCGAATCGGAGGAGTCCTTCCAACCCTGGTTGCGCACACCGCCGCTGGCGCGTTCCGCATACTCGACAAACCCATCATGGTCGGCGTCGCCGTAGCCGTCGACCCAGGCCAGGGCGTTGAGGAGTGCCGGCAGCAGCTCAACGAAGAGGTCCTGGTCATTGAGCCAGTCCATCATTTCGACGGCGCACACGAGAAACAGCGGCGTGCTGTCGACGGAACCGTAGTAGGGAGTGTGAGGGATTTGCTTGAGATTGGCCAGCTCGCCATAGCGAACCTCGTGCAGGATCTTCCCCGGCTCTTCTTCGCGCGCCGGGTCAAACTGCCGGCCAGGTTGCTGGGCGAGATAGCGCAGCGTCCCGCGCGCGATTTCTGGGTTGAGCATCAAGGTCTGGATTGAAGTGATCAGGGCGTCGCGACCGAAGGGCGCCGAGAACCAGGGAA
>VBEN01000183.1 GCA_005881175.1 Chloroflexota bacterium
CCCGACACGATCACGAAGGGGATCTCCAGGCCGGCATCCTGCATCAGCTTCAGGGCTCGCAGGGCGTCGAACTGGGGCTGGTGATAGTCGGCGAGGACCAGGTCCAACTCAGGGTCGAGATTGGCTTTGAAGCCGGCCTCGTCGTCGACGCGCCGCCAGGACGGATCAAATCCAGCCCGGCGAAGCTCCCGGAGGGCCAGCTCGGCGTCCTCGGGGCGGTCTTCCAGGATCAGCAGACGGAGCGGTCGTCCGGTCATCGGCCCTCACCTTCCAACGGGTCACCGAGCAATTAGTGTTGACCCCGCGAGTTCTACAAGCCGTGACGCCTGTCACGATCGTGCCTATCCTGCAGGCCGCCAGCGCAGCGGCTTTCGTCGCGATCGCTGCGCTGTCGATTCGCGACTGGCTTGGGACCAAAGCCGTCAGCCAGATGTACCTGGCCCTGGCGATCGGCTGCCTGGCCGCCGTATCCGTTCTCGGCCAGGTCGGCAAGCTCCTGGGCCCTGGCTTCACCGCCGTGAGCAGCTACTTCACGATCGTGATCTTCCTGGCCTCCGGGCTGGCCCTGATGCTCTTCCGGGACAGCGTCATTCCCCTGATGCCACGGACCCGACGCCTGGTGTTGGGGGCTGCGGCCCTGACGGCTCTCTTCTTGATCGCCCTCCAGCTCGTCTACGGCCGAAATGCGCCAAAACCGCTGCAGTTCGCCGCCCTGGTGGCGTTCATCGTGGTCTGGAGCGGATGCGTCGGGGAGCCCAGCATCCGCCTCTGGCTGAACGCCCGGCGGCGCACCGCCGTCCAGCGGGCCCGCATGCGGGCGCTGAGCCTCGGTTACCTAGGTATCATCGCCATCTTGCTGGCGGCCGTCTTCACCGCCTCGCTGGCCAAAGAGCCGGCAGTCCAGATCGGGTTCGCCCTGGCCAGCATCGCGATCGTGCCGCTCCTCTATGCCGGCTTTGCGGCACCAACCTGGCTGCGCCGCGCCTGGCGCCAGGGCGAGGAGAGCAAGTTCCAACAAGCGACCCACGACATCGTGATTTTCTCGACCGATCAGACGGCGCTCGCCCGCCGGGCCCTCGAGTGGGCCGTTCGACTGACTGGAACCGACTCGGGCTTCTTCGCCTCGGGGACCGCCATCCTGGCGATCCATGGGATGAGCCGGGATGAGGCCGAGCAGGTGAAAGCCCTGGCTGGCTCGGGCGACAGGCAGCGCACGGTTCCGCTCGGCGGGAGGCCGCCACGCACGGCCATCGTTGTCGGACTGCCCGCGAGCGAGGCTTCCCTCGTCCTCGTCGGCGGTCCCTTTACCCCGGTCTTCGGTAGTGATGAGCAAGCATGGATTCAGCAATATGCATCGCTCGTGGCGACCGGGCTCGAGCGGGTCCGGTTGGCCGAGCAAGTTACCGCCCGAACGCGCGAGCTGGAATCAGCAAACCGCGAGCTGGAGGCCTTCTCCTACACCATCTCCCACGACCTGCGGGCGCCACTGCGCGCCATCAACGGCTTCACCAGCATCCTTCTCGAGGAATATGCGGCGACCCTGCCAGAGGATGCCCGCGGCTACCTGCAGCGAGTCAAAGACAACGGGGACCACATGGGCAATCTGGTCGACGATCTGCTGGCATTCTCACGTCTCGGACGCCAGACTCTCCGCACCCAAACGGTCAAGACCCGGGATGCCGTCGACCGCGCCCTCGCCCAGCTGGCGCCCGAGATGAAAGGCCGCAACATCGAACTCGTCATCGGCGAGCTGCCCGACTGCACGGTCGACCCGCTGCTGCTGGAGCAGGTGTTCATGAACCTGCTCAGCAACGCGATCAAGTACTCGGGGAAGCGGGAAAGCGCCCGCATCGAAATCGGTACCCAACCCGGCCGCGCCGGCGAAGGCCCTGTCTTCTTCGTACGGGACAACGGAGCCGGCTTCGACATGCAATATGCGGACAAACTGTTTGGCGTCTTCCAGCGGCTGCACCGCAGCCAGGATTACGAGGGAACGGGGGTCGGCCTCGCCATCGTGCACCGGATCGTCGAGCGCCACGGCGGCCGCATCTGGGCCGAAGCAAAGATTGACCAGGGCGCGACGTTCTACTTCACGTTGAAAGGAGCAGAAGAATGGCAAGTCCCGACGGCCGCGTAGACATCCTCATGGTCGAGGACAACCCCAACGATGAGGAGCTCACGCTTCACGAGCTCCGCAAGTATCACCTGGCGAACACGGTCCAGGTGGTTCGGGACGGGCAGGAAGCGCTCGAATATATCTTCTGCACCGGCCGCTATGCGGACCGGGATGTCAATGAGCATCCCCACGTCATTCTGCTCGATATCAAGCTTCCGTTCATCGACGGACTCGAAGTCCTTCGCCGGGTCAAGCAGGACCCGCGTACCCGCACCATTCCGGTGGTCATGCTGACTTCCTCGCGTGAGGAGCGCGACCTGATCGAAAGCTACCGGCTGGGCGTGAATAGTTACATCGTGAAGCCGGTTGACTTCGATCAGTTCAAAGAGTCGGCCCGGGCGCTCGGAATGTACTGGCTGCTCTACAACCGCCCGCCGAAGGCCGCCTAGCTGCCGCCGACGTCGCGTCGCCGAAAAATCAGCAGCGCCAGCACGGTGAACACGGCCAGGTAAACAAGCAGCGTGATGGTGCCCCGGGTGGCGTCCACCAGTTGCGTCGTGGCATTCAGATTCCGGAATGTCAGGCCGAAGCTGGCGTTGACGCCGGCGGCATTGACGCCGGGCAGAAACCGCAGGACCTCCTTCACGCCCTCTGTGTTCCGGAGCAGCTGGGCAAGCAGAGCCTCGCCGACGAACAGGTAGGTGAGGCCCCCACCGATGGCCGCCGCGGTGCTCCGGAATGCGATGCCAAGAAACATGCCAAATGCCGTCCAGACAGCGAACTCCAGCCAGAGCGCGCTGAAACCCTTGAGCAGCAGGTTCGCCGACGGCCAGCTGCTGGAGCCACCGTCGATCGTTACGAGCAGGTAACTAGTGAGCGCACTGGCACCAAGGACCACGACGGCAATGAGCAGGGTGACGATGGCGAGGATCACGAGCTTGCCAAGCAGTACCGCGCTTCGGCCAGGCTTCTGGATCAGGATGGTCTGGGCGGTCAACCAGCCGTATTCGCTGGCGGTGCTGAGCCCGCCCAGGATGATCATGATCGCGGCGCCGATGGTCGACGTAAGCGACAACATATTCGGAATGAGATTCTCTGGAAAGACCTCGCGCTTCAGGATTCGCGCCGGCACCCGGCTCTCGAAGTTGCGCGGTGGGTTCGACAGCACCACGTAAGTCAGCACGTAGCCCAGAAGGATGAGCGCCAGGAGCAAGATCCCGAACAGGATCCAGTTCGCCCAGCGTTTCCGCGTCTTGAGCGATTCCGCACGAAGACTGGCGATCATTGTTTTTCCCCTCCCCCGCTTGCGGGGGTGGGCGGGGTGGGGGCCTGCTCCGTCAGTTGCAGGAATACGTCCTCCAATGACTGCTCGGAGACGCGCAGCTCGCTGACATCCACTCCATCCGCCACCAGCCGCCGGTTGATCGCGGCTGCCTGGGCGGGATCGACGGCAAGACTGAAGACGCCATCGCGAACCTGGATCTGGCTCGCTAGCAGCAACGACTGGAGCAGGCGCTGCGCCTGATCAAGCGGCGTCGCCCGCACCAACAGCGAGCTGCCGCCACTGCGTGCCCGCAGTTCGTCGACCGTGCCTTCGGCAACCAGCTTCCCCTTGGCGATCACGCCCACCCGATCGCAAGTCAGCTCCACCTCATTCAGCAGGTGACTCGAGAGCAGCACCGTCCGGCCGCCGTGTCGCAACTCCTTGATCAGCTCCCGCATCTCGACCGTCCCCTGCGGGTCGAGACCGCTGGTGGGCTCGTCGAGGATGAGCAGCGCGGGATCCTTCAACAGTGCCGCCGCCACGCCAAGCCGCTGCTTCATTCCGGTCGAATACGTGCGGAATTTGTGGTGGGCCCGGTCTGTCATGTCGACCTGACGGAGAACCGGCTCGATGCGCGACGTGGGCACACCGGCATAGCGGGCGACGACGCGCAGATTGTCGCGGCCGGATAGGTACGGGTAAAACGCGGGCGTCTCCACCATCGCGCCCATCCGGGTCAGACTGCCCGGGCTGCCGGGGGCGCCCCCCGCTACCGTTGCGCTGCCCGATGTCGGCCGAAGCAGGCCGGAGAGCATGCGGAGAGTGGTGGTCTTGCCGGCGCCGTTCGGACCGAGGAAGCCGTAGACCTCACCAGTCCGGACCCGCAGGTTCAGGTCGTCGACCGCAAGCACGCCGGTCGAATATCGCTTGCTCAGGCCGCTCGTTTCTACGGCAAAGCCCTGTAGTAATCCCATCGTTTCGGCAGCCCATCTTAGTCCAGATTCGGGTGGGGGTACGCTGGACGATCATGAAATACGTCACCCGCGCGAACGCGAACGTCGATCGGGTCGCCTGCCCCTGGCTCATCAAGCGATTTGTCGACCCGGAGGCCGAGTTCTTGTTTGTACCGGCCGCCGACGTCATGGCGACCGCCGAGCGCGAGCACGCGATTCCTTATGACGTGCCGAACGTCGAGCTCGGCCATGTCGATGGACGATGCAGCTTCGAATCCATCGTCCGCAAATACCAGATCACCGATCCAGCGCTCGCGGAGCTGGCGCGTATCGTCCATGGTGCCGACGTGGCCGACGATGTGAAGATCACGCCCGAGTCCGCAGGGCTGAGCGCCATTGCCCGAGGCTTCGCGCTGATGCTTGGCGAGCGCGATCAGGAAAAGATTCAGCTCGAATCGCCGATGTACGACGCGCTCTACACCTGGTGTCAGCACAAGACCTAATTTCCCTCCCCCCGTTGGGGGAGGGTCAGGGTGGAGGGCCGCCTAGCTTGGCACGGATCGCTCGCGATTTCGCACTCATCCTCGCCGCGCGGCTGCTTCGCGCCTTCGGCTTCGGGATGGCCGCCGTCCTCGTCGGCCTCCACCTCGAACGGCGCGGTCTCAGCGCCGGCGCCATTGGTGTCATCCTCACCATTGGGCTACTGAGCGCCGCGATTAGCGGGGTCCTGGCCGCAGCCCTCGCCTCGCGGATCGGCCGCCGAGCCACGCTGGCTTCCGCGGGCATGTTGATGACCATCGCCGGCGCGGATCTCGCGCTGGCGACATCCCCGATCTTGCTCGGCATTGCCGCCGTGACCGGGATGCTGGGCGCGGCAAGCGTCGACCTCGGGCCGTTCGCTTCGATCGAGCAGGCCGCGCTCGCGGAGTCGGTAGAACCCGTTCGCCGCAATGTCGCCTTCGCCCGATACTCGCTCACAGGCGGGCTCGCCGCAGCCGTGGGCGCACTGGCCGCCGGCACAGCAACGGACCTTGATCAGGGCCGACTTCTGTTCGCTCTCTACGCCGCGATCGGGCTGGTGACGGCCGCGCTGG
>VBEN01000119.1 GCA_005881175.1 Chloroflexota bacterium
TCCGAAGACCTGGATCGAATTGAAGAGGCCGCCGAGCGCCCCCGCCCCGATGGTGATCACGATCTGGATCACCGTAATGATCAGCACGTCGATGAACTGGGCCAGGAAACGACTTCCAATGCCGGCGATCTCGTACTGGAACGCCACCCGTTCCGGGGTGGAGACAATCAGGTCGTCGGCCGCATCGGGCGGCTGCACGCATGCAGTCTACCGTCCGCTTTGCGGTATGGCGTCGCAGTGCTGCGACAGGCACGCCAAAGCCGGGTGCGTCCAGTGCCTCATCATGGAGAGGTGCGCGCGGATGAGTTCGTGACCCGCCGGCGCCCCGAGTGGGACCGGCTCGAGAAGTTGCTGACCCGGGCCGGGACGAGCCGTGTCGGCGGCCTGTTGCCCACTGAGGTCTTGTCGCTGGCGGCGCTCTATCGCCGCGCGACCGCGGACCTCGCCCGAGCCAGACGCGATTGGCCGACTGAGCCGGTGGCGGGGTATCTCAACGGCCTGGTCGCCCGGGGCCACGCCGCGGTGTATCGACAGGGCGGCAACCTGGCTGAGCGGATCGCGGTGTTCTACAAACGCACGCTGCCACAGACCTACCGCGAGGCCGCCCCCTACCTGATCGCCGCCGCGCTTCTGCTGTTCGGACCAGCGGTCATCGCCTTCATCGCCGTCAGCCTCGACCCGAACCTGGCGTACGCGCTGGTGCCCCCGCAGATCGTGCAAGGGGTCCACAACCACCAGCTCTGGACTCAGATTCCGCCGGACACCCGGGCGCTGGCGTCGGGCGTGATCATGACGAATAACATCGGTGTCTCGATCCTCGCCTTCGCGTTTGGCGTGCTGCTCGGCTTGCCGACCATCTATGTGTTGATGACGAACGGTATCCAGCTGGGTGGCCTGCTGGCGCTCACGAACGCATACGGCATCGCCCCCGGCCTGCTCGATTTCGTCATTGGCCATGGCGTGATCGAGCTCTCCGTGGTGGTAGCCGCCGGCGCGTCAGGATTGATGATGGGCTGGGCCATTCTGTTGCCCGGCGCCTACCGGCGGCGCGATGCCCTGGTGCTGGCGGCACGCAAAGCCCTCATCATCCTGGCCGGCGTGGCGCCGCTCCTCATCATCGCCGGCATCATCGAGGGGAACCTCAGCCCCTCAGCGGCGCCCACCGCGGTCAAGGTCCTGGTCGGGTTGACGACTGGGGCCCTGCTCTACGCGTACCTGCTCTTCACCGGTCGACACCGAGCCGGCATCACAGCAACGCCCGCTCCTTGAGCTCCAGGTAGCGCTCCACCAACGAGGGGCTGAGCTGGCCGGCCTCAACATCGAGGCCCAGGACGCCACCCTGCCGCAGCTGCTCGAAGCTGGCGCGCCGGGCGGAGAGGAGCTCTTCGGCCGCAGCCCATTCATAGGCGCGGGAGACCCGCTTGATGGGGGCGTCGCGCGCCGCCAGCAGCTCGGGGTCGGACATCGCGACGACCATCACCAGGTGGCGACGGCTCAACCGGATCGCGTGGGCGACCAGATCACGCGATGCCTCTGGATCCAGCACGTCGGTGAGCACCACAACCAACGAGCGGCGGCTGACCCGAAAGGCCAGCTGAGCGAAGGCTTCCGCAAAATCGGGTTCGGCGTACTCAGCCTTCACGTCGTAGAGCACCTTGTTGAGCTGACTCACCTGCGCTGCGCCACGCTGCGGTGGCACGAAGCGCCGAACACCGTCGGTGAAGGTGAGCATCCCGACCTTGTCGCCCTGGCTCTGCGCCACCCAGGCCAGCAGCAGGGCCGCGTTGATGGCGTGATCCAGCTTGGTGAGCAGCCCGGCCGGGGCGGTCATCAACCGTCCACAATCGAGCGCGATGATCGCCTGCTGTCCGCGCTCGGCTTCGACTTCCATCACGACCGGGCGGTCGCGCCGTGCCGTCGCCTTCCAGCTGATCCGCCGGACGTCATCCCCGGCGAGGTAGTCGCGCAACCCTGCGAACGCCGTGGTGGCGCCCGGCGGGCGCGCCCGCCGGAGCCCCATCATGATCCGCATGCCGCGACGCAGCATCAGCTCGTAGCGACGGATCGCGAGCACGTCGGGATAGACGGCCGCCGGCTCGCCGGCCTTGATCCGTACCTGCCGGATGAGCCAGCCACCCGGCCGCCAGCAGCGGAGGTCGACCGGTCCGAACAGGTACGCACCGCGATGCGGAGGTTGCACCGTGTACTCGACGCCGAGCAGTCCTTCGCCGTCGAAGCTGCCGGTCAGGATCCGGCGATCGGGCTGCAGCTCCGCGGGTACGTGGTCGGCCACTTCCGCCGGAAGTCCGGCCGCGTCGGCGTGGGCGACCAGCACTTGAACCGACTGGACCTCGCCCAGCGAAAATGGTTGTGGCAGCACCCGGCTGGCCATGAAGCCCGACGTTTTCGGCAGCCGGCTGGCGTCGGCGAGGGCGAGACCCAGCAGCACGGCGTAATAGCCAAGGAAGACGACCAGGAAAACCGGATGCGCCAGGATCAGCAGGATCAGGATCGCGCCCAGAAGAAGGGCAATCAGGAGGCGCGGCTGCGGCACCAGCGTCAGGGGCGCCACCCTCAACGCGGCGGCGTAACCCGGGCGATCACGGAGTCGAGCAGGCTGTCGGCGGTCTGGCCCCCCACCTCCGCCTCAGGGCGGAGCAGCAGTCGATGCCGGAAGGTCGGGCGCAGGAGCCCCTTCACATCGTCCGGGGTCACATAGTCACGTCCGTCAAACGCCGCAACAGCCTTGGAGGCCAGCAGCAGCAGCACCTCGGCACGTGGACTCGCGCCTAGAACCAGCTCGGCGGCCTGTCGGGTCGAAACCGCCAGTTCGATAATGTACCGCCGGATCTTCTCCTCGACGGTGACCTTGCGCGCTTCCTCGCGGCATTCCATGATTGTTGCGGCATCGAGCACCGGCTCGACACCCGCCCGTGCCGGATCCCTCAACTCGATGCCGGCATCCCACCGTCGCAGCATCTCGAGCTCCTGCTCGGGCTTCGGATAGTTCATCACGGCCTTGAAAAGGAAACGGTCCTGTTGCGCCTCGGGTAACGGGTAGGTGCCCTCGTACTCGATGGGATTCTGCGTGGCCAGCACCATGAACGGGTCGGGCAACGGCAGCTGCTGGCCTTCCATGCTGACGCCGCGCTCTTCCATCGATTCCAGCAGGGCTGCCTGAACCTTGGCTGGGGCGCGATTGATCTCGTCGGCCAGCAGGATGTTGGTGAAGACCGGGCCCTGGCGGACCCGAAAAGAGCGCGATTGCAGGTCGTAGACCGAGGTGCCGACGATGTCCGCCGGCATCAAGTCGGGCGTGAATTGCACGCGGCCGTACTGCAGTGAGAGCAGGCGGGCGATGGTCTTGGCGAGCAGCGTCTTCCCAACGCCGGGCACGCCCTCCAGCAAGACGTGGCCCTGGGCGATCAGGGCCAGGGCGCAAAGCCGCACGGCCTCATCCTGCCCCACCACTGCCTTGGACGCCTCGGAGCGAAAGCGCGTATAAAAGTCGGCTGCCTTCATGCGGACTCCTTCTGGTTCTTGGCGGTCGACATCGGGTAGGCGAGGTCGTGCAGGCTTCGGGCCATCTCCAGCACCGTCGCTTCTGAGGTCACGGCGGCTGGCAGCCCCGCCTCAGCCCGGGACAATTCGGCCGCGTCGGCCGGCGACCGCTGCGCAATCGTTTCCAGTAACTGGCCCCCCGGCGTACCACCGCCAAGTCCGACGCGCTCCGCGACGGCGCGGCGGGTCGCCGCCAGCAATGTGTCCAGGGTGACACGTCGGGCCCCGGTCCGATGTAACAGGCTCCCCACCGCGGCCGCGTACTCTGCGGTGGACCGATCAGCGCGCTGGCGCAGTGCTATGGGCGGACCGAAAGCGCGGCCCCGCATCGCCAGGCCGACAAAGAGAATGACGACGGTCAAAACCAGCGCCGCGCCCCATGGCGTAGCGATCCACGCCGTTTCGGGTGGGGCGGCGCCGGCCGTTTGTCCATGGTGAAACTCGTCGAACAGTACCGGACCGCCGTTTGGCGCCATGGCGATCAGGTCGGCCGCGAACCGGCCGTTGTCGGCGAGCTTCAGGTAGCTGTTGCAAAGCACCAGCGGATCGCTGAGCACGATCAGCTGCCCTGCGCCGACGGTGCTGCGCACAGCCAGCACGTCAGCCTTCTGGTTTCGAAAGAGCGGAACCTGCGAAGCCGATGGAGTAAGTGACGGCGCCTGAGATGCGCCCGACAGGGAATCGACACCACCGAACAGTGGGGCTGCGGCGCGGGCCGAGGCATCGACGCTGCCGCGAGAGCGGTGCAGCCCAAACTGCTGGTCGAGCTGCGGATCGACCCGGTTTGCCTCGGCAGCGTAGACGACCACGTTGCCAGACGACAGCCAGCCATTGAGCCGTTGTGCCTCGGCTGAGTTGAAGCCGGTCGTCGGGCTGAAGATGAACAACAAGGCGGGTGACGATGGCAAATCAAACTCCCCCTCAACCGTTCCCGTGTTGTGTCCCAAGGCTTGCGCATAGTAGCGAAGCGCCGACGTCCCGTTGCCGGCATCGCTGGCCGAGCTGTGCTCCGGAGAATCGTTGCCGGCGGTGCCGCGCAGGAGCACGACGACCGCGATCAGGGCCGTCACGACGCCGAGCAGGACCCAGCGGCGCCGAGTCATGCCACCGCCCGGCGGTACGGTTGCGCGGCCGCGGCGGCCTTGTCGTACATGGGCTGGTCGGGCACCCGATGACCGTAGCTGGCCTCTTCGAACGAACGGAGGAGCGGCCATAGCACCTCCGGATGCTCGCTTCGTTGAAATAGCTCGCGCACGGTAAAGGGGCTGCGGTCCCAGGCGCGCTCGCCGCTGATTTTCACCGCGACACCGCCAGCGAGGGCCTGGATCGCGCCGAGGTAGTCGCCGGCCGCTGCCAGGTGATCAGCTTCGGCGAAGAAGTCCACCCGAGGACGCGTCAGCGACGGCGTCGACCTCGGCACCGCCTCCCGCCCCCCTCGGCCCAACGCTCCACGAATCGGCCACAGAATGATGCCGAGGATGATCAGCGCCGCGAGCCCCAACCACAGCCAGAGCGGGACGTTCAGATTGCCAACGCCGAGCCAGTTCAAGAAGCGACCGAGGGCATCGCCGACCGCCTCGACGATCCGCACCCACAGAGGGGCCCCGGTCGCAAGCCCGACATAGCGCGGCATCGAGAGGATGGTGGTCAGTTGCTCGCGGGCGCGCTCCGGATCCGGGGTATCGACGCTCGCCTGCAGAGCGGTAAACAACGCCTGCAATCGTTGGTCCGCATCCGTGAGGTTGGGCGGCTCCGCCCGGAGGTCTTTAAGGATCTCGGGCTGGCCCGGGCCGGGCGCCGAGTCGAGCGCCTGCAGCGCTTGCCCGACGGACGGGGCATCGCCTCGCTCGGCAAACTGCACCAGGGTTAACGCCCGGTGGACGGCGTTACGGTAATCGTCGGCCTGGCTCGCCGATGCGGGCACGACGGATAGGAGGGCAACGACGAATCCGGTGATGAGTGGCCCCGCGCGCCGAAGCGCCGGTGCGCTAGGCCGGGGCAGGGCCCGGGGAAGTCTGCTGGGCGAGTTGGTCCAGATCGAGACCTTCCTTACGAACCCGCAGATCGAAATAGAGGAGCACGATGGCGATCGTGGTGATGGGGTTGATCAGCGCACCCAGCAGCGTGGAACCGACGGCAACCACCGCCAGCCGGACATCGCCAGTCGTTGCCAGCGCCGCGATGACTCCGAAGAGGAATCCGAGTGCGTACCCGATGATCGCCTGCATGATGAAGACGATCAGGAGGATGCCCGCGGTCCGCCACCACTGGCTCTTGACCAGGGCCCAGCTGCGGCCCAGGCCTCGAATGGGCCCGACATCCTCCGCCATCATGCTTGCGACCGACAGCGACCAGCGGACGCCAAAGTACAGCCCGACACCGATAACCGCGAGGCCGGGCAGCACCAGCAGCACGAAGCCAATGACCAAAGCGATCATCCAGACGATAGCGATGCCGACGAACAGCGCGACCAAGCCAAGCAATGGGAAGTAGCGAGCCAGCGTCTCCCGCAAGACTGACCCGATGGTGGCGGGCCGTCCCAGCGCGACGTCCGTAACGGCCCGGTAGACGGCTCCGACGCTGAACGGCAGCAGGATCAGGGCGCCCAACGCGCCCAGCGCAAAGGCGCCGGCGAGATCTGAGAACTGCTGGCTGCTGAACGATGGCGCAGCCCCCGGGGAGGTAGTGAACAGATTCGTATACGAGCTGGCGGTCAGCTTATAGGTGCCGGTGACCAGCTGCCACACGGCTCCGGGCAGCGCAACAATCAGGGCGACGACGACGATCAGGCTAAAGTGCCGACGATAGAGCCGGAAGAGCTCGTCGAGCAGCTCGGGCAGCGGCATCGGCCGAAAGCGGATGGGGGCTGGGCTGGAGGCCACGGCCACAATAATGAAGGAAACCTAAACGCCGTGTCTACAGCGGCGTTGTCAGTTCGCGCAGGCGCAGCTGCCGCCGCAGCCACAGCCGCCGGCGGACGGCGAGACTCCCGAGGCCTCGCTTTTGCCGGTCACCGCGAAGGTGGAGAACATCGCTCTGGTGTTCGTGCTTTCGCACTCCGGGCAGACCTGGCGTTCGTCGCGGCTGGCGTAGCCGCCGAAGACATCGAACGAATGGCGGCAGCTCAGACAGGAGAACTCGTAGATCGGCACGACCATATTGTAAGGTTGTGAGCCCTCCCCTTCAGCGGTACGCGGAGCTGCTGCTCGAATGGAACCGCTCCGTCAACCTGACGGGAGCCCGCAGCCTCGAGCAGGTCGAGGCCCAGGTCGACGACGCCGCCGCCCTGCTAGCCGTGTCCTGGACCGGAGTGCAACGCGTGATCGACATCGGCAGCGGCGGTGGCTTGCCGGCCGTACCGCTTGCGCTGGCGCTGCCAGCAGTCCACTTCACCCTGCTCGAGGCGAACGTCAGGAAGTGCGCCTTTCTGGAGCATGTCGCCGGCACCCTGGAGCTGCGCAACGTAGCGGTGCTCCCGGGCCGGGCGGAGGAACTCGGTCACCAGCCGGCGCTTCGGGAGCAGTTCGACCGGGCGATCTCGCGGGCAGCGGCTCCAGCGGCCGTGCTGCTGGAGCTTGCCCTGCCCTTCGTTACAAGTGGCGGAGACCTCATTGCCGAAGTCAGCGCCGTCGACCCGCATCGGCTCGACCAGGCGGCCCGCCAACTTGGCGGCGGCGCGCCCAGGCTCGAACGGCCTCTGGCCGGCGGGACATCACTGCTGTTTGTCCAGAAAGTGGCACCGACGCCCGCTGAATTTCCGCGTCGGCCCGGGCTGCCGAACCGCCGGCCGCTGGCGTAACTCCTCAGTTACGGCGGGCGTTGCATGACCATGAGGTCGGCTCTCCGCCTGATCCCCCTGATGGTTATCGGCGCCGTTGCGGCCTTCCTGCTGGCTGGGCCGCTCACGTCCTTCTACAAGACCCACGCCGTGGCGAGCCGGCCTCAACCCTCCGCCTCAAGCAGCATCGACCCGCATGCCTCGCCGACGTCCTGCCCCGCATCGCTACCGGTGCCGAAGTCGGCCACCGCGGCCACCTCCCCGGCGCCGGCGCTGCCGTTTGCGATCTGGGTCAACGATCCGCTCGGTGTCAACCTTCGGGCTTCCGCGAGCGCGTCCAGTGCACGCGTCGCGACGCTGTCACAAGGCACCCAGGCCACCGCGGACGGTCGGGCTCCGGACGCCTCCGGAAACCTCTGGTATCACGCGAAGCTGGGGAGCCAGGCCGGCTGGCTGCGCGCCGACTTCGTCAGTAGCACGGCGCTTCACGCCGCAAGCGGATTCGGCTGGAGCCTGATGCTGCCCCAGAGTTACCAGGCAGCCGGCTCGGACCCGTCCCTCACAACCGTCACCAGGTCTGGCGACGAGGTTCCCTTTCTCTTACTGCAGACGTCGACCTCGAGCATCCTGACCGTGCAGCTGCCTCCGACGGTTCGGGCGGACCTGGCGCCGGTCGCCGATCATAGCGCCACCATCCAGGTCTGGAGTTATACAGTCTCGGAACAGGTGGGACGCGTCGCCCTCGACACCTGCCGGGTCACGTCGGCCTGGGCACGGCCCGACCAGGGCTGGCCGTACACGACCTCGGTCTATGTTCACACCACCGGCCGCAACTACCTCTTCACCTTCTTGACCCCGGACGCAAACAGCACCCTGGTCAAGCAGGTCCTCGAAAGCGTCGTTCTAAGCTGAGCGCGTGACGGGCGCCGCGCGCCGCTGGGCGAAGGCCGCGCAGGCCTACGCGACCGGCGAGCACAAGACCGGTGACGAGCTCCAGCTCGTGGTCGATTTTGCGGCACCCGCCGGTACCGAGCAAGTCCTGGACATCGGTACCGGGGCCGGTCACACCGCATTGGCCCTCGCGCCGAAGGTCGCCCGCGTCGTGCTGACCGACCCGATCGACGCCATGCTGGCCGCCGCCCGGGGACTTTTCCAGGATGCCGGCGTCCGAAATGCGGAATTCGTCGTGGCATCGGCGGAGCGACTACCATTCCCCGCCGCCAGCTTCGATATCGTGACCACGCGGCTTGCCGCACACCATTTCGACGACGTGGCGCTGGCGATGCGCGAGATCGGTCGGGTCTTGCGACCCGGCGGTCTTTTCATCTTCATCGACACCCTGGCGCCCGACGATGGGGAAAGTGCGGCGTTCCAGCACGAGGTCGAATTGCTTCGAGATCCGACCCATCGCCTGATCCACACGCAGGGGGAATGGATCGCGTTCGCCGAAGAGGCCGGCTTTCGGATCTTAAAGACGGAGATCGTGCGCAAGACACACGACTTCGAGCCATGGCTCGAGCGCGGCGGCGAGGACGCGGCGACAATGCAGCTGGTCCGAGAGCACTTCTTGGACGCGCCTATGTCGGCGATCCGAGACCTGGACATCGTCGTTGACGACGGGCGCGTGAGATCGTTTACCGACCGCAAGCTGGTGCTCGTGGGACGCCGTTAGCGCGATGGATATCGAGGTAAAGGCTCGTCGGAGTTCGGTCCCAAAAATTCGTATCGATGGGATTCGCGACGGCGGTCACTTCAAGGCACCCCGGCGAACGATAGTCGAGTTTGAAGGGGTGCGATTCAGCAACGTCGATTTCAGCGGCGAGCACTTTTGGTCATACGAAGCCAAGGGCTCAACGTTCGCTGCCTGCGACTTCCGGAAAACCCGGTTCGATGGCGGTCATCTGGGGGGAAACGAGCAGACCGTCTACCAACATTGCCGGTTCGATGGGTCCCACCTAGGGAAAACGGATGCTGGCTTCGCCAGGTTTGAGCAATGCGTTTTTGACTCGGCAAACCTCGACCGGTGGCGGGCCTTCAATGCCGAGTTCGTGGACTGTCACTTCGCCGGGCGCGTCGTTGAGGTCGCGTTCGCGGGGAAGCCTGATCCCAAGCATGCCAAGTGGGTCCGGCCGGCACGGGCGATCAACGAGTTTCGAGGCAATGACTTTCGCCAGGCTGAGTTAATCGATTCTCGCTTCTTCCGTGGCGTCGACCTTGATGCTCAGCTGCTTCCTCAGGGTCAAGACTATCTTCGCCTCAGCAGAATACGTGCTCGAGTCCAAACGGTAGGTGCCGACGTGGCCAGGTGGTCAGATGACCAGGCACGCCAAAAGGCGCTCCGAATGCTGTGGTACATCGAAATGACAAGTGCCGAGCAGGACGACTACTTCGCTCGACGAGACGATCTACCTATCCCTAAAGAGGTGCGTGACCGAGTGTGGCAGCTGTTGAACGATGCCTGAGTTTGGGCTTGAGATCGCTATACTCGCAGGCCGCGGATCGCGCCTTCCGCCGCGGCGCGTTCATCCCAGGGCTCTTTGCCTCGCCCGATCAGAATGCTGCGTTCGTGGCCTTTTCCTGCCAGCAGGATGGTGTCGCCCGGGCCGGCCCGCCGGACCGCGTGCGCAATCCCCTGACGCCGGTCCTCGATCCGCGCATACTGCTCGCCTTCTTTCCATCCCACCTCTTCGGCTCCGGCCGCGATCTGATTCAAAATGGCCATCGCGTCTTCTTCGCGCGGGTCTTCGTTCGTGAAGACGGCATAGTCGCTTAGGCGGGCGGCGATCTCGCCCATCCAGGGTCGCTTCTCGCGATCCCGATCACCGGCGCTGCCGAAGACCGCAATCAGCTTGCCCTTCGTGATCGGCCGCAGCTCGCGAAGCACCTTCTCGAGACTCTGAGGCGTGTGCGCGTAGTCGATGATTACGTTAAAGGGCTGACCGAGGTCAACTCGCTCCATCCGGCCGCTCACCCCGCTGAAGCCTTCAAGCCCGTTCCGGATCTCGTCGAGGGTCAGCCCGACGGCGACCCCGGTGGCCGCGGCCGCCAGTGCGTTGGCAGCATTCCATCGGCCACTCAACTTCAGCCGCAATGACAGCGGCCCGAGCGGGGTGGATGCTTCCAGGTGCAAGCCATCGGCCGTCGCCTCCACCTTGGCCGCCTTGAGGTCCGCGTCCATCTGGACACCGTACGTGATCTGGCGGGCGATCGCCCGGTTGACGAGGTAGGCGTAGCTTGGATCGTCGCGGTTCAGCACCGCGGTTTTCGTGATACCCTTCGCCGCGCTGCCGGCGGTCAAATCGATCAGCCGCGCCTTCGCCTCCTGGTAGGCCTCGATCGTCTTGTGGAAATCGAGGTGCTCGTGGGCGATGTTGGTGAAGGCGGCCACGTCGTAGTGAACGCCCAGCACCCGCTGCAAGGCGAGACCGTGGGAGCTCGTCTCGATCACGGCGTACTTCAGACCACTGTCACGCATCCGAGCTAGCTGCTCCTGGATCTCGAGCGCCTCCAGGGTGGTCTGGCGCGAGTCGTTCAGATCGACGTTGTCTCCATATCGAATATCGACAGTGCTCATCGAACCGGCGGGGCGGCTGGCGGCCAGCAACATCTGCTGGATCATGGTGGTGGTGGTCGTCTTGCCATCCGTCCCCGTAACCCCGATGACCACCAGGTCGCGGCTCGGGTGGCGATACCAGGTGCTCGACATCAGCCCCAGTGCCTGGCGGGTATCCGGAACCACGACCTGCGGCCAGGCGGTCCCCACGCGGCGCGTAACGACGGCGGCCACCGCTCCATCTCGCAACGCCGTCTCGACGTAGCGGTGCCCATCCGTGTGCGTTCCGGGTATGGCGACAAAGCAATCGCCCGCTTTAAGCCGTCGCGAGTCGTAGCAAAGACCTGTCACCTCGGGGTCGGTCGGCGGCGCTTCGAGCACCGTCATACCCTCAACGAGGCGGCTCAACTTGATGCCAGTCACCGAAACGACATGATGCTACGCTCAGGCCCATGGCGGCCACCATACGGTCGCTCCGCATCGGCGGGCGTGAGTTCCATTGGGGTGCTCGCACCTACGTGATGGGGATTGTGAACGTTACGCCCGACTCGTTCTCCGGTGACGGCATCACCGATCTGCAGGCGGCGGTCAGTCAGGCCAGGCAGATGGAGCAGGATGGAGCCGACCTGATCGATATTGGCGGTGAGTCCACCCGTCCCGAGACCTGGGCGGGTTCCGGTCTGAGCGCGGAGGAGGAGCTGGCGCGCGTGATGCCGGTACTGGAGCGCGCCGTGGCCAGCGTCACGGTCCCGATCTCGATCGACACGTACAAGGCGGCAGTTGCCGAGCGCGCCGTGGCAGCCGGTGCCGCCATGGTGAACGATGTTTGGGGATTGCGGCGGGATCCGCAGATGGCGGATACCGTCGCCCGGGCGGGGGTGGCGGTGGTGCTGATGCACAACAAGCCGGCTGGCGGGTATCGCGACCTGATCGGCGAGATTGCCGCGGACCTGCGCCAGAGCGCTGAGTTGGGACGGGCCGCCGGGATCCCGGAGGACCGCATCATCGTGGATCCGGGGATCGGATTCGGGAAGAGTCGGGAGGAGAACCTGGAAATCATCAAGCGCCTGCCCGAGCTGCGCCGGCTCGGCTTTCCCCTGCTGGTTGGCCCGTCGCGCAAGTCGTTCATCGGCAAGACGCTCGACCTGCCGGCCGACGAGCGTCTCGAGGGCACGGCGGCGGCGATCGCGCTCAGCATCGCCGGCGGCGCCGACATCGTCCGAGTGCACGACGTCAAGTCGATGGTGCGGGTGGCGCGGATGGCGGATGCCATCGTGCATCCGTGACCCGCGTGTGGCTGGCCCTCGGCAGCAATCTCGGCGACCGCGCCGGATATCTCGAGGCGGCGCGCCAGGCATTGCCGGTGGTGGGCATCACCGTGGTGCGTAGGTCGCGGGTGGCCGAGACCGAGCCGGTCGGCATTCGTGACCAGCCGCAGTTCCTGAACCAGGTGCTCGAGGTCGAGACCTCGCTCGAGCCGCGACCCCTGCTGGACACCGTCAAGCGGATCGAGCGCCAGCTCGGCCGGACCGCCCGCCAGCGTTGGGGACCGCGAGAGATCGACATCGACATCCTGCGCTACAACGGTCGCATCGTCGACGAGCCGGGCCTGCACATTCCCCACCCGGAACTTCAGAACCGCCCGTTTTTACTCGAACTCCTTAAGGACATCGACTCCAGATGAACGAGCCGCTGCGGATTGCCTGGCTGGGCCATCAGAGCGGCCGCGCCGGTGACGGGCTGCTGACGTATTCCCGGGAGATCGTCGCCGGGCTTCGGGCGCGTGGTGTCAAGGTCTTCTTCGTCCATCACGGCGCTCTGGCCGCCGTCAGCGACGATACGCTCACCCTGCGGTCTCTGACGGGCAGTCACCGATACATCATCTCCTCGCCGAGGACAAAACGCATCATCACCGATCTGCTTCGCCGTGAGCAGGTCGACCTGGTGCACGTCTCGCTCAGCTTCTCGACACTGATCGACTTCGGGCTCCCCGAACTCTGTCACGAGCTGGGCCTGCCGGTGGTGGCGACCTTTCACGTGCCCTACGATTCGCGCTTTTCGCTCTGGCAGGGGATCAGCTCCGCCGTCTATCGCCTCTACGCGCAGTCGCTGGCGAGCTTCGATCGCGTCATCATCTTTTCGGAACAGCAGAAGAGCCTGCTCGAGAATTACGGCGTGCCGGCCGTGAATGTTGCCGTCATCCCCAACGGGGTGGATGTCGACAAGTACACACCCGGATCGTCGGCGTTCAAGCAGACCTCGCAGGCGAGCACGCTCGTGGGCTACCTGGGCCGGGTCGATCCGGAGAAGAATGTCGATGTCCTGGTGCGGGCGTTCCAGGACGTGGATGCGGCAGAGGACGTCAAGCTGGTCGTGGTCGGTAGCGGCAGTGAGCGGCGCCGTCTCGAGCGGCGTTACGGCAGCCGGCGCATCATCTTCACCGGCCAGGTGCTCGAGGAGGCCGAGCGCATTGCGATGCGCGGGGGGCCGGGATGGTGGTCGACCCTCGGGACCTGGACGGCCAGCTCCGCCTGGCGCTGCGCACGCTGATCGAGTTCCCCGATTTTCGGGCCGAGCTGGGCCGCCGAGCGCGGACGCGTGCGGTGGAGCGATACAGCCTGTCAGACAACCTCGATCGACTGTTGGCGATCTATCGCGAGCTACGGCCGGCGGCAGGGGCCGCCGCGTCCTGACCTCGACGACTAACCGAGCTTGCCGGCGCTGGTGAAGCGGTAGCCGATACCGGGCACCGCCAGGATGAAGAACGGATGCGATGGATCCTGCTCGATCTTCCGCCGCAGATTTCGGATGTGGACATCGATCACGCGGGTCTCGATCGGGTACTCGTAGCCCCACACATGGTTGAGGATCTTTTCGCGGGACAGCACTTTGCCGGCGTTCGAGGCGAGGAACGCCAGCAAGTCGAACTCCGTGTGGGTCAGCAACACCTCACTGGAATCGTGGAAGACGCGGCGCTCGTTGAGATCGATGACCAGATCCTTGAATTCCAGGCGGCCCTGGTTGACGGCTTCCTCTTCCTGACGCGCCTTTCGCAAATGGGCCGCGATTCGAGCCAGCAGCTCGCGCGTGCGGAAGGGCTTGGTGATGTAGTCGTCCGCACCGATTTCCAACCCGACCACGACGTCGATCTCTTCGGTTTTGGCGCTGAGGATGATGATCTGTTCAGCTCGATGCGGCGGAGGGCCTCGGCACCGGTCTCCGCCTCGACCACCTCGTAGCCCTCCTTTTCGAGGGCGAGATGGATCGCCTTGCGGATCATCGCCTCATCGTCGACGATCAGGATTCTCTTCGGCGGTGGCATCAGCTAGTGCGCGCCGACGGCGAGGCGTGGCCGGGTGCGGGCGGTCGTTTCCGCCCGTGGCACCGTGACGGTGAAGACCGTGCCCTTTCCGTGCCGGCTGCGAACATGGACCTGGCCGCCCAGCATGGTGACTAGGCTACGCACGATGTACAGCCCGAGTCCGGTACCGGAGGTTCGCCGGACCGCCGGGTCGTCGGCACGATAAAACTTTTCGAAGAGGCGGGGCATATGTTCCTTACGGATGCCGACCCCCTGGTCTGAGACCTCGAACCTCACGGCCGACGGATCGCCTCGCGCGCTCAGGGTGATCTGGGTGCCGGGCTCGGAATATTTTATGGCATTGTTCACCAGGTTCACCAGGATCTGATGCAGCTTCCGCGCTTCCCCCATGACGGCGGGCAGATCCTCGGGGAGCCGGCATTTCAGGCTACGGCCCTTGAGCATGGGACTGACCTCGTCACAGACATGCTGCACCACGGAGGCCACGTCAACCCGCGACAAGTCCACTGAGACCCTGCCCGAGTCGATCCGGCTCACCGCCAGGATGTCGCCGATCAGGCGCTCCATCCGGTCGGCCTGCCCATGCAGATCCTGCAACAGCTCGCGCCGTTGGCCCTCGCTCAGGTCGAAGTCCAGTAAGAGCTCGCTGAGACCCTTGAGCGTCGTGAGAGGCGTCTTCAGCTCATGCGACGCCGCCAGCATCAGCGCATCGCGGGCTTCGATGGTCTCTAGCTCGGGAGTGACATCGTGGATGACGATCACCGCCCCATCGGGGGCGCGGCCTTTGAGGTGGAGCGGCGATACGGAGTAGGCGACTCTGACCGGATCGTCGCTGGTGCGCAAGCGAAACAAATACGCGAAGTGGGTGTTGATCTTTGTACCGAGCCGCAGCGCCCGGCGCAGCGCGCCGTTGGGCGCGCAGAGGTTGACACCAGTCTCGGTGCGCACCTCGAGGATGTCGGCCGCCGGCCGACCCAGCGCATCTCCCCGGGCCCAACCGGTCAGGCGCTCGGCGACCGGGTTGAGGGCAATCACGGTCGCTTCGCGGTCGACGAGGATCAGGGCCTGGGGGAACTGCTCAAACGCCTGCTCGGAGAGCGTTCGCTCCCTCGCCATGTCACCGCAGTATAGGCTGGCGTACCCGCGCCTTCAATTGCTGGAGCCGGCGTTCCAGCCTGAACGGCCCGGGACGCAGCACATGCTGGTAGAGGCCGATGTAGCGCACGGTCTCGCCGCCGAAACCGGTCTTGAACCGGTAGAGCCCGAACCACGGATGGTCGGGTGCGGGCTCTTCCGGGATTCCCCACCAGTCGTAGGTGTCACAACCGAGCGCGCGAAAGTCGAGCATCGCCTGCCAGTGCAGCAGGTAGTTGGGCATCAGCTCGCGTTTGCGCTCGGTGGAACCGCCGAACAGGTAATAGGCGGTCTTGCCGAAGCGGAAGACCATGATCCCGGCCAGCGTGTCCCCCTCGTGCTGCGCCAGGTAGAGGCGGACCTCGTCCCGTGGCGAGAACAGGTCGACGGCCGCCTGGTAGTAGGCGGCGCCGGGAAGATGAATCCGCTGGCGTTTCGCCGTCTCGCCAGCCAGCCCCGCGAAGGTCCGGACATCCTTCGAGCCGACGACCGTGACACCCTTCCGTTCGGCCAGATTGAGGTTGTAGCGGGTCTTCGGTTTGAAGCCCGCCTTCAGGGTCTCCGGTTCACGATCGATGCGAAGCATCTGGGTGGCCTGCGGCTGGACGGGATCCCCCGCAGTAAACCCGCGCCCCTCGAAGAAGGCCGGCCACTGGTCGCCAACCCGGTCGTTGGGCTCCACCCGCAGCACGATGCCGCCGCCAGCCCGTGCCCGCCGCTCCAGTTCGTCGAGGACCTGGATGCGCGCCGCGGGCAGGACGGCGGGGCCGCGGGGAATGTAGTAGACCGCGGCTTTGGGGAACAGGGTGGCGGTGCGCTGGAGCGAGCAGAGGCCGTGCCGCCCATCCTGGACCAACAGGCGTTCGATGCGCCACCCGAATCGCGCCTGCAATTGGCCCCAGGTCCAGCTCTGCAGCAGGTTGCCTTCGGGCTGCTCGAGCAGGAGCCGGTCCCATGCCTCCGCGCCCAGGGCGTGACCATGGGTGATCGCCGCCGCGGTTTCAGACAAACTCGGGTTGACCGGCCCGGGCGAATCGCTCGGCCAGACGGATCGTCAGCGCGGCCGCCCGGTTGACCGGCAAGTCGTAAAGCCCGATGAAGCGAACCAGGCGTCCGTTGAAGCGCGATTTGAAGACGTAGTAGCCGTAACCGCGCTGGCCTGGTTGCGGATCGAGGGGGACGCCCCACATGTCGTAGCGGGTGCAGCCGCGTCGCTGGGCATCCTCGATGGCTCGCCAGTGCAGCAGGTAGCCGGGCTTGACGTCTTTCAACTCCGAGCGCGTGCCACCGTACAGATAGACGAGCGTCGATCCGAAGAAGAGCATGACCGCCCCCGCCAGTAATCGATCCTCGAGACGCGCCAGGTAGACGCAGACCTGGCCCCGCTCGCGAAAGAGGGCGAGCAGATCCTGATAGTAGGCGCGGCTGCGGATGGTGAACTGCTCCCGGGCCGCCGTCTCCCGCAGCAGGTCATAGAAGCTTTCCATCGCTGCCGAGGCTTCCGAGGCCTCCACCGTGAGGCCCCGGCGCTCGCCGGATCGGATATTTCGCCGGGTGGATTCCTTCAGCCTCATGAGCGCCGCATCGCCACCGCTGATGTCGACGACCATGGTGGCCTGGTGCTGGATCGGATGGCGGCTGGGCAGCGCCCCGCTGGCGGCCAGCGCCGCTCGCTGCGCATCGGTGGTCCATTCCGGATCGACCTTGAGGACCGTTCCTCCTTCTGCCGCAAGGCGTTCACGGAGGGACTGCCAGAAGCCGGGCCAGTACTCCAGGTGGCCGTCGAGGATCGGGCCGCGCGGCGCGTAGTCCAGATAGAGCCCGCCGGGAAGGCGTCGGCGCAGGATGGCGGCGGCCGCGATCGGCTGACCGGACTCCACCCAGAAGTAGCGGCGGGCCTGCCAGCCGTAGCGCGACTTGAGGCTACCCCATGCCCAGGCTTGCAGCAACGATGCGTCGGGGGCCCGCGAAACGAACGCGTCCCAGGCGGACGCATCCTCGCAGGTCGTCAACTCGGGCATCCGCCCTCAGCTTAGCGGGCCACCCGGCCGAGCGGCGGCAAACCCGGGTTGCGAACACTTGGAGTATCGTATTTGGCCTGTGCTAGCATTGGGAAGAAATCTCGGGGCGGTGGGAGGCTTTTTTTGAGTTCCATCGAGCAAGCGCCGAGACTTGTGGACTACAAGGGATCGTTAGACCAAACCCCCCTGCTATCTCTCTTGCAGTCGATGCAAGCTCAGCGTGCCACAGGGACCCTTCAAGTACGCAGCGGTGGCGAGGCGTTCTCGCTGTTTTTTCTGTTCGGTCACCTGTTTCACGCCTATGGCAATGGGAGTCAGGGCGAGGAGGCGGTTTTCGAACCGCTCGCCTGGCGCCAGGGCGATTACACCTTTGATCCCAAGTCGAAGCTCCCAACTGAGGAGACGATCACCGCCCCAACCGCAGACATTCTGGCGGAGGCGAAGCGACGGGGCGTTCCCGGCGCCGACAACGGTCCGGTGGCGGCGGTCCGATCGCCTGCTGCATCGACTCCAGCGCCGGCGGCCGCTGCGCCGGCCGCCCCCCAGGTCAGTGAGCGGAGCGTGGTGAGCCAGCAGCCTCAGGCTGCGCCGCAGCCGGCTGCCGAAGAGGCCCCGCCCCCGACGGAGCTGTATCCGCTGCCGGTTGGCAAGCTCGTTTACGAGTCTTTGAAGACTGCGTTCGTCGACTTCCCCAAGCTGCTGCGCTCGCTGAGCAGCGACCGGCTGACCGGCTATCTGCGCCTGACGGGACAGGCCTCCCGCGGCATGATCCTGTTCTACCAGGGCAGCCTGATCGAGAGCTTTTACGACGGGGGCGCGGTCGTGTCCACCGGTCGGACCGCCTTCTCGCTGTTCAAGAACGATGTCGATCGCGGCGAGGGCAGCATGGACGTCATCGAGCTCACCGCCGAAGTGGTGACGGCCATCTATCAGCTGCTCACGGCGCCCACCATCCTGCAGGGCCTACTCGCGCGTTTCGTCGATATCCGCGCCCTTCTGCAGTACCTGCAAGAGGAAAAGATTCACGGAAGCCTGCTCGTCCGAGCCCCAGATGAGATGGGCATCGTCTTGTTGCGCGACGGCCAGCTGCTGGGCGCGTTCACCCGCGGCCAGCCGCAGCTGATGCAGGATCCCGAGATCGTGACCCGCTTGTGCGCCGACTCGAAGACGCGGATCGAGGTGAAGGCCGTCGCCGACCTCGAGGAACCGGCTTCCGTGAGCCTGGAAGAGATGCTGGCGATGACCCCCTCGGTGCCGGCGACCGTCTACCGGCCGGCGCCGGCCCCACCGTCGACCGCCCCCGCGGCCACCATGGCGCCGACCTCCCGAGCGCAGCCCCACCCCGCCCCTGCGGCCGCCGCACCCGTCAGCGCCGAGCCGGACATCGACTGGCCGGCCCTGATGAGCCAGCTGAACCAGATGGCGGACAGCGCGCTGACCAGTCGCTCGAAGAAAGTGAAGGAGATGCTCAGCTCCACCGACCACAGTGTCGACGCGCTGGACCGGACCATCGACCGGATCTCACAAACGTCGATCATGTTCGTCGACCCGGCGCGCCTGACGAACCTGGCGAACGAGATGCGCCAGCTGCTCGAAGAACAGCGCTAGCGCTAACCAGGTTCCGCCGGTTCCGTCGTGTTGCCGCGCTTAGAGTCGGCTAATTTCGCTCCCCTAGTATCTGGTGATGCGGCGGGGCATCGTTCTTACCGTGGCTATGCTCGCCTGCCTGTTGAGCGCATGCGCCCTCAATCCGCCGCGAATCGTGAGCATCTCGCCCAGCAGGGAGGGCACCGATGTGGCGACGAACCAGGCCATCAGCATCAGCTTCGACCGTCCCATGAACCACGATTCGGTCGAGAAGCGGTTTCAGCTGTCACCCGCCCTCACAGAATGCGTCGGTTCAAGGAATTGCCGCTTCGCCTGGACCGGCAACACCCTGATGTTCATTCACACGCACGTCAATTTCCAATTGTCCACCGCCTATACCGTCGCGATGCATTCCGGCTACGCCGACGCCGACGGTCAACAGAACACCCTCGAACACTCCTGGCGCTTCACCACGGAGGGCCGGCCGCTGCTGACCTCGGTCGATCCGTCCGACGGGGCCGGTTCCGTCGCCCCTGACCGGAACATCATCCTTAGCTTCAACCGGGCGATGCGCGCCGACACGATGCGGGCGGCGGTGCAGCTGAGTCCGGACACGCCCTTTGTGCTGCGCACCCGGCCTGGGGGCGATGCCTCGCAATACGAAATCATTCCTCTCTCCGTGCTGCAGTCCAATCAGCCCTACACCGTCTCGATCGATCGGCCGCTGGACGCGCACGACAACGCCCTGGACCGACGGGTGCAAATCCACTTTCGCACCGGAGCGCTTTCCCTCTCACGCAAGGTCGGGTACCTGGTCGGACAGCGGGAGCAGCCGGCCTTCGCGGTCGGGATCGTCGATCCTCACGCGGACAGCTTTCTGGCGCGTGCCACCCCCAAAATCGTTTACCGGCTCAGCGGGCAGAGCCAGCAGGACGCCATCCTGTCGTTCGACTGGGCGCCGGAAGGGCGGCGGCTGGCGTTAGTCCAGGCATCACGCAACGCTGCTTCCGGCGCGATCCTGATCGTCGACGTGTCCAGCGGGGCTGTCGTGAGTCCCGGCATCAGCGGCTCGCAGGTCTACTGGTCCGTCGATGGGACGATCGTCTATCTCAAGGACGGAAGCTTGCGCCGGTTTCGGCCGTCGACCCTCAACGACGTGGCCCTGACCGATCCGGCCGACGGCCGGGTGGCCGGCCCGGTCGCGCTCAGTCCCGATGGCAGGTCGGTCGCCTACAGCACGGTTGATGCGCTGGGTCTCAACCATCTGTGGATCATGAATCTCGACCTTCGCAGTCGCTACCGCCCTGCCGGGCTCGATGACCCCGCCGACCGCCCCGCCTGGTCGCCGAATGGGACCAAACTGGCTTTTCGCAGGATCACGGCAGGCGGCCCTGAGCTCTGGATCTATGACCTCTCCGCCAGCGGTGCGAGCGCCTACCGCCGCGGTGGTCCGCTGGACATCACCGCGGCCGCCTGGCTGAGCGACAACAGCACCCTGTTTGCCGCGACCGGTGTCGGCGAAACGGCGACGCTCTATCGCGTCAACATCTTTTCCGCCGGCGAAGCGGGTGGCGTGGTCAAGGTCACCGGCGGCAAGGAGGCGCCGAACGGGTCGACGCCGAATACCCCCGCGTACGACCGCCGGGTGAGCTTCACCGGCCAGGTTGGTGACCTGCCCCAGATCTTCGTGATGAATGGCGACGGCTCCCGCCCCCAGCAGCTCACAGAATGGGAAGCGGATTACCCGTACACCGGAACTTCGCCGAACTGGAATCCGGCCGGCTAGGCAGCTTTCGGAACGACGTCGTCCTGGCTCGAGTCGATCTGGGGCGGCTTCAGGTAGTTCGCGTGGAAGTAGGCGCGAACGGCGATCGTGATCAGCATGGCGATCGCCATCAGCACCGCCGATGACCAGAACGGCATCCCCGCTTGGAACCCGTACATCCAGCCGCCGATCGGGTAGGCCACGACGACCACCGCCCCGGTGACAAGCGCGAACAGGCCGTAGCCCCTCGCCATGGCGTGGTCGGGGAGCACCTCGCCGATGACCGCGGTCATCACCTGGCGGAAGGACCAGAAGGCACCCCGCAGGAAGAACGCGAGGCCGAGCATCGGCAGCGCCGTGGAGGAAAGCAGCAAGACCGCGGATACCACGTAGGCAGCCTCGAAGCAGAGCACGATACCGACACTGCCCATCGATCGACGCAGCTGGCCGAGACTGAGTCCTAACAGCACCGACCCTAAGTACAGAATGCTCATCAGGACGCCGATCCAGACGTTGTCGACATGGGCCGCTTCGCTGGCATAGAGGGCTGTGAAGGTCCAGGGGATGAAGATGATGACGGTGACGAGCGTGAACAACACGAGCAGCACGCGGAACGCCGGAAACCCCATGAGGTCGCGGTAGCGCAGGGACGGGAGGGCCAGCCGCGGCGGTTCCTTCGCCGGCAAGAACCAGATACAGATCGCCGCCAGCGCGAAGAATCCGGTGGCCACCCAGAACAGCGCGCGCAGTGACATGACCTGGGCAAGCAGGCCGGTCAGCAGGTTCGAGGCGATCAGCCCGAGGGAGTAGGCGGAGAGCACGGTGGTCATCACCATGGCGATCCGATCCCGTGGTACGCCGAGCGTGAGGTAGACGCTGATCGCCGGGGTATTGACGACCGACGCCTGCATCAAGACGACGCCGAGCGCGGTCCAGGCCCAGTGTGGGGCGACCGCGAAGCAGAGCGGGCCGGGGATCGCGATCAGCCAGCCGGCGATGATCGTCTTGTGCAGATCGCGGCGCTCGGCCAGGCGGGTGCCGGGGAAGATCACCAGCGTCGCCACGAGCATGCCGATCGCGGCCATCAGTCCGATCTCAAAAGCGTTGGCCCCCAGGTCATGCTGGTAGATGGTTCCGAAGGCGATGAAGGGGCCCGCGCCCAGTCCCGAGAGCCCGAGGGCAAAGAAGAGGAGCCAGCCGCCGCGATCGATCCGGACTCGGGTCTCGGGCCGATGACCGCCGATGGGGGCCGGTCGGGGACGCGGCACGCGGGCGCGAAGCACGCTGATATATCGCGCCGCACCCAGCGACCCATCGAGGGGTGCGGCGACGAAGTCGTGAAGGGTTGGGCCGGCGCGTCGCTATGCGGCCAGCGGTTCGTCCAGGCTGATCCGCCGGTGCAGTCGCGCCAGCCGCCGCGGCGCCCACCAGTTGGCCTGGCCCAGCAGCCGCATCACCGCCGGCACGATCAGCGCCCGCACCAGGGTGGCGTCGAGCGCCACGGCGATCGCGAGGCCTAGCCCGATCGACTTGATCAGTACCACGTCGGCCAGACCGAACGCCAGGAACACCGCCACCATGATGGCCGCCGCCCCGGTGATCAGCCGTCCGCTTCGCTCCAGCCCATCGGCAACCGCCTGGGTGGTATCTCGGTTGCGCCGGTATTCTTCCTGGATCCGGCTGATGAGGAGCACCTCGTAGTCCATCGAGAGCCCGAAGACGATACAGAACAGCAGCACGGGCACCGAGGGATCAAGTGGAGCGGCGGTGAAGTTGAGCAACGAGCTGAGATGGCCCTGCTGGAAGATCCAGACCAGCGCCCCGAACGAGGCGCCGATCGACAGGATGTTCATGATGACCGCCTTCAAGGGCAGCACCACCGAACCCGTCAGCAGGAACAGGACGATGTAGGTGACGACCATGACGTACACGACCGCCAGTGGGATGCGCTCCAGGATGAAATCGGTGAAATCGATGGAGAAGGCCGCCACCAACATTGAGCTTCCGCTGGGCGGAGCCATGCTGCGTAGCCTGTGGACGATCGCGCGCGAGGCATCACTTTCCTGGCCGTGTTTGGTCACGACGGACAACACGGCAATCTCCGAGCCGGTGGTCCCATGGACGATCGCCTGGACGCGGGCCGGCTGCGCCGAGGTCGACTGGGTCAGCAGGGTCTGGTAGTCGGAGCGACTCAGCGACCCGTCGAAGCTCACCATGCTCTCGACGCCTTCCACCCCTGGGATCTGCTTGATCCGCTGACCGAGGTCGTAGAGGGCGCCCACCCGATCCCTGGTGAGCGGGCCGCCGCTCGGGTAGCGAACGACGACGCTGAAAAACGTCTGGCCCTGCCCCGGAAACTTTTGCAGTTGGTCATAGCCACGCCGGGTCTCGGCGTTCGGCGGCAGCATGCCAACGTCGCCATTGGCGATGCGAATCTGTAGGAACGGCAAGGCCATCAGGACCAGCAGGGCGACGACCGGGAGCAGCACGAGCAACGGCCGCCGCATCACCCGGATGGCGAGCCCATGCCACAGCCCCCGGCCGGCGGCACGGCGGGGCAGCGGCAGGCGAGCCCAGTTCACGCGATGGCCAAGGATGGCCAGCAGCGACGCAAGGAACGTCAGCGCGTAGAGCACGGCGATGGCGACCACGATGGCCCCGGCGAAACCCATCGATGCCAGAAAGGAACCCTGAAAGAAGAGCATGGCGCTCAGCCCGATCGCGACCGTGATCCCGGAGAAGGTCACCGCCCGACCGGAGGTCCGCATGCTGGCGATGAGCGCCTGCTCAGGGGTGCGGCCGGCGGACATCTCTTCGCGGAACCGGTTCACGATGAAAAGCGAATAGTCGATCGCCACGCCAAGGCCGATCAGGGTGACGATATTGGTGGCATAGGTCGAGACATCGGTGAAGCGCGCCAGCACCCCAACACCGGCGAGGCCCCCGACGACCGCAAGCCCGCCCACGCCAAGCGGCAGCAGCATGCTGACGACCGTGGCGAAGACGATCAAGAGCAGGGGAACGATGATGACCAGCGAGACGAGCTCGGCCCGCTGCAGGTCGGAAGCCAGGAACTTGTCGAAGTCCGAACCAATGGCGACGTTACCGGTGCCGAGCACTTGGAGACGGTCCGATTGGACCTCCGCGCGCAGTTGCGAATAGTACCGGCGTGCGCTGGGATAGTCGTCCTTGAGTGAAACCTGGGCGAAGGCATGGTGGCCGTCGGTCGACGTCATGGCACGGGCTTGCTCGGCCGGCACGTCGAACGGGGTGTCGACCGTTTTCACGCGCGAATCCGACTTCAGAGGTTGCAGCGCGGTGAGCATGGCCTGCTTGAAGCCGGGATCGGTGACCGCCATCGCGTCGCTGCCAAACACGAGCACGAAGGACGAGCCGGCGCCATTCTGCGGAAGCTGGTCCTGCATGAGGGCCAGCGCACGGCCCGACTCGGTATTCTGGCCGCCACTGTTCTTCAGCGTCCCGCCGTTGAGAAGCGCGAAAATCGAGCCGGCCAGCATGGCGGCGGAAACGCCCAGCACCGCCCAGCGATGCCGGTAGACGAACTGACCCCACCACGCAAACATCTCAGCTCACCGGTGACGACGGCTGTCGTCGTCCTGTCGCGAAGGCCATCGTCATTTCACTCAGCGCGTCGATGGCCGCGTCGGCGTCAAACGAAGGATTCATGACCTTCTGCAGGTAGATGCCGTGCAGGCTACCCCAGATGCTCGCCGCGATCGCGTCAACGGACGCCACCGGCGGCTCGGCCATGCCCGCGATCACGCCCTGCGTGATGCGGGCGACGAAGGCCCGGCGCTCGTCGATAAAGGTCCGCACCGCCGAGGCGATCTTCGGATTGTGCAGGCCAACCCCGAACATGTCGAAGGTCAGCACAAACAGCTCGGCATAGGCCTTGAGCTCGTGCTTGGCCAGCTCGAAGCCCATGCGGGCGAAGGCCATCGGGTCGGCATCTTCCGGCAGGGGCCCCATGAGGTTGAGCCCGGCCTGCTCCCAGGCGCGCATCGCCGGTTCACAGCCACGCTCGATCGCCGCCACCAGCAGGTCTTCCTTGGTCTCGAAGTAGTAGTGGGCCAGCCCGGGCGCGACCCCCGCCTCGGCGGCGATGTCCTTCATCGAGGTCTCGTGGTAGCCCTGCCTGACCAGCGCCCGGTAGGCGGCGTCGATGATCCGGTCCTTGGTCTGATCAGGCACGAGACCTCCGTTTCTTAGTTGGTCAGTCAATCAAAGCCGCAGGGGCTATTGAACCAAACTCTGAGCCCGAAGTCAATCGGTCAGCCGGCGACGGCCGGACGCAGCTCGGGCAGTCGAGGCACGGTGTATTCGGCGACCAACCGGTCCACCGTGTCGGTCCAGCTGAACTGGGTGGCGACGAGCCGGCTCCGGCGGCTGAAGCAGCGCCGCAGCTCCCCGTCGCTAAGGAGTCGGCCGATCCGCTCCGCGTACTGGGCGGGATCGTGCGAGATCAGGGTGAATCCGGTCAGGCCATCCTTCACGATGGTTGGCACGCCGCCCACCCGGGCGGCCACCACCGGAGTGCCGCAGGCGCTAGCCTCGAGCGCCACCAGGCCGAACGATTCGCTGTACGAGGGCACCACGCACACCGCCGCCAGGCTGAGGTAGCTGGCGAGCGCCTCCTGGTCGACCGATCCCGCAAACCGAACCTGGCCACTGACGCCCAGCTCTCGCGTCAGCGCTTCCAGGCGGGCGCGCTCGCCACCGCTGGCGCGGCTTTCACTGGCGCCGTTCTGGCTGTCGGCCCCGATCACGATCAGCACCGGCCGTTTGGAAAGCTCGCCGGCTCCGGCGAGCAGCGCGATCGCCCGGATCACGATCTCCGCTCCCTTCAGCCGCTCGAGCCGGCCGGCGAAAACGACGACTGGAGCATCGCCCAGACCCAGCCGCATCCGTAGAGCATCAGTCGGCCGGGGGGCGAAAAGCCGCAGGTCGACGCCGGGTGCGACCACGCTGACGCGCTGACGCGACGCGCTGTAGAGTCGCACCAGGTCGTCGGCCTCCTGGAGGCTGGAGGCGATCAGGCGATCGGCATTGCGCACGATGGCCTGCTCGACCGCGATACGGTGTTCCGGCTCAACCACGGCCCCCTCCGCCGCCCGCTCGTTCTTGACCCGGGCAAGCGTGTGGAAGGTATGGAACCAGGGCAGCTTCCATTCGTCGCGCAGGCGGGCCGCCACCCAACCCGACAGCCAGTAATGACTGTGCACCAGGCTATAGCCGCTGCGGCGGCGTCGCTGCTCGGTGAGCACCGCGTCGGTGAAGCCGGGGAGCAAGTCGAAGAGGCGGCCCTTGTCAACGTCTTCGGGGGGACCGACTCGCAACCGGGTGACCCAGCTCTTCTCGGCCAGCCGCACGCGTTCGGGCCCGCCAGCGCTCGAACGGCGGGTGAAGACCTCGGTTGGGATGCCGCGCCGGCTCAGCTCTTCGCAGACCGCCCGGACATAGACGTTCATCCCGCCGTTTTCTCCCGCCCCCAGAGCGGCAACCGGCGAGGCGTGCAGGCTAACGATGGCGAGCGGTTTCAGCGACGTCCTCCTTGCGGTGTGATGGAGCGCCACTCCATCGTCGCGGTTTGGTCGCCATCCGGTCAACTTCAAATCAGTACAAGCGGGCGGCGGATCGGCAGCAAACCTGCGCCGGCCACTTAACGGGCCACCACCCGACGGTACGCTACGATGCGCGCGGTGCCCGCCCCTAAGCGCCTCCTCTTTCTTTTCTCCGATACCGGTGCCGGGCACCGCGCCGCGGCGGATGCGGTCGCCGCGGCGTTGGCGCTGCGCTATCCAAACCGGTTCAGGGTCGACTGCTTCGACCCGATGGCGGACCAGCGGGTCGTCGCCGGCCGGCTGACTGCGCTGTACGGACCGATCACCCGGAATGTGCCGATGCTCTGGGCGCTCGCCTACAACCTCACCAACGTGCAGCCGACGGTCCGCCTCTTCCAACACGCCATCGGCCGCGGGCTTCGGCGCAAATTGCGCCAGGCACTCGAGCCTCGCCCGGCGCTCGTTGCCAGCTTCCATCCGCTTCTCAACCACGTCGCCGTCGACGTCATGCCCGCTGCCGTGCCGCGGGTGACCGTGATCACGGATTGGATCGACTTTCACCAGGCCTGGACCGACCTCAAAGCGGACTGCATCATCTGTCCCTCCCAGGCGGCGTACGATCTTTGCCGGCGGCGCGGCGTACCGGCTGATCGGCTGGTCCGGGCAGGGCTGCCGATCCATCCCCGCTTTTCGGAGGCCATCCATCGCTTTACGGACAAGACGTCCACGCGGCTGCGGCTTCGGCTGCGTCCCCACGCCCCGACGGTTCTTTTGACCGGCGGCGGAGACGGGACCGAGCCCTTGCGAAAGTACGCCGCAGCGCTGGCCCGCTCCCCGCTCGATGTCCAGGTGCTGGCTGTCTGCGGACGCAACACGGCGCTCGCCCAGCGAATTCGGGAGGACAACCACGCCGGCGTGCACGTCTTCGGGTTCGTGGACAACATGCCCGAGCTTTTGCTCGCCGCCGACCTGCTGGGAACCCGTGCCGGTCCGGGCATGATCGCCGAAGGGCTGGCCTGCGGCTGCCCGCTGCTGTTGACCGGCTATCTTCCTGGTCAGGAGGCGGGCAACGTTGCAGAGATCACCCGGCGGAACCTGGGCCGCTATGTCCCCCGGCCGGGTGACCTGGTCGATGCGGTAACGGCCTGGTTCGCCAAGCCCGAGTCGGAGAGAATGAGCGACGTCCGGCGGGCTCGGGCGGCGGCGGATCCGGACGCGGCGTTTCAGATTGCCGACGTCCTCAGCCGAATGGCTAACTGAGTTCTCGCGGCTATACGGCGGCGCTTGGACAGAGCAGCCTGAAGTCGCAGGCTGAACATTTCATCCGGTCGGGCTTGGCGGGAAATAGCTCGGCGCGAATCCCATCGGCCACCCGCACGATGGTCTGCCGGTCCTCCTCGAGTCGCTCCGATGGTTTGTCGACCGTGACCCGCTCGCTGGTCTCGAGGTAGTAGTAGGAGAGCTTCAGCGGGTCGAAGCGGAAAACCTCGCGGGCCGCCAGGGCGTAAACCCCCAATTGCAGGTCCCGCTGCAGGTCGGTGGCCCGCTTGGCCGAACCGGTCTTGTAATCGATGACCTCGTACATCCCGTCGGCGTGGCGGTCCACTCGATCGATTCGCCCGCTGAGCCGCAGCCCATCGACGCGCAGGCTGAAGGGTTGCTCCAGCAGGAGGGGCTTGCTCAGGTCACCCGCATCGAAGGCCCGGCGCAAGTAGCCCCGACCGAGGTCCTGTAGTGAGGGTGCCTGCTCCGGTGCACAGAATCGCTCGCGTGCCCAGGCCGCCACATAGGCAGCGTTCACCATCTCCCAGGTCAGCGGTCGGTCGCGTTCGATGCTGCCGAGCGAATCCTTGAGCGCCTCGTGGAGGATGCGACCGAACTGCATCTGCGGGCGCGGTCGGGTGGGCAATCGGAAGACGAAGCGGTATTGATACATCTGCGGACAGCGAAGGTAGGTGTCGACCTGCGTGTAGGAGAGCGCGGCGATCGGCGGTGCGTCGTTGAGGGGGAGCTCGACCTGGCGCGCACCCGCCAGGGTGCAGACGACCTCTTCGCGGGCTCGGGTCAGCGCCACGTAGGCGAGGCGGCGTTCCTCCGCCAGGTGCAGCTCGGCCGGCGGCAGTTCCTCCTTGAGCAGCTCGTTCGGCAGCATCAGCCCTTCGCCGCGCCGGTTCGAGGGGAATCGCCCCTCCACCAAGTGCGGGACGATCACGAGCCCGAACTCCAGGCCTTTGGCCTGATGGACGGTCATCAGGTGGACCGCGTTGACGGTTTCATCCAAGGGGGCGATCTCCTCGTCGGCCTGTGCCGCCTCGGTGGCATTGAGATGCTGGAGGTACGATGCCAGGTGCTGGTCCGCGTGCTCGTCGCAGTAGGCTCCGATCAGTTCCGCCAGCTTTTGGACGTTGGCGCTGACCTGCAGCGATTCGATCGGTCCGGTGAAGCGGGGCAGGTCCAGGTAGCGGGTCTGCTCCATGACGTCGTAGAAGAGATCGTCGATGCCAAGCCGCAGTGCCTGGCCCGCGAAGCGCCGCAGGTCCGCGGTCAGCCGGCGAGCGCCATCATCCTGGGCTTCTTCCAGGAGGTCGAAGAACCGCCGGCCTTCATCCCGCGCCCGGCGCGACCAGCGGCCCGCCTGGATGGGATCGACGGCGTAGCGTGGCAGGCTGAGCAGCCGCATCAGGCAGACCGTATCGTCGGGGCTGTCCGTCGCCCGAAGGAATGCCAGGCAGTCTTTGATCTCCGGCTGCTGGTAAAAACCGCGACCCCCGCTCACCTGGTAGGCGACGCCGATGCGCTGCATCGCGCGGGCAAAGTTATGGAGGTGAGCATTGGCGCGCAGCAGAATCGCGATCGCATTCGGCCGGTGCCGCCCCTCGTCGATCGCGGTCTTGACATAGGCCGCAACCGCATCCGCCTCCTCGATGACGTTGGTTGCGGTCAGCACACTGACCGGGCGGCCCTCGCCACGAGTGGCCTCCAGCCGTTTCGCCAGCCGCTCCGGGTCCAGTGCGATGAGCCGGCCAGCGGCCCGCAGGATCGGGCCGCGACTCCGAAAGTTCTGTTCGAGCCGAACCACGGCGGCGTCCGGAAACACCGACCGAAAACGGCGCAGGTTGGCAACCGAGGCGCCGCGAAACTTGTAGATGCTCTGGTCATCGTCCCCCACCACGCACACGTTCCTTTCTGGTCCGGCGATCAGCTCGAGAAGCCGGCTCTGGCCGAAGTTCGTGTCTTGAAATTCATCGACCATCAGGTGGGCGAATCGCTGGGACTGGCGGGCCGCGACCGATGGCTGGCTTAAGAGCAGTTGAACCGTGTAGTAGATGGTGTCGTCGAAATCGAGACGCTCCTCCACTAGCAGTCGTTGCTGGTAGTCGCGGTAGGCGAACGCGGCTTCGCGCTGAGCGGCGACCGTCGGGTCGTCGACGTCAGCCATGCTGCCGGCCCAGGCGACGAACTCGTCAGGTGAGACGAGTTCCTGCTTCAATCGCTCGACGAGTTTGAGCAATTCGGCGATGCGCTCGTAGGGACGCTGCGCGTGGAAGAGGTGCGGCGGGCGCTGCGCCAGGAGCACGTCGCGCATCAATTCCCACTTGCGCACCTCGGAGACGATCCGAAACGACTTCGGAATTCCGCACAACCAGCCTTCCTCCTGAAGGAACCGCTGGGCAAAGGCGTGGTAGGTGAGGATAAAGCGCTCGCCGGCCGGCAGCTCGTCCTCGAGCTCGACGCGGTCCAGCACCTCGCGGGCCGCCTTTTCGGTAAACGTCAGCAGCAGGATCTGTTCGGCCGCCACACCCAGCCCGCGGAGCCGGCGGTACCGCTCGACCAGGACGCGCGTCTTGCCGGTGCCCGCGCCGGCCACGATCAGCAATGGCCCCTGCGTATGCGCCACCGCCGTCTTCTGGGCATCGGTCAACGCTGTTGTGATCATCGTGACGGCCCCGCCTGACGGAAGCGGATGTCGCGCACCACCGGGGCGCCGATCATCTCATTGAGCCGATCGATGAGACCACGCCGCTCGAGGTGGAGCTGGTGCGCCAGGGGCGTGCTGCTCGCGGTCACCCACAGCGTGCCGCCGCGAAGCATCAGGGCGCCCGTCTCCCTGGCGAGGTCCGGCCCGACCAGCTGAGGCCAGAGCCAGAGCGCCTGCGCCTCGCGGGTCCGCCGCGAGATGCCAAGCGATTTCAGCGCCCGCGGCAATGCCGCCGCAACGCTACGCATGGATCGTGCCCTGCTCCACGCGAAACACCGCCGCCCGCTCCAGGATGCTCCGGGGCAGGTCATTGAGGTCGGCCGCGGTGATCAGCGCCTGCGGCCCAGGCTCCAGGGCCGCGAGCAGCCGTTCGCGACGCGCGGGGTCGAGCTCTGACATCACGTCATCGAGCAGGAGCACCGGCTGCTCGCCGGTCACCTCGGCCAGATAGTGCAACTCCGCCAGCTTCAGGCTGAGCACGGCGCTCCGCTGCTGACCCTGGCTGGCGAACAATCGGGCCTCGTGATCGTCGAGCCACACCTCGACATCATCCCGCTGTGGTCCGACAACTGTCTGTCCGCGCGCGAGCTCTTCGTCACGGGCGTCCCGCATAGCCGCCTTGAGCTGCTCGATCACAAGCTCCTGCGGCGCCTCGCCGATGCGGGCACCGGCCGGCCGGTAGCGCAGCTCCAGGCGCTCGCGATCATCACTCAGCTCCCGGTGGAAGGCGGCCGCAATTGGCTGGAGCTCCAGGAGGCGCCGCTGGCGCTCGACCATGATGGCCCCGCCCGACTCTGCCAGGGCGGTCGTCCAGACGTCGAGCTCGTCGAGCGGCTGGCGCCCGTCTCGGATCGCCCGCAACAGCGCGTTTCGTTGCTCGAGCAGATGGCTGTAGCGATTCAGTTCCTTGGCATGGCCGGCGTTGAGCTGTGCGAGTAGGGTGTTGAGAAAGCGGCGACGGCCCTCGCCCGAGCCTTTGATGAGCTGAAGATCGTCCGGCCAGAACAGGACGACCCGAAGCGAACCGAGCATGTTGCTCGATCGGCGGTGGATGCCGTTGACGGTGAATCGGCGCGAGGCACGCGCGCCGGCGGCGGTGGGGCTCAGCATGACGCGAACCTCGAGTTCGTCGCGATTGCTTTCCGTCTGGACCCCGCAGGTCACGCGGGCGGCCGACTGGCCGAAACGAACCAGTTCCGCCGCCTGCTGCGTGCGCGGGGAACGCGTCAGGGCGGTGAGGGCCACCGCCTCGAGTAGATTGGTCTTTCCCTGCGCGTTGCCGCCGAAGAACACGCTGGCGGAGCGCTCCAGCGTCAGGTCGAGCTCCGCGTAATTTCGAAAATCGAAAAGGGAGACGTTGGAGAGAAACAACCCGGGTCTGATCCTAAAGAGTTTCGAGCCGCTTGTCGCGTGCCGTGATGCATCGGTTGGATATCGCTCGTCCTTGGAGCCGAAGCCTTTTCGGCTTCGACTACATAGCGACTCTGACGGGCATGATGATGTAGAGGTAGTTGTCCTTGCCAACCGGCTTGATCAAGCCGGGATTCAAGGGGCCGGTGAAACCCAGCTGCACCTCTTCGCTGCCGATGATGGCGAGGACGTCGAGCAGGTACTTGGAATTGAAAGCCACCTGTAGGTCCTGGCCCTCGATCTTGGCCTCCACCGCGGCCACATTCTGACCAACTTCGCTGGTGTTGGCCGTGAGCGTCAGTTTGCCGCCCTCCGTCTTGAACTTGACGACGTTGGCAGCATCCTTAGAGAAGAGCGAGACCATCTTGGTGGTGAAGAGCAGTTCCTGGGTCTTGGCCGTTATGGTCGTTGTGCTCTGACTTGGGATGACCTGCTGATAGTTGGGATACGTGCCTTCGATCAGCCGGCTCATCAGTTCCACGTCACGCGTTTTAAAGAAGACCTGGTTTTTCTGTGCGCCGACCGTCACCTCAACGCCCTCATCCGCCGACTTCAAGATCCGGCTGAGCTCGCTCAGGGCCCGTGCCGGAATCACGATCGTTTCGCCGTCTCCGGGTTCGGCTTGAACCTCTAGCGTTTTGACCGCCAGGCGATGACCATCCGTCGCCGCGAAGGTGGCCTTGCCGCCATTGAGCTGGACATAGACCCCCGTGAGCACCGGGCGACCTTCGTCGCTGGATGCCGCGATCACGGTCTGCTCGATGGCATCCTTCAACTCGGCCTGGTCGACCTTGACCTTCCGCCCTTCGACTCCCGCGGGCACCGGCGGGAAATCCGCCGGATCGATGCCCCGAATATTGGCATCGAACCGATTGCTCTTGACCGCCAGTGACTGGGTCTTGCGGTCAAGCGTCATCGAAAGCGGCTCGTCCGGATGCGCCGTAACGAAGTCCGTCAACAACCGGGCCGGCACTGTGATGCCGCCTTCTTCCTGGACTTCGGCTGGGATCACTTGCCGAATGCCGATCTCAAGGTTGGTGGCGGTCAACTGCAATCCACTTTTGGCAGTTTCGAGAAGCACGTTGTTGAGGATGGGTAATGTGGTTCGAGACGAGACCGCGCGGGAAACGACCTGTAACCCCTGACCGAGGTTTCCGGCGGTGATGGTGACCTTCATGATGCTCCTTGTCTACACGCCCCCGTCATGAAGAAGCTCTATTAGAAAAGAGAGTCGAAGTCGTAGGACAGTGCATAACGAGGAAAACCCTGTTCCGCGCGTTCGAATTGGCCCAATTATAGCTTTCACAAACTGTGCACTCGCCAGAGGGATATCCCCAGCCTGAGGGGATTCCAACAACTTCCACGTCCCTTGCGCTCGTGTTCCACAGGTCTCAGTGCGAATAGAGGAGCTCGCGAAGTTTTCGGAGATCTGCCTGAAGACGCTGATCCTCTTTCGACTCGGTCGAGATCTTTTCAAAGGAGTGAAGGACTGTTGTATGGTCCCTTCCTCCGAAGGCCTGCCCGATGGCGGGCAGCGATGATGCGGTTTCCTCCCGGATCAGATACATCGCCACCTGGCGCGGGAAGACTATGTGCTTATCCCGACGCTTGCCCTTCATTTCCTCGAGGCTGATGTGATAGAAGTTCGCCACCGTTCGGGAGATGGTTTCCATCGAGAGAGTGCGGGTTTCGGTAGAGGGGATGACGTCCTGGAGCAGCCTCGCCGCCATGTCGACATTGACGGCGCTGCGGTTCAGCGAGGCATGGGCGATCACCCGGATCAGCGCCCCCTCGAGCTCGCGGATGTTCTTCTGGATCTTGTGTGCGATGAAGGACAGCACATCCTCTGGGACCAGCCGGGCGTAGGGGCCAACCTTGGACTTCAAGATGGCCACCCGCGTTTCGAAGTCAGCGGGCTGGATATCAGCGATCAATCCCCACGAGAAACGGGAACGCAGCCGGTCCTCGAGGGTGGGGATCTCCTTGGGAGGCCGGTCGGATGAGATCACAATCTGACGGTTGAGCTCGTGCAGGGAGTTAAAGGTATGGAAGAACTCTTCCTGGGTCCGATCCTTGCCGGCGAGGAACTGGATGTCGTCGACCAGCAGCACGTCGACCGTCCGATAGCGGGTCCGGAAGTCGACCATCCGGCCTTCCTGGATGGACGAGATCATCTCGTTCATGAATTTTTCGCTAGTCACGTAAGCGACCCGCCGGCGATGATGCTTCTCCAGCACGGCATGACCGATGGCATGCATCAGGTGCGTCTTGCCGAGACCGACGCCACCGTAGAGGAACAGAGGGTTGTACGCTTTCGCCGGCGTTTCTGCCACGGCGCGGCAGGCCGCATGGGCAAAGCGGGAGTTGTTGCCCACCACGAAATGCTGGAACTGAAATTTCGGATTGAGCTGCGAAGCCTCGGCCAGCACCGGCTCTTCTTCCTCGGGCGGTGGCTCCTCCGCCACGGCGATGGCCGACCGGCGGCTCAGCGACTCCGGCTGGCCGGGGACGACTTCAAAGGCCACGCTGACGTCGCCGGAAACGATCGCCGACAGG
>VBEN01000128.1 GCA_005881175.1 Chloroflexota bacterium
GGTTCACCTACTACAAGCTCGACTTCCTCTATGGCGCTGCCTATGAGGCCGGCCGCCACGATTCCGCGGTGACCGGGATGCAGGCGTTGCGGCTTGGCCTGAAGCACATCGCCGACGCGATCAACCCGCCCGGCAAACCAGAGAAATGCTTCGTGCTGGCCTGCGGCGCGCCGCTGATGCCGGTCGTCGGCCTGGTGCACGGAGCCAGGATCGGTGGCGATGTGGGCATTCCCCAGATGGAGGACGGCAAGGCCGGACCGCCGCACCTCGGCTTTCCCCTGATTCTCTCGATGGCCCGCAACCAGGCGGCGCGGCTGTTCTTCGATCGATCGCTGTTCGCGGTGGACGCCGATGTCGTGATGGTGGCCGCGCCCCAGCTGACCCCGGACGAGGCACGGCTGATGATCACGATCGCGGCCCTCTCCGGCGGAATCTTCATGCTGGGCGACGATCTCGAGACGTTACCGGCCGACCGACTCGCGCTACTCCGGAATCCGAATGTGCTTGGGCTTGTCGGTGGACCCGCGGCCGAACCCGTTCACCTCTTCAGCGCCCCTGAACGCGAAGCGCAGGATCACTGGTTTGCGTTTCCCCAGGAGCTGCCGCCGCTCTGGGTGCGCCACGACCAGGACGGCAGTACGGTGGTGGCGGTCTACAACTGGAGCGATGCCGCGCGACCCTACCGTCTGCACTTCTCCGAGGCGACCGGTGCCGGCGGGAACTTCTCGGTGGCCGATCTGTGGTCACCACGCCGGGGCGGACGCGCGCTCGGGATCAAGGCCGATTCGCTCAGGCTGAACCTGCCGCCACACAGCGTGCGACTTCTTAGAATGAAACCCGCTGCCGCTGACGCTCAGCGTTAACACGAGTGACCTCAAACCCACCATGCGCCGTGTACTTTTCTACCGCCTTTACGATGTCGACCCCGCCCGGCTGGCCGAGCTGGAGAAGGATGCGCGCGCCTTCTCTCGCAACCGAGCGTGGCGGGGTGATGCCTTCTGGCTGGCGACCGAAAACACAACGGATCTCTTCGCCATGGAGTATTTCCGCCACTCCCGCAACGAGGAAGGCCCGGAACTGTCGGCGGCCGGCTTCCTGCGAATGCTGGGTGATGAGACAGACGCCATCGCCACTCTCTACTTCCTGAATGACGCGGCCCAGCGATTCCACGCTCGAGCCACCCTGAAGGATGACGAGAACCCGATCGCGAAGCTGCGCTTCCTGGAAATCCGCCAGGGCCGATTGCCGTCCGGCATGCCCATTGAAGACGTGCTGGCGGCACGGCCGGTGATCAAGAAGATGGAAGGGGAGCCGATCACGTTCTACCCGCCGACTTACCGCCCCAACTCCTATTTCCGCCGGGACAAGCCCGGCATGTGGGGCTTCAGCCTGAAAGGCATCCGCGACTTCGCCCCCTCCTTCCTCGAGGCGGAGGCCGAGGCGATGCGCATCTATCGAGGCTTCCGCCGGCTCAACCCGTGACCGAGTCCACCGTCTCGCTGCAAACGGCGGACGGGCTCAGCCTCGAGGTTCGCCGCTGGCAGGAGGAGACGGTGCCCCATCAGTGGACATTCGTGGTCGTCCATGGGCTGGGCGAACACAGCGGCCGGTATCAGCACCTGGCCGCCTGGTTCACGCCTCTGGGGCACGCGCGGACGACGGCGATCCACTCGTGTTGGTCGGTCATTCGTTTGGTGGCCTGCTGGCGATCGCCTACGCCCTCAAACACGCCGACCACATTGACCGGGCGATCTTCAGCGCTCCGCTGCTGATGGTGAAGCAGAAGGTTCCGGCCTGGAAGCGGGCGCTGAGCACCGTCCTCCCGAAAGTTGCGCCGGGAATGAGCTTTTCCAACGAGGTCGATGCCAACCTGCTCAGCCACGATCCCGGCATCGCCCGCGCGTACCGGAGCGACCCGCTGGTCCATGACCGGATCACGGCCGGGCTCTACGGCGACACCATCGCCCGGGGCGAAGAATTCATCACCCGGGCGCCCGACCTTCGGGTACCGTTTCTGCTGATGCAAGGCCGCGACGACCAAATCGTGGATCCCCTCGGCAGTCAGCGGTTTTTTGCCCGCGCGGCGGCGCCCGATCGTGCGTTCTGCCTCTACTCCGGTCTCTACCACGAGATCTTCAACGAGATCGGCCACGAGAAGGTCTTTCAGGACATCGAGAGCTGGTTGACCCAGCGCACGAACGGGCACCTGACCGGCTGGAATCCGCCGCCCTGACAGTCTGATGCGGGCCGTGGTGCAACGGGTCAGCAGGGCATCGGTCCGATGGGATGGTGGCGAGGCGTCGATCGGCCCTGGCTACTGCCTGCTGGTGGGCGTGGCGGATACGGACCAGGAGCGCGACGCGGACTACCTCGCCGACAAGGTCCTGAAGCTGCGCGTGTTCAGCGACGATGCCGGGAAGTTCAACCTCAGCGCCGCGCAGGTGCAGGCCGCCATGCTGGTGGTATCGCAGTTCACGCTGTTCGCGAACGCCCGCGGGCAGAACCGGCCGAGTTTCCTGCACGCGGCGCGACCAGAGCAGGGACGGCCGCTGCTCGATCGCTTCATTTCCCGTCTTCGCGCCAGCGGGCTTACCGTCGAGACCGGCTCCTTTGGCGCCCAGATGACGGTCGACCTGGTGAATGACGGACCGGTCACGCTGGTGCTGAGCACCGATCCGTGGGAGCCACGTATCGGCTGATCCTAGGCATGCGGGTGACCGGACGACGGGACTACGCGCGCCACCGTACTCGGCTGTGAATTCATTGTGCCCGCCAGTCGATGCCGCGCGACGACCCGCTGGCGATCGGTGACGTAACGGTCCATGAAATGTTGCGATCGTGACGCAGGGATAGGCTGAGGTCGAGGCATTCAGATGGTCATCAGCATGACGAACCGGTTGCTCGCGGTGGTCATCGCCCTGGCGCTCTCTGGCGGGATCGCCGCCCATGCGGCTCAGGCTCCGCAGCGTCCGCTGACGCCGATCACCCTGCTCTCGGCCAGCGCCCTGCCGGCCGCCCTGCAGACCGCCGCCAGCCGGATCACGGAGTCGGCCACCAGCGCGATCGATCCCGGCACGGCCATCCGGTCCGCCTACCAGCGGAACCGGGTCTCCCTCGAGCATCTTCGCCAACAGGCCTCGCAACTGAACGGCAGCGCCCATCCGGCATTCAATCAGCTGATCTCCGACGATGAGCGGGCGCTGACCGAGATGGAGCGGACCGCGCTGGCAACTACCCGGCCAGTCGCGTCCAGCACGATCGCCGCGATGGACGCGCTGGTGGCCTCGGCCCAGGCCGAGCTCAATCGGCAGCTCGCTCAGCCGAACGCAGTGAAGTCGCAGGGCTCGAGCCAGTCCGGCAAGTCACACGGCAGCGACCGCTGAGCCCTGAGGCTGGCGGCCCCAGCGCAGCCGGATCGCGAGGTAGCCGGCGGTGATCAAGGGCGATCCAAAAATCAGGATCGCGAGCAGCAGGCCAAATGGTTGTGGCAATCCTGCCGGCCCGGAGCATCCATCCTGGATAACCCGTCCGGCTTGATCCACCACTGTTCCGCAGCTCCTGACGCCACTAGCCGCGGTAAGAAGGATGACCGATAGTCCGAAGTAGCCGCCAGGCGGTACCAGCGTTCCGATCAGCTTGTCGCGCCAGTGCCAGGCGGGCGACATCCATAGAAGAATCACGCCGATGGGCCACAAGAACGGAACCAGGATCACGGCGAAGACTTCGAGCAACCCGGGTCGGTAGGGCTGCACGGCCCGAATGCCGAGCCGTTCGCGGGCATCGGCCACGACCGCTGCCGGCTCGCCCAGCCGATCGAGAATATTGAGGATCGCGGCGTCGGTTTCCTCGGACTCGCGGGCGCGTGCCTCCGTGATGTGGGCGCGCACGTCGTCGACGAGTTCCTGGCGCGCCGCTTTGGGCAAATCACCGGCGGCGGCGTTGAGCCGGGCGAGGTAGCCATCGATCAACTGGTCGGCATGCGGGGCGATCATGATTTCTTACCCTCCTGAAGGATTCCGTCGACCGCGGCGCGAAAGCTTGTCCACTCGCTCCGGAAGCCGGCGAGGGCGCGGCGGCCCTCGGCCGTCAGCTCGTAGTACCGTCGCGGCGGCCCATCGACCGATTCCCGCCACTCGGTCTTGACCAGGCCGTCCCGGCGCAGCCGGCTGAGCAGTGGATACAGGGTCCCTTCGGTCGTCAGCATGCCCGTCTCGCCCAGCCCCTCGATCATCTCGAAGGCGTAACGCGGCGTCTGCTGGATCAGAGCCATAACGCAGTACTCCAGGGCCCCGCGGCGCATCTGACTGACGAGTCCGTCCGCGGGCACCGGCACAATGTAGCACAAGCTTCCTTGCTTGGCAAGGTACTGGAAGCGACAATGCGGTAGCGACTCTGGCTGGTCTTGCCCTGGCGGCTGGTGTATCCTACCGGCGCTTGAAGCGCTCGGCCCTGCTCCCGCTGCTGATTCCGCTGGTTACGGCATGCTCGGCACCGGCGGCAGGGAACACGTCGAGCTCCCCAGTCGCCGCGCTCGCCGCCACCCCGAAGCCGACGCCGAGCCCAACCCCGGCGCCGCCCCAGCTGAGTCTGGCGAGCATCTTCGGCAGCGACAAGCCTGACCTGAGCAAATACGATGCGTCACAGCTCCGCGTGATCATCGCCACGGGCGACGTCATCCCGGCGCGGGAAGTCAACTACCAGACGGTTCTGCATCATGACTGGCTCTATCCCTGGCGGAAGACCGCCGATTACCTCAAGTCTGGAGACCTGCTATACATCAACCTCGAATCGCCGCTGATCAAGAACTGTCCCATCATCCACGGCGGCTTCAAGTTCTGTGGCGATGCACGCGCGATCGCTGGGCTCGACTTTGCCGGCGTCAACGTCGCCAACCTCGCCAACAACCACCTCACGAATTTCGGTCCGGCCGGGACCAACGAGACCCAGCTCCTGCTGGCCAAGCACGGGATCGGCATGTCTGGCCTGGGCCTCTACGAGATCCGGAACATCCGCGGGATCAAGTTCGCGTTCATCGGCCTCAACGGCGTCGGCACGAAAATCGACCGGGCGGAGCTAAAGCGCGAGATCGACCTGGTCCGGCCAAAGGCCGACGTCGTGGTGGTCGCCTTCCACTGGGGCAAGGAGTACGAACTATTGCCCGTCGCGGGTGCCGGGATCGCGCCGGACAATCCGCGCGAAATCGGTCACCTTGCCATCGACGACGGCGCAGACCTGGTGATCGGCAACCACCCGCACTGGGTCCAGCCGGTCGAGATCTACAACGGCAAGCTGATCACCTACGCCCACGGCAATTTCATCTTCGACCAGATGTGGTCGCAGGAGACCCGCGAAGGCGTGGTCGGCAGCTATACCTTCTACGGCACCCGGCTGGTTCGGGTCGATTACCGCCCGTTGGTGATCGATAACTACGCCCAGCCGCGCTGGCTGGACGATGCCAGCGGCGAGGGCAAGACCATCATCGACCGGATGGCTGGCGCGTCGGAGCGGTTGGCTGCAGGTTGAGCACCTCGATGGCCGCCGCGGTTGGGGCGGCCAGCGGCTCAACATCCACCGACCCGCGGCGGTAGACCGAAACGTAGCGCTCCGCCATGTGATGCGGTCCGAACCGCTCGCGGGCCACCTCGGCGCAGCGGACGCGATCGATTTGATCGAGCCGAGCGGCGGCCTCGACCAGGTCCTCGACGTCTTCGGCCAAAAAGCCGGTGACGCCGGGTTCGATCAGCTCGGGGGTCGAGCCGGTTCGCAGGGCCAGCACCGGGGTGCCGGCCACCATGCACTCGACCATGGCCAGCCCGAAGGGCTCGGACCACTGCAGCGGAAAAATGCCGGCCGCGGCGCGAGAAATCAGGCGAGTCTTCTGCTGGCCGGCGACGTTGGGATAGTACTCGACCATCGGACTCAGAAACGGCTCGATCTGTTCCTCGAAATAGCGCTTGCCGTCTCTGGTTCGCTCCACCTTGCCGGCCAGGATCAGCTTGCGACCGGCCCGCTGCGCCACCTGGATCGCCAGGTGCTGGCCCTTGTCGGGCGTGATCCGGGCCACCTCGATCATGTAGCGCTCGTGGCCGGAGCTGGGGGGCGCCGCCGGGAGTTCGACGGCGTTGTGCACAATCCCGGCGATCCGTAATGTGGGGGCGGCGGCGGCCTGGCTCAGGCTGATCGCGCACAGCCGAGCACGGGTGTGGACCTCTTTATAGAAGGTGCACATGGGCTCGACCAGCTCGCCGTGGATAGTGTGAACGACCGCCGGTGCCACCCCGCTGTAGAGCGCCAGAAGCAACCCCTCGAAGCCGGTATGGTCGTGGATGACGTCGAATCGCTGACCGCCCAACGCGTCATAGACCCTGGCCAGATAGGTCGCCAGCCGAGCGCTGTGGTCGGGCCCGCCGAGGTCGTGGCTCCATTCGGCGTCGGCCAGCATCGTCACCCCGGGCTCCGAGTCATGGGCGCCGAAGACCGTGACGTCGTGACCCATCCGGCGGAGCTCGGTGTGGAGCAAGTGGACGACCAGCTCCGAGCCACCGTACCCCTTCGGGGGAAGTGGGTACCAGGGCGGCGCGACAATCGCGATCCGAAGCGCGTCCGGCGCCGCTCTCACCTCCTATGCCCTTCCCCGGGGCCGCCTCGATCATAGCGGTCGGCTGAAGCCCAGCTGTTTGGCGGAAAAGCTGATACCGCCGGAATGACAATTAATCGACGTCTCGTTTGTCGCCTTTGTTGAGTTCCGGGCGGTAGAGTTGTATCGATGACCGGAGCGCTGCCGATCGTGCAGGCGGTCGTCAGCCTCAGCTTTCTGGCACTCGGCTTATCCACGGTCATCGACTGGCTCCGCCGTCGAGAGCGCAGCATTGGATACCTGGCTCTGGCGCTTGGCACCCTCGGTCTGACCAGCATCCTGGGTCAGCTCAACCCTCTTACCCATTACCGTCTGGGAACGCTGATCGGCGACATCACGCTGGTGCTTCTCATGACGTCGGGGTATGCCCTCCTTCTCTTCCGCGACAGCTTCATCCCCCTTAGCCGCCAGCTGCGGATTGGCGCCCTCATCCTCTGCGTGGGGACGACCGCGGCGGCGCTCGTGGTGATGGTCCCGGTGTCGCCGAACGTCCGGCCGACCACCCTCCAATCGGCAGCGACCATCGCGCTGGTGCTGGTCTGGACCGCCTGCGTCACCGAGCCCATCGTCCGGCTGTGGGCCGCTTCCCGCGGTCGGCCCGCCGTCCAGCGCGCGCGGCTGCGGGCCCTGGGCGGGGGCTATTCCGCCATCGTCGTCATCCTGCTGGTCGCGGTCTTTTCCTGGCTCCGCCGACTCTGGCGACAGGCCGAGGAAGACCAGCTGCGCGACGCGGTGCATGACCTCGTGCTGTTCAGTCCGGACCGGCCAACGCTGGCGAAGCGCGCGGCGGACTGGGGGCTGCGCCTGGTGGGGGCGGACGGAATCGGAATCGTCGACGCCAATGGGGACATCCTGGCTCTCCGGGGGTTGAGCGACGAGTCCGCCCGACAGCTCGCCGCGCATGCCGCGGGCGGCGGTCCACCCCAATTGCTGGCCACGAGCGGGTCGGCTCGCGAGAACGCGATCGTGCTTCCCCTTCCGCTCGACGCCGGGATGGGAGCCATGGTGCTCGTCTCGGGCCCGTATACGCCCTTCTTCGGTACGGACGAGGTTTCGCGGCTGCGCGGTTACGCCGCGAATATCACGGCCGCGCTCGACCGGGCCCGGGTCACCGAGCGCCTGGCCGCTCTCGAGAAAACGAAGAGCCAGTTCCTCAACCTCGCCTCGCACGAGCTCCGCAGTCCCCTGGGTGTGATCAACGGCTATCTCTCGATGCTGGAGCAGGGTGTGTTCGGTCAGCTCACAGAGTCTGGGGTTCGGGCGCTGGAGGTGTTGAAGGCAAAGACCGTCGAGATGAACCTGCTGGTGGCGCAGATGCTCGATGCGGCGCGATTGGAGGATGGACGGCTGGCGCTGAAACGCGATCGGCTGGACCTGCGCGACATCGCCCAGGACGCGATGGAGGTGGTGCGTCCGCTGGCCGGCGCGGATCACCAGCTGTCGCTCGAGATGCCGCCCCGTGCGGTGACCGTCTTCGGCGATGTGGGGCGGATTCTCACCATCATCAGCAATCTGCTGGAGAACGCCATCAAGTATTCGCCCCAGGGCGGCACGGTCCTGTGCGTGGTGTCGGCCGCAGAGCATGCGGCCAGCGTTAGCGTCGTCGATACCGGCATCGGCATCGCCCGCGAGGACTTACCCCGCCTGTTCAACCGGTTCGAGCGGATCCAGAACGTCAGGACCAGTCATGTCGCTGGAACTGGTCTCGGCCTCTACCTCTCGCGAGAGCTGGCCCGGCAGCATGGCGGCGACATCCAGGTGGAATCGCGGCCGGGGGCCGGAAGCCGTTTCACCCTGACCCTCCCGCTGGCCGCGCCCATTGCGGAGACGGAGGCGCCGGTCGTCGCCGAACCCGAGCCGCCGCGACTCCATGTCCTGACGCCCGATGCGGAGTCGGAATCGCAGCCGGCCTAGCGGGCGGCGCGAATGGTGGCGAGCGTCCGCCGCATCTGGTCCAGATGGAAGCGGTCGTGCCCGGCCAGCATGCGAAACATCAACTCGTAACTTTCGGGGCCCCGCTCCGCGTGTATCGCCACCCGCTGGCGATCATCGGCTAACGACCGATCCCACAGCCGAAGGTTAGCGGTTCGCAGGGTCGAGAAGACCTCGAGCAACTCATCGGGTGGGTCATCGTTGTGTCGCAGGCGCTCGACCCATCGATCCTGGTCGTAACCGAGCAGTGGCGGGCGATCGTGGCTGAGCACCCAGCGATAGCGCCCGGACACCACGATCTCGGCATCGACGAGATGGCCGAGCAGCTCGAGCACGGACCACTCGCCGGGCGCCGGCGTTATGCGGAGATCCGAGCCGGTGTCCTCGAGAATCTCAAGCAGGGCCGCCCGAGTCGATACTTGAGCCTCGGCCGGGTCGTCCTGGCCAAGCAGGCCGAGCAGGTGCTGCTGGTAAGCGGCGGCCTGCGTGACAGGATCCGGCGATGCCGTGACCACGCGGCCCACTTAACTGCCGGGCTGGATGGCGTGCTCGGGCATCGTCTCGGCCTCCGCCAGGGTCTGTCGGATCCGAGCGGCCACGCCCGGCGCATCGAGCCCCAGCTGCTTCAACAATTCGCTCTGCGCGCCCTGTTCAATGAATGCGTCGGGAACTGCCATCACCGTCACGGGAATCCCATGGGGGGCCAGCGTCTGCGCAACCGCGGATCCAAAACCCCCGGTTGCCACGTTGTCTTCGAGGGTCAACACCACGGGATGGCGGCGCGCCCAGCCGTCGAGCCTCGGATCAAGCGGCTTGACGTAGCGAGCATTCACGACCGTCACCGGCACACCCTCCTTGTCGAGCAGCTCGGCGGCATCCATCGCCACCGAAACCAGCTTGCCAGTCGCGAGCAGCAGGGCGGCACTACCCTGGCGCAGAACCTCCCATTCACCGACGGGCAGGATCCGCGGTGGCTGCGCCTCGGCATCGGAAGAAACACCCACTGCACCCTTGGGGAAGCGGATCGCAAATGGGGCATCGCCGGCGAGCGCGGTATGGATCAAGTCCCGCAACTCCTGGGGATCACTGGGAGCAGCGACGATCAGCCCCGGCATCGCGCGCAGGAACGTCAGGTCGAAGATGCCGTGATGCGAGGGTCCGTCGTCACCCGTGATCCCGGCGCGGTCGAGGACGAACGTCACGGGCAGCCGATGCAGGCAGACATCCATCATCACCTGGTCGAGGGCGCGTTGAAGGAAGGTCGAGTAGATAGCCAGCACCGGTCGCATTCCGGCCATCGCCAGGCCGGCCGCGAATGTGACGGCGTGCTGCTCGGCGATGCCGACGTCGAAGAAGCGGTCGGGGAAGCGTTCGGCGAACGGTCCCAAGCCGGCACTGCTGCCCATGGCCGCGGTGATCGCGATCAAGCGTGGCTCGCGTTCCGCCTCCTTGACCAGCGCCTCGCCAAAGACGTCCGTGTAGGTCACCTTCCGGCTCAACGGCTTGGCCGTCAGCACGTCGAAGGCACTGACGCCGTGCAGATGATCGATCTCGTCCTCTTCGGCCGGCCCGTAGCCGCGCCCTTTGGTGGTGATGACATGCACCACCGCCGGACCCTTGAGCCGGCTGACCTGTCGCAGCGTCCGCTCGACGTCCTCGACGTCGTGGCCGTTGATCGGTCCCGAGTATTTGATCCCGAGATACTCGAAGAAGGTGCGCGGCGCGACCAGCTCTTTGAGGCCCTCCTTCATCCGCCGGCCAGCTTCGATCGCCTTGTCGCCGGCCGGAAGGGCGCGTAACACACGGTCGACGCGGTTCTTGGTCGCGTGATAGGTGGGGTTGAGCACCGTGAGCTGCTGCGCAAGATGCTGGGCGAGGCCACCAATGGTCGGCGCGTAGGAGCGGCCGTTGTCGTTCACGACGATGATCACCGGTGTCTTGCGGTGACCAATGTTGTTCAGTGCTTCATAGGCCATGCCACCGGTCAGTGCGCCATCACCCACCACCACGACCACCTGACCGTCGTGGCCCTGCCGGCGCAATGCTTCCGCCATGCCGGCGGCGTAGCTCAGCCCGGTGGAGGCGTGGCTATTCTCGATGAAATCGTGCTCGCTTTCGGATCGGTTGGGATAGCCACTCATTCCGCCCAGCTTGCGCAGCCGGGCAAAGCCTTCCCGCGGGCGAGTCAACAGCTTGTGGACGTAGGCCTGGTGACCGGTGTCCCAGAGAATCCGGTCGCGGGGGCTGTGAAAGACGCGGTGCAGGGCCAGCGTTAACTCGACCACGCCGAGGTTGGGCCCCAGATGGCCTCCGGTCTTGGAAACCGTCGCCACCAGGAACTGGCGGATCTCTTCGGCCAGCGCGCGCAGCTCCGGCTCGCTGAGCGAGCGGACATCCGCCGGACTCGTGATCCGGTCGAGTATCGGGGTGTTGGAGACCTGGTCCATATTCCGCTGTTCGAGTCTAGCGAAGAGCCGGCGGGGCCCTGGCAAGTGCAACGCCGATCAACGAGATTTGGTTTCTGCCAGGTTGACGGGACTCGCAAGATCGCTTACCATGCCGCTGGCCACCGGGTGTGGCGTAAAGCGGCGTTAAGGGGGGACCAATAGGGGACGGATAGGAGGTAGAGCGTGCGTACGAAAACCCGATTTGCGTTGGCCGCGGTCCTGTTCATGGCGATTGGGGCTCTCTTGCCGGCTCCGGCCGCCGGGGCAGGTGCGCCCACGCCCGCATTTGTCGCGGGCGGCTTCGATAGCCCACGCGGCGTCGAATTCTTCCAGGGCACGCTTGTGGTAGGCGAAGCCGGCCACGGTGGCAAGAATTGTTTCGGCACCCAGCCCATGATCTGCTTCGGGCGTACGTCGCAGATCTCGTGGGTGAACAGGGCCAACGGAACCCATACCCCACTCGTCGACCACCTGTTCTCCGCCGCCGAGTTCTTCGCGCCTGGCGAGGGCGAGGCCCTGGGCGTGGACGGGATCTCTGCCCGCGATGGCAACCTGATGGCGATCCTGGGCGTGTTCCCGCAGGCGTTCGCGAACTACCAATGCGCGGCGGGAGACTCGGAATGCCAGGCGGACCTCGCTGCCGCGAAGCAACAGGCTGGAGCCCTGCTCTCCGTCGGCGCTAACGGCGCCTGGCGCAAGGTCGCCGGGGTGGGCGCCTTCGACTTCGACTTCACCGCCCATATCCGAAACCAGGAGCACGACGCCAACCCATACGGCGTCCTGGCGGGCAAAAATGGAACCTATGTCGCCGATGCCGGGTCGAACACCCTGAATTTCGTCAGCGACGGTGGCCGCATCAAGATCCTCCACTACTTCCCGTTCCGGGAAGCTGAGTTCCCAACCGATGAGGTGCCCACCTGCATCGCGAAGGCAGGCAATACGTTCTGGCTGGCTACTCTTGCCGGCCACCTGTACCGGGTGCACGGCGGATCGGCAAAGCTCGTCGATAATCCGCTCATCAAGCACGTGACCGGCTGCGCGGCCGACCAGAACGAGAACGTCTACTTCGTCAATATGTGGACGACGCCCGGTGCCCCGAACCCATTCACGGGCGACATCGTGAAGCTCGATTCCGAGAAGGGAACCTCCTCGGTGGTCGCGGACGGGCTCAACTTCCCGAACATGGACGTGGTAGGACCCGATGGCAGTCTCTACTTCAGTGCCGACAGCATCTGCCCGGCCGAAGGAATCGCTGGATTCTGTCCGGACGGCGGCACCGTCTGGAAGCTCGCCCTCGAGCAAGGCTCAGGAGAACATTCCGGCAAGCATCGCAGCCGCGACTGACTAGCAGCCGTTTCGCCTAGGGGCTGGTGGCGGACCACCAGCCCCTACCGCGGCCTTGCCCAGTGGACCCAACTCGGACTAAACTCGGCAGCAAAGCGGGACTGCCGGAGGAGGAAGGTCGATGGAGACGCCGCTCACGCCACTGGAGTTCATGCGGCGGACTCGACGGCTGCATCCCCAGCGGGAGGCCGTCGTCGATGGCGACCTACGGCTGACCTACGAACAGTTCTTTGACCGGTGCGACCGCTGGTCGTCAGCCCTCCAGAAGCTCGGCGTCGACCAGGGTGATCGCGTCGCCTACATCGCGCCGAACGTCCATCAACAGCTCGAGTCCTTCTACGCCGTCCCGCAGATCGGCGCCGTCCTCGTCCCGATCAACTACCGCCTGTCCGTCGACGACTTTGCCTACATCATCGACCACTCCGGCGCGACGGTCGTCTGCGCCTGCGACGAGTACCTGGAACCGGTCGACGGCATCCGGGATCAGATCCCGGGGGTCAAGCATTTCGTCGCCCTGACCGGTAGCCGGGAGGGATGGCTGGATTACGAGACCACGCTCGCCGCGCAAGCGCCCGACGTCGCGCGGCCAGAGGTCGCCGAGAGCGATCTGCTGAGCATCAACTACACCAGCGGCACGACGGCGCGGCCCAAGGGCGTCATGATCACGCACCGGAACGAATACATCAATGTGGTCGGGACCTTAATCCACCTGCCGCTTCGGATCGGCGATCGTTACCTGTGGACGTTGCCGATGTTTCACGCCAACGGCTGGACCTTCGTTTGGGTAGTGACCGCCGCGGGCGGGACTCATATCTGCCTGCCCAAGCCCGATCCGGCCGCGGTTTT
>VBEN01000129.1 GCA_005881175.1 Chloroflexota bacterium
TCCAAACCATCGAGGTGACGCGAGCGGTCCGCGGCAGCGAGGTGAACGGCTTGAAGATCGCCGAAAACGACGTCATCGGGTTGCTGAACGACCATATCGTCGAAGCTGGCGAGTCGTCCGAAACCGTCGTGCAGTCGGTCCTCAAACGCGTCGATCCCGGCAAGGTGGGCACCATCACCATCTACGCCGGCGCGGACGCGCCCGAAAGCGAGCGCGAATCTCTCTGCACCGCGATCGCCAAACAGTTCCCGAAAGCGTCGATCGAGTTGCAGTCGGGCGAGCAGGCGCTCTATCCCTACGTGGTGGCCGTAGAGTAAGCGAGACCGCGGGATTGGGGAGTCACCGCTAGAGCAGCTGCCCGATGTTGGCGATGACGGCCGCGGCGCTCAGCCAGGCGGCGACCTGGTAGGCATGCCAGACACGTGGCTTTCGCCGGTACATCAGCATCAGGATGGCGAGCAGCACGGCGACCGCCGTCCCCTTGACGGCATAGGCGACCAGTTCCCCTTGCGTGGCGATCAGCGGCGCCATGACGCGGTTGAGCTCGGCGTGCTGCAGGGCGAGCCCCAGGTGGGTGGTGAGGGAATCCATCACCTGAAAGCCGATGAACCCGGTCAGGATCAGCGCCTGATTGAGGCGCGAGTTCAGCTTGCCTGGGAGCACCACAGCACCTACAGGTTTATCAAGCCGGGCTGCGCGCAACCTAACGAAACGCGCCCGTTGCCCGCTCGTGATGGGCGCGAACCGCTGACTATACTTCGTCAGGTGGTCCGGATCGTCACCGATTCCACGGCGGACCTCAACGAGGACCAGCAGAAAGCCTCCGGCATCACCGTTGTGCCGCTCAACGTTCGCTTCGGGGACGAGGTCTTCAAGGACCACGTGGACCTGACAGGCGATGATTTCTTCGCCAAACTGAAGACCTCGTCGCAACTTCCCAAAACCTCACAGCCGCCGGTGGGAGAGTTCGAGGAGGTGTTTCGACGCCACCGCGCCGCCGGCGACGAGGTCGTGGCGGTTCTGATCTCGAGCAAGGTGTCCGGGACCTACGGCGCGGCCGAGATGGCCGCCAAGTCGGTCGATGCCGAGCACATCGAGGTGATCGATTCGCTGACGGCCTCGATGGCCCTGGGCTTTCTGGCCCTGGAGGGCGCGAAGCTGGCGAAGACCGGCGCCGGACGTGCCGCGGTGGCCGACCGCATTCGGTCGCTGGTCCCCAAGGCGCGCGTGCTGGCCGCGATTGATACCTTGACCTACCTCGAACGGGGTGGCCGGATCGGGAGGGCCCGTGCCCTGCTCGGCTCGCTCCTGAATTTCAAGCCGCTGATCACGCTCCAGGATGGCGAAGTCGCGCCACTCGGTCGGGCCAGGGGCCGGCTGCAAGCGATCGACCGGCTCGTGGACCTCTTGAGCCGCGACGGCCGGCTGAGCAACCTGGCGGTCCTCCACGGGGCCTCGCTCGCCGACGCGAAGCGGCTGCGAGAGCGAGTGGCGGGTAGCTATCCCGGACTCGACATCCCTCTGACAGAGACGGGGGCCGTGATCGGCACCTACACCGGCCCAGGCGTCATCGGTTTCACCTATCTGATCGCCTGATCGTGCCACGCCTGTCGCTCGACGACCCGGTGACGGCCATCACCGGGATCAACACCGCGTACGGAGGCAAGCTCGAGCGTGTGGGGGTGAAGACGGTCCGCGATCTTTTGCTCTACTTTCCTCGAAAGCATCAGGACTTCGCGAACGTGACGCCCATCGCATGGATCCGGCCCGGGATGCGAACCACCGTCCGCGCGCGCGTGTACCAGATCCGGCGGCAGCTGACGCCGCGCAAGCATATGCAGATCGCCCGGGCGACGGTTTCCGACGATTCCGGTCAGCTGAATGTGGTGTGGTTTAACCAGCCCTACATCGCCAGTTACCTGCATGAGGGAGATCAGATCTTCCTCGCCGGTGAGGTGGACCTCAACGGCGGCCTGGTGATGAAGAACCCCGAGTACGAGAAGGTCTCCAACGACCCTAACCACGCGGCCCGGATCGTGCCGGTCTACCCGGAGACCAGAGGCCTGACCTCGCGCTGGCTGCGGCCCAAGATCCGGCCGCTGCTGTGGCTGGCCGACCAGCTCGACGAAGTGCTCCCCGCTGAGATCCTTGCACGCCGCGGCTTCACGCCGCGCGCCGCCGCCGTCAAGCAGGTCCACTTTCCGGAATCGATGGAAGCCCTCGAGCGAGCGCGCGGCCGCTTTGAGTTCGAGGAAATCTTCCTCAACCAGCTCGCGAATCAGCTGGCTAAGCGAGCACGCAAAGCTCATCCCGCCCACGCCATACCCTTCGATGAGCAGGTGGCGCGGGCGTTCGTCGCAGCCCTGCCCTTCAAGCTCACCAACGCCCAACGCAAGGCTGCGTGGCAGCTCTTCCAGGACATGATGAAAGCCGAGCCGATGAACCGTTTGCTGGAGGGCGACGTCGGCTCGGGCAAAACGGTGGTGGCGGCGATGGCGATGCATCACGTAGGCAAAGCCGGCTTCCAGTCGATGTTGCTGGCGCCCACGGAGATCCTTGCGCGGCAACACGCCGACGTCATCGAGTCACTGCTCCGACCATTTGGCGTCGCCGTCGGGCTCCTGCTGGGAAGCACGCCGACGGCGGCTCGCCGGTCGTTGCTTGCGTCGGTCGCCAGCGGTGACGTCCACGTGCTGGTTGGGACGCATGCACTGATCGAAGAGGACGTGAAATTCAAGGACCTGGGGTTCGCGGTGGTTGACGAGCAGCACCGATTCGGCGTTCACCAGCGGCTATCGGTCCGTCAGAGCGAACTGTGGCCGCACTTTCTGTCGATGACCGCGACCCCGATTCCTCGCACCCTCGGCCTAACCCTGTTTGGGGATCTCGATATCTCGATCCTGAACGAGATGCCGCCCGGCCGCCCTCCGGTCACGACCCGGCTGGTCCCGCCCGACGAGCGCACGGCCGCATACAACTTCATCCGCGAGCAGGTGCTTGCCGGCCGGCAGGTATTCGTCATCTGCCCCCTGATCCAGGAATCGGACAAACTCGGCGTTCGGTCCGCGACCCAGGAAGCGGAGAAGTTGCAAGGCGAGGTCTTCCCGGACCTCGCTCCGCGCATCGCCCTTCTCCATGGGCGGATGAAGAGCGCCGAGAAAGAGGATGTCATGGCCCGCTTCCAGCGAGGGGAGATCGCCATCCTGGTCTCGACGTCGGTGGTGGAAGTCGGCATCGACATCCCGAATGCCACGGTCATGATGATTGAGGGCGCTGATCGTTTTGGCTTAGCTCAGCTCCATCAGTTTCGCGGCCGGATCGGTCGTGGCCCGCACGAGTCGATTTGCCTGCTGTTAACAGACGTCGACGACCCCGAGACGATGAGACGATTGACGGCTGTGGTTACGCACCGCAGCGGCTTCGACCTGGCCGAGATCGACCTCCAAAACCGCGGGATGGGTGATCTGCATGGCGTCCAGCAGCATGGCAATGAGTTCAAGATGGCAAATCTGCTCGACGCCGGATTGATCAGCGACGCCCAGGCCGAGGCCGTCCGCCTCTTGGACCGCGACCCGACTTTGGCCGGCGAGCCGGCGCTCCGCCGCCAGCTTTCGGCGTATCGTCGGGTGTTCGCGCTGGATTAGCGGATGACGAGCCGGCGGGATGAGACACCCGCGGCGACCGTCGCACCTGCGAGAGGAGCCAACCGACCGTGAGGCCGGCGGCGATGGGCACACCGAGCACCAGCATGATCCCAAGCACCGCGTCGACGACGACTATGCTGCAGCTCCTTCCTCGGCGAGATCCCTTGAACCGGGCTCGCCTGCTTTACTCATCGGATGTCCGGACCCGCCACCCGCGTCACCGCTGGAGCGAGCCGGGGTCGGCTGCTGAAGACGCCACCGGGTCGGGCAACGCGTCCCACCACGTCACTCGTCAGGGAAGCATTGTTCAACATCATCGGCGACAGCATACGCGGTGCGCGGGTGCTGGATCTCTTCGCCGGAGCCGGCACGCTCGGCATTGAGGCCTTATCCCGTGGCGCCGCGTCGGCGACGTTCGTGGAACGTGATCGAACCTGTGCTAACATCGTCGCCGAGAATTTGGCCGCAACCGGCTTCGCCCCCCAGGGCGACGTTGCCAGTGCCGATGCCATCGACTGGCTGAGGGCGCACGCGAGCGACCTCATCACCTACAACCTTCTTCTGGTCGATCCACCCTACCGGGACGCCGGCGCGCTCGGCCTGGCGCTTCAGGCGTTGGACCGGGGCCCCCTGCGCGATCAGGCGCTGGTCGTGGTCGAGCATCATCGCACCCAACCCTTGCCCTCATTGCAGCGATTGGCTCACGTCCGAGACCGTGACTACGGCACCACCCGGCTTACCTTTCTCCGGTACGCATGATCACCGCGCTTTACCCGGGCAGCTTCGATCCCCTGACCCACGGCCACCTCGATATCGTCGATCGCGCTGCTCGCATTTTCGATCGGGTCGTGATCGCTGTTCTCGAAAATCCGAGCAAGCGGCCACTGTTCAGCACCAGCGAGCGGGTGCGCATGATCCGCGAGAGCCTGGGCGAACGGCCGGGGGTCGAGGTCAGCACCTTTGACGGATTGACGATCGGTTTCGCGCGGCAGGTCGGTGCCCGGGTGATCGTTCGCGGGCTTCGCGCCGTGTCAGACTTCGAGAGCGAGTTCCAGATGGCGCTGATGAACCGCCGCCTGGAACCGGAGGTCACGACGGTGTTCATCCCAACCAGCCTGCGCCACCTCTTTCTCAGCTCCAGCCTCATCAAAGAGCTTGCCGAGTTCGGTGGAGACATCTCGGAATTCGTTCCAGCCAACGTCGTCGAACCGCTCAAGCAACGTCTCACATCAAGGGAGCAGAAGCATGAACATCCATGAAGCCGTCGACCGCCTCGAATACCTGATCGCGCACAGCCGTCAGATCCCGCTCACCCGGACCGTGGTCATCGACCAGGAAGAAGCGCTGGCCTGCATCGACGACCTCCGGCTCAGCCTTCCGGATGAAATCAAGCAGGCACGCTGGACGCTCCAGGAACAGCAGCGGCTGCTGAGCGAGGCCCAGTCCGAAGCCGCCCGGACGGTGAGCAAGGCAGGGGAG
>VBEN01000120.1 GCA_005881175.1 Chloroflexota bacterium
GTGCAGTCAGCGTGAGCGGTCCCTGCAAGCGGCCTACGGTCCCAGCCCCTCCCGGTAGCGGCCCCACCCATATTTGGAGCGCATGCCCGGGCTCGAATTTCTCGTTTGAACAAGCGATAATGCCGCGATGATTCAGCGTCGCCGGGTCGAAGAGTTGTGGCGAAGCCGCGATTTCCGCGCCCTCATCTTCATTGCCGTGCTCGCCGCGCTGGTGCTGATCCTTGCCGTTGCGATCCGGGGCATCCTCGGCCCGTTCATTCTGGCTGCCATCCTGGCCCTGATCCTCAACCCGGCGGTCAATGCGGCGGAACGGCGCCGCGTTCCCCGGGTGCTGGCGATCCTGGTCCTCTACGGCATCCTGGCGGGGATGCTGGCGGCAGGTGTCTTCTACCTGGTACCGGTGGTCCGCCAGGAGGTCGACGCCCTGGTGGCTCAGGGACCGGCGATCGCCAGCTATTTCCAGGAGCTTGCCGACAAGCAGCACGTGGTCTCGGTGCTTGGCATCCCGATCGACCTGCGCCAGGCCTACACCGACTCAGTCCGAAACCTCCCAGGCCTGCTGGCCGGCCACCTGTCGTCCGTGGTGGAGAACGTCTTCATGCTGGTCAACTGGATCTTTCAAACCATCCTTATCCTGCTGGTGGCCTTCTTCCTGGTTAAGGATGCCCACCCCATCCGCCGCTTTTTCGAGGGACTCGTTCCCCACGGCTATCGGACGGACGCGCTGGAGCTCGCGGCCGACATCTACCGCATGCTGGGCGCGTACATGCGCGGCCAGCTGGTCATCTGTGCTCTCGTGGGCGTCGTGACAGGCGTCGCCCTCTGGCTAGTGGGGGTTCCATATTCGCTGGTGCTCGGTATCGTGGCTGGCGTCACCGCCTTCATCCCCTTTATCGGCCCCTTTCTCGGCGCCCTGCCCGCGATCGCCGTGGCAGCTTTCGTCTCCCAATCTTCGGGCAAGGTGGTCGTCGTGCTGATCGTCTACTTCGTGATTTCGAACGTGATCTACAATTTCGTCTCACCCAAGGTGTTTGGCGACGCGGTCCACCTCAGTCCCATGATGATCATCATCGCGTTCGTCGTGGGTGGGTACCTGGGCGGTATTCTGGGGCTCTTCGTCGCCGTGCCGGTGGCAGCCGCGGTTCGCATTCTGTTCCTCTACGCTCACGAGCGCGTCTACGCCTGAATCGACCCCGGGCCCCATGCTCGGGCTCCTTTCCGACGTGCACAGCAACCTCGAGGCGCTCGAGGCGGTGCTCCACGCGATGCCGACGGTGGACCGGATCCTGGTCCTGGGCGACATCGTCGGCTACGGGCCTGATCCGAACGCCGTGATCGCACGGCTCCGGTCAGTGCGAGCCCGCGCCGTGATGGGCAACCATGACCAGGCGATGCTCGATCCATCGCTGCTCGACTGGTTCAACGTGCATGCCGCCGCCGCCGCTCGCTGGACCCAGTCGGTGCTCACCCCGGACAGCCGTCGCTACCTGGCATCGCTCCCGAAGTACGGGAGGATCGGCCGTCACCGATACGTTCACGGCAGCCCGCGAAAGCCCTACATCTGGGAATACATCCTCGACGAGCTGCAGGCGTTCGAGATCCTGATGGCCATCGGAGGTCGGTGGTGCTTCTTCGGTCATACCCACCTCCCCCGGATCTTTACGGAGGATGGCGAACAGGTTCCCGAGCCCGGCGATTGGATTTCGCTCCCGCCGGCCGCCCTGGTCAACCCGGGCAGCGTCGGCCAGCCTCGCGACGGCAACCCGGACGCCGCCTATGCGGTCGTGGACCTGGCGGCGTCGGCGGTGCGGTTCGGCCGCGTCCCCTACGATCTCGTGACCACCCAGGCGAAGATCCGGGAGGCCGGCCTGCCGGAGGTGGAGGCGGTCCGGCTGGCGCTTGGGCAGTAGCCGGCCGCTGCCACCCTCCGCTAGCGTGGCCTGACTTAGAATTGGGTCTCGATTCAATGAAGCTGGTGATTGTCGGATGCGGCCGCGTCGGCGCTATGGCGGCCGTCGCCCTATCAAAGGCGGGTCACCAGGTGACCGTTGTCGATGTGAATCGTCGCGCCTTCGACCGGCTGGGCACCGATTTCAACGGAGAGATGGTCCTCGGCAACGGGATCGATGAGGATGTCCTCCGCCAGGCCGGGATCGAGGGCGCGGATGGTTTCGCCTCCCTGACCAACGGCGACAATCGAAACATCATGGCGGCCCAGATCGCCCGCGAGATCTTCAAAGTCCCCCGGGTGATCACCCGGATCTACGACCCGATTCGCGAGGACGTCTACCGAGAGCTCGGCCTCGACACCGTTTGTCCCACGCTCTCCGGGGCAAGGGCAATCCATGCCATGCTGAAACAATGAGCGAGCCAATGTACGTCATCGTGATCGGTGGCGGGAAGGTGGGCTACTACCTGAGCAAGCACCTGCTCGACCGAGGCTACGAGGTCACCCTAATTGAGAAGGATCCCCGCCGTGCCGAAGTCCTGAACTCGGTGCTGGGTGAGATCGTGATGGTGGGCGACGGCGATGAGATGGCGTTCCTGGCCACCACCGGCATGGAGCGGGCCGACGTCGTGGTGGCGGTCACCGGTGACGACGAGGACAATCTGGTGGCGTGCCAGCTGGCCAAGCGGAAGTTCCACGTTCCCAAGACCGTGGCCCGAGTCAACAACCCGGCCAACGTCCGGATCTTCAAGACGCTGGGGGTCGACGTCGCCCTGAGCGCCACCGAGGTGCTGCTCGACCTGATCGAATCCGAGCTGGCCAGCAAGGAGCCCGCCCGCCGCTCAGCCGCCCAGCCCTAAAAAAGGAAAAAGCCGGCTCTTCACCGGCTGTCCATTTCCCTTAACGCTCGGCTACGCTTTGCCGATCTTGTAGATCTTCGTACCGCAGGTCGGGCAGGTTCCCGTGGTCGCGGGCTTGCCATTCTTCATCGTGATGTGCTGCGGGTTCGAGATGTCGACCTTTTTCTTGCACTTCAAGCAATATCCGGTAACCGCCATGACACTCTCCTTTGCTGGCTACTGAACGCCCCGGGCGCCCCAAAAATCCGCCTGATGATAGCACAACCCCTCGAATTCGCTTTGTATTCAAAAAATCGCGCGAAAACGGGAGCGGTTAGACCGTCGGCTGGTAACGAGACAGGATCACGCTGGCGTTATGCCCTCCGAGCCCGAAGGAGTTGGAAAGCGCGACCCCGACGTCGGCACGGCGCGCCTCTGTTGGAACGTAGTCGAGATCGCACTCCGGGTCTTTGGTATGCAGGTTGATGGTCGGCGCGATCACCTGGTCGCGGATGGTCAGGGCGCAGACCACCGCTTCGACTACGCCAGACGCGCCCATCATGAGGCCGGTCATCGACTTGGTGCTGCTGACCGCCAGCCGCTCGGCGTGTTTGCCGAATACGCGGTGAATGGCGTCGTTCTCGAATTTATCGTTCAGCGGCGTGCCGGTACCGTGGGCGTTGATGTAGTCGACCCGCTCCGGCTCGATCCCGGCTTTGTGCAGCGCCCGCCGCATGGTCAGAACCGCTCCGTCGCCCTCGGCCGGCGCCGCCATATCGAAGGCATCGTTGCTCGAGCCGTAACCGATCACTTCCGCGTAGATGCGGGCATTTCGGCGGCGGGCGTGCTCGAGCTCTTCCAGCAATAGGGCACCCGCGCCTTCGGAGATCACAAAGCCGTTGCGGTCTCGATCAAAGGGCCTCGAGGCCTGCGTCGGATCCTCGTGCTGGGCGAGTGCCCGCATCGCACAGAACCCGGCATAGACGACCGGCACCAGGCATGCCTCGGCGCCGCCGGTCAGGACCGCGTCGGCATCCCCTCGGCGGATTGTCTCGAAGGCTTCGCCGACCGCTCCACTGCCGGTGGCGCAGGCGGACACCACCGCCATATTCGGCCCGCGCAAGCCGAGGGCGATGGCGATGTGTCCGGAGGCGGTGTCCGTGAGCATGTTCTGGATGAAGGTGGGACTGACTCGCCGAAGTCCGCGCTCCTGCAGGATTCGCTGCTGCTCGAGTAAGACCCCCAGCCCGCCGGCGGCGCTGCCGAAGACGACGCCGACCTCGTCCAGCAAGCCATTCCTGGCGAGCCCGGCGTCGTTGAACGCCTCCTGGGCGGCGACCACACCAAGCTGGGCGTAACGGTCCATCCGGCGAAGCTCCTTAGGTTCGATCCGGCCGGTGGCGTCGAAGCTCTTGACTTCGCCGGCGATCTGCACGGGATACTCACTGGCGTCGAAGAGTGTGATCTTGCCGACCCCGGACTGGCCCTCCAGCATGGCTGCCCAGGTGCTGGGGGCATCGAGCCCCACGGGGGTCACGGCCCCTACTCCGGTCACGACGACGCGCTTCATGCCTGCGGGAAAGGGCTGAGCGCGCGGGCGACTTCGCGGTCGTTCAGAGTTACGACATGCGCATCTTTGCTGGTCCGCCGGATCAGGCCGGACAGCACCTGGCCGGGGCCGATTTCGAGAAATTCAGCACTTCCTCTAGTCACCATCTCGAGGACCGAGGCCGTCCATTGAACCGGCTTGAGGATGTGATCGGCCAGCTCTTTGCGGATGTCGTCCGCGCTGGTCAGGATCTGGCCGGTGATATTGGCGACCACCGGGATGCGCGGTTGGCGGAGCGGCAGCCGGGCCACGATCTCGGCGAACTGGGCCGCGGCGCGCGCCATCAGCGGCGAGTGGGAGGCGATGCTGATCGGCAACCGGACGACGCGGGCGGCGCCCCGAGCTCGAGCGAGCTCAGCCGCACGATCCAGCGCCGCTGCCTCGCCGGAGAGCACGATCTGTCCGGGGGAATTGGCGTTCGCCAGGGTAATGACGCCGCTGCGGGCGGCCTCGGCGACCACGGCCTCGACTGCCTCGCGATCCAAGCCGAGCACGGCGAGCATTCCCCCGGGTCGCTCATTCCCGTTCTCTTTCATCAACCTGCCGCGTTCGCGGACCAGCAGCAGCGCGCTGTCAAAGTCGATGACATCCGCGGCAACCAGCGCGGTGAACTCACCCAGGCTGTGCCCGGCGACGTAGCGGGGGGCGATCACCTGGCCCATCGCCTGCCAGCGCTCGCGCATCACGTTCAGGCAGGCGATGCTTACGGTGAGGATGGCGGGTTGGGCGTTGATGGTGTCGTTCAGCTCATGCTCGGGGCCTTCGAAACAGAGGCGGCTCAGCCGGAAACCGAGGATGTCGTCGGCCCCCTTGAAAACCCGGCGGGCGGTCTCGGACACCTCATACAGGGCCTTACCCATGCCCACGTATTGCGAGCCCTGGCCGGGGAAGACGAAGGCCATGGGACGAGCACCGTACGGGACGATCATTCCGGTTTTTTGGTCAGGCGACGGACACCTTCCCCTTGACGTAATTCCAGGCCTCGCCCACGGTGCGCAGCTTCTGGGCGTCCTCATCGGAAATCTCCATCCCGTATTCCTCTTCGAAGGCCATGATCAGCTCTACGAGATCGAGGGAATCGGCCTGCAGGTCCTCGGTAAAGGAGGCGTCCGGGGTCACCTTCTCGACATCGACGCCGAGTTGCTCCGCGATGATGCTCCGGAACTTGTCGAAATTCGCTTCGGCCATACTACCCTCCTCCTGGTTGGAGTCCGGGCGCGGGATTGCGCCCAAATTTGGTCTATACAATAGCGAACCGCAGCCTCCCGCAGTGGATGCCGGGCGAGCTCCTAGAGATCTATCCCAACACCGTGCCATTGGTTACGGCCCCGATTTGGCCCCAGCGTCGCCTGCGTAACGACCCCGAATACCTCGACTTAGAATGAGGCGTGACTTCTGTTCCTATGCCTTCTGTTGTTCAAGCGCGCCGTGCGCTGGCCCTCAGCGCGATCGCCGGCTTAGGTGTCTACCGCCCACCCGCCAGTGTGCCCTCAGCCAAACGACACACCGGCGCCGAGGTCAGCGGCGTCTCGTATCGTGTGCAGGCGGAGCACGGGCTGACGACGGCCTCCCTGGCCGCCGGCGCGGCTCGCGCCGCTCTGCGGGCGGCCGACATCAACGCCTCGGACCTACAGATGATCATCGTGGGCACCACCACGCCGGACGTACTCTGGCCGGTGACAGCTTGCCTGGTCCGGACCGAGATGCAGCTGCCGATGGTGGCCAGCTTCGATCTCTACGCCGCCGAGACCAGCCTGCTCGCCGCGCTCAACGTCGCGACCCGCTATGTGTCGGCAGGGGCACCGGCCGTCTTGCTGATCGGCGCCGAGTCCGATAACCAGCTCGTGGATCTGCCCGGACAGGGTGGCTCGATGCATGGACGTGCCGCATCCGCCGCGGTCCTGACACAGGCGGGCGGAGAAGGCGGACTGCTCGCCACCATGGCGGGCGGCTCGGCGATCCCGGAGGCCAACGGCGACGCCGTGGATCGGGTCCTGCTCCGGGGATTGACGGACGGTGTCACCGAATGCTTGCGAAAAGCGAACCTGACGCTGCCGGACATCGACCTCGTGATCGGCGAGCAGTCGGCGCCCGAGATCATGCTCGCGTGGTGCAAGACCAGTGGCGTATCCTCCAGCCGGCTTGTCCTCAATCCGCCTCGCTACGGCTCGCTGCTCGCGGCTGCCCCGCTGATGGCGCTGCACGATGCGGTCGTGGAGGGTCGGTTGCATAACGGCATGACCGCGCTGCTGCTGGGTTGTGGTAGTGGACCGTCCTGGGCCGCCGCTTGCCTTCGCTGGGGCGGCGGGGGGCTTGCCGAATGGTGAACGGCACTCGGGTCGTCGTCACCGGCACCGGGGCCATCACGTCGCTCGGACACACGACGCGCGAAACCTGGGAAGCAGTCAAGGCAGGCCGCTCGGGGATCCGGCGGGTACAGGCCTTCGATCCATCAGCCACGCCCAGCCAGGTGGCAAGCGAGGTCGTTGACTTCAAACCCGAGACGCGTCTTGATCGCAAGGAAGCTCGCCGGATGTCGCGCTTCGTGCAGTTCGCGATGGTGGCCACCAAAGAGGCGCTCCAGGAGTCCGGACTTCACATTACGGAGGCCAATCGTGACCAGGTCGGTGTGATCGTGGGCAGCGCGATCGGTGGACTGGAACAGATCGAGGAGGCGCACACCATCCTCAAGGAGCGAGGACCATCCCGCGTAAGTCCGTTCACGGTCCCGATGATGATCGCGGACATGGGGGCCGGCCAGATTTCCATCTCACTCGGAGCACGTGGACCGAACTACTGCACGGTCTCGGCCTGCGCCTCGGGGGCGCACGCCATCGGCGAGGCGTTCGAGATCATCAAGCGCGGCGACGCGACGGCGATGATCGCCGGCGGCAGTGAAGCCTGCGTCACGCCCCTCGCGTTGGCGGCGTTTTGCGCTGTCCGGGCGGTCTCGACGCGCGACGTCGAGCCGAGTCGGGCCAGCCGTCCCTTTGACCTGGAACGCGATGGCTTCGTGATGGGGGAGGGGGCCGGCATCCTGATCCTCGAAGGGCTGGAATCGGCGATCAAGCGCGGGGCGCCGATTCTCGCTGAGGTCGTCGGTTACGCCGCCACCGCCGACGCCAGCCATATCACAGCGCCTGATCCGGTGGGGGCCGGTGCCGCCCAGGCGATGAAGCGAACCCTTCAAAAGGCACGGGTGGCGCCGGCGGATGTCAGCTACATCAACGCCCACGGCACCGCCACACAGTTGGGCGACGTCGCCGAAACGCTCGCGGTCAAGGACATTTTCGGCGAAGCCGCCTTCCGAATCCCGATCAGCTCGACGAAGTCGATGCTGGGCCATCTCCTGGGGGCGGCCGGCTCGGTGGAGGCGGTGATCTCGGTCAAGGCCGTCGAGGAGGGGGTGGCGCCGCCTACGATCAACCTGGAACACCCAGACCCTCAATGCGACCTCGACTACATCCCAGAAGGTGCCCGGGAGCTCGACATCAAGCTGGCCCTGTCCAACTCGTTCGGCTTCGGCGGGCACAACGCGTCATTGCTGTTCAAGCAATTTCGGGGGTGACGCTTGATCTTCCTCAGCGATTTCCTCAACGCTGAGGTGGTCGACGTTCGACAGCATCGCATCGGAAGGGTTCGAGATCTGGTGGTCGTGATGACCGAGCCGTTCCCGCGGGTCACGGGCGTCATCCTGAAAAACAACCGCAAGGTGCGATCGCTCGATTGGTCGATGGTGCGAAGCTGGGACAACAAGGAGCTGAGCCTCAAGGTCGACGAGCCGAGTGTCCAGCCGCACGCTCGGGCCGACAGCGAGCTCTGGTTATCCCGACAGATCCTCGACAAGCAGATCGTCGACATGGACGGCCGCCGGGTGGTGCGCGTCAACGATCTGCAGCTTTCGCAGGTGGATGGCTCGATGCTGCTGGTTGGCGTCGACATCGGCGGGCGCGGGCTCGCCCGTCGCATCGGCCTCGAAGGGATCGGCCGTCGGCTCGCCTCAACGCTTGGGATCGACTGGCCCCAAAAACTGATCTCCTGGGAGGCGGTGGACCCGGTGAAGAGCGACGTGAGCTCGGTCAAGCTGCGGATCGCGCATACCAAGCTGGCGAAATTGCACCCCGCCGACATCGCCGATATCGTCAATGAGTTGAGTCCCGAGGACCGCAACGCCGTTTTCGCCGCCCTGGACGACGAGAAGGCCGCCGATACCCTGGAAGAGATCGACGAGCCGCAGACGCAGGCCTCGATTCTCGAGCGGCTCGATGTCGAGCGCGCATCGGACATCCTGGAAGCGATGGCACCCGATGAGGTTGCCGACCTGCTGGCGGACATGCCGCGCGAGCGGGCTCAGCTGCTGTTGCAGAAGATGGAAGAAGACGAAGCGGAGGATGTCGAGGAGTTGCTGGCCTACCGGGAAGACACGGCCGGCGGCCTGATGACCACCGAGTACGTGGCGGTTCTGCACACCCTGACCGCCGCCGAGTCTATCGATCGCTTGCGCCAGCTGGAACCGAATGCCGAATCGGTCTATTACGTTTACGTCGTCGACGAGGAAGAGCACCTCCTGGGTGTGCTCTCATTGCGAGATCTGATCGTCGCCAAGCCGGAGACCAGGATCCGCGACTTCATGATCAAGAACGTGATCTCGGTGGGCGTCGATGCCGGCCCACGCGACGTCGCCCAGGTCACCTCCAAGTACAACCTCCTTGCGGTCCCGGTCGTCGATCAACACAACCGGATCCAGGGCATCGTCACGGTCGACGACGTGATGGAGCGGGTGATGCCGGGACGGGCGGGCGGTCGCCGTCGCCGGATCTTCTAGGGGCCGCTGATGCGGCCGAAGGCCCTGGAGCGGCCGCTCGGCCTGCTGCGAAGTCGGCGGGCCCGTTTGTTCGTGTTGCTGTCAGTGGTCGGTCCCGGCATCATCACCGGCACCGTCGACAACGACGCAACCGGGATCACTGGCTACGCGCTGGCCGGCTCGCAGTTTGGCTATGACCTGCTCTGGCTGCTGATCGTCACCGCCGTGTGTCTTGCCGTGATCCAGGAGATGGTCGCCCGAATGGGGACCATAACGGGTAAGGGGCTATCCGACTTGATCCGGGAGCGCTTCGGTGTCGCCCCCACCGTGTGGGTGATGATCTTGCTCTTTATCGCCAATGCCGCGACCACGGTGGCGGAATTCGCAGGCATCGCGGGTGCGTCACAGCTTCTCTTCGGCGAGTTTGCTCGCTACGTCGCGATCCCCGTCTCCGCATTCTTCGTCTGGTTTCTGGTTCTGCGTGGATCGTTTCGCGTCGTTGAACGGATCCTGCTCACCCTCGCGCTCGTTTTCATCAGCTACATCGTGTCAGCCTTTCTGGCGCACCCGAAATGGGGCGACGTGATCCACCATACGGTAGTCCCGTCGTTTCATGCCAGCGCGCCGTTCCTGCTGATTTTCATCACCATCGTCGGCACCACCATCACGCCATGGATGGCGTTTTTTCAGCAGTCGAACGTCGCCGATAAAGGACTGAATCCGAAAGACCTGTGGTTCGAGCGCATCGATACCTACACCGGGATCCTGGCGCTGAACCTGGTGGCGTTCTTCATCATCGTAGCGACCGGTGCCACCATCTACGTGCACCATATCCACGTCGATCCCTCCGATCCCTCCGCCTTCGCCAGGATCGCCCTCGGGCTCAAACCGCTCGCCGGCCAGTTTGCCGAGCAATTGTTCGCCATCGGGCTGCTCACCGCCTCCCTGATGGGGGCGTCGGTCCTTCCGCTGTCAACGACCTATGCGATTACCGAGGCGTTCGGGTTTGAGCGGGGAATCGACAAATCCTTTGGGGAAGCCCCGGCCTTTTTGACGATCTACACGACGATGATCGTTCTCGGCGCGGTGATTGCCCTGTTTCCCAATGCCCCACTCGCGTTGATCACCAACCTTCCCAACATCGTCAATGGGATGATGCTGCCTTTCCTCCTGCCAATCCTGATCCTGCTGGCGAGTGATAAGCGAATCATGGGTCGCTATGCGAACACCCGGCTCTTCAACATCGCCAGCGGGGCGGTCTTCGTCTTCCTCTCCCTGGTGACGCTGGCCTTCCTGGCCTCGATTCTCTTTCCAGGTCTATTTCGCGGATAGCTGGCGTTCGGCCTCGCTCCGAAACGCTGACTCGGCATCGTCTCCGAAGAGAACGAAGCGCACCTCGCGGAGTGAGGTGGCGGCCGGCGCCAGGGCGACCACCTCCTCGATCATGATTCGGGCGCACTCGGGCATCGGGAAATGCGCAATACCCGTGCCGATAGCCGGAAACGCAATCGAGTGGAGGCCGCGCTGGTCCGCGATCTCGAGGGTGCGCCGCGTCGACTGGCGCAGGCTCTCGGCGGTGGTGCGGCCGCCGAGCCTCATGCTGGCCGCGTGGATCACATGGCGGGCCTTGAGTTTGCCGCCACCGGTGATCGCGGCGTCGCCGATCTCGATCGGGCCGATGGTTCGGCACTCGGCCTGGATCGCCGGGCCACCCGCCCTCGCGATCGCCCCGGCCACCCCGCCTCCCAGCTCCAGGTCGTTGTTCGCAGCGTTGACGATGGCATCGACGTCCTGAATGGTGAGATCGCCCTGCTGGACGTCAACGGTCAGGCGGTTGACGCGCCAACTCATCCGGCCGGCTGAACCTGCCAGGCCATCGACGCCATCCGTGCCTCCGCGTCCGACCGAGTGATGGGCTGCAACCCGTGGACGCTGAAGTGCTGGATAGTGAATGAGGCCATCACCATGGCGTAGCCAAGCGCCAACCGCACCGTCTCGTCGTTCTCCACCTGCTGCTCCGCCAGGCAGCCCAGGAAGCCGGCCGCCACCGCATCGCCCGCCCCGGTGGGGTCGGTCGGCGGATCGACGGGTAAGGCGGGCAGATGGATGTCCTCGCCGTGACGATAGAGCGTGGCGCCCTTCGGTCCTTCCTTGATGACCAGGCCCCGCAGCCGGAAACGGTGGCGCAACTGCGCCGACGCCGCCTCGATGGTGTCGACCTTGGCCAGCGCCATCGCCTCGGAGGCGTTCAGGAAAAGGTAATCGAGGCGCTGCAGAACGGGTTCGAGCGCATCTGGCTGCTCCCGGATGTAGAGCTTCATCGTGTCGCCGGCGACCAACCAGGGATGCTCCAACTGCTCGAGGACGCGCAATTGGTGACGCGGCTCCATGCTTCCCAGGAACACGATCGGGATTCGGCGCTGGTCGGGAGTCAGGACCGGGCTGAACCCCCGATATGCGCCCTGATCGGATCGCTCGTTTCGCGTCGTGCCGGTCTCGTAGTCGTGCTCGGCAAACCATCGGTAGGTGGGCAGCTCCGATGCGACCACGCTACGAAGGTCAGCGCCCGTGCCATCCATGGCGGTCTCAAACGCCGCCATGAAGTCCGGACCGGCCGTTGCGACGATCGAGACCGGCGCAAACAGGCGGGCGGCCAGGCTGAAGTAGGTCGCCGATCCACCGAGCCCATCGGTATTGACGCCCATCGGCGTGCGGACATCGTCGCGCGTAATGGTGCCGGCGACGAGCAGGCGCCAGGGCTGCGGGGACGGCGTCATGAAGTCCCAATTCTCTCGAATTGTCCTTCTCAGTGGTCGGCGAGGTCAGCCGGGCGGCTGAATACTCCTAGACGGCCAGCAGTTGCGGCTCCGGTCGCGCCAGTTCCCCCTCGACGGCAGCGATGAAGCGTCGCACCGCCATCGGGTTCGTGACCAGCCACGCTTCCTCCGGATGGTCGACGTCGGGTCGGCAGATTAGCGCCATGGCCGTGTCGTCGCCGAGGACCGCACTGAACCACATATGCGCGAGCCATCCCATTCCCGGATCGCGCCGGTCCGCCTCCTGCGGCAGCGGCGTTGTATCCGGCGTGGTGACGACAGCCCGCCGGGCGCTGCGTACCAGGGCGGCTTCCGTCTCCCAGTCCCCACGAACCGCCGCCGGGTCGGGGCGGCCGAGGTAGACGGTATATCGACCGGGGCGCATCGTCGCCAGACTCTCCACGACCCGCCGTAGCAGTGGAACGGTCGAAACGTCCGCCACCGCGCGGCTTCCGGGGGTACCTTCGATAAGGGTTGCCATCTCGCCCATGACGGCAGGCTAGCACAAACGGGAGCGAAATGCAAACATCTGTTCGTAGGTAGGGCCGAGGCCGGGTCGACTAGCGCCGGAAGAGGGAAATGACGTTCCCCCCGCGGGCCCGCCGCCGGGACCGGGCCGCCACCATCAGATCCTCCTGAGCCATAAAGAGAACTTCCGCGGTCCGCTCCACGGACCGGTCGATCCCGAGTTTCTCGGTGTAGTCGCCGTCCAGCTGGCCAAGCAGGTGGACGATGCGCCGCCAGATATTCGTCGGGATCAGCTTGATCTCGCGCAGCCGGCACTCTTCAACGGCGCCGAGCAGCTGGTCGGTCTCACGGAGCTGGTTGCGCGGGGTGCGAGCGGTGCGGCGCTGCCAGGCCCAGAAGCGGTGCTGGGCAATTTCCAAAACGGTGCGCTCGATCATGGTCTAAGCAGCCATGATAGTCCGTGAAAGGAGGGGCGGATGGAAGAACGCATCGAGAGTCAGCCCGTGTACAACGGAAAACTCTTCCAGGTGTACAAGGACCGCGTGCGCCTGCCGAACGGAAACACGACGACCAGGGAAATCGTGCGCCATCCTGGTTCCGTCGGCATCGTCCCGCGCCAGGAGGACGGTCGCATCGTGCTCGTTCGCCAGTATCGCTACGTCACGGGCCGCGAACTCTGGGAGATCCCGGCCGGGACACTGGACAAGCCCGGCGAGGGGATTGCGGAGGGAGCCGGTCGAGAGCTGGCGGAGGAAGCCCGCCTGAAGGCGGGCAAGTGGACGATGCTCGGCAGTGCATATCTGATGCCGGGGTACTGCGACGAGCGGATGACGTTCTATCTCGCCGAGGACCTGTCACCGACCGAAGGACACGCCGAGCTCGATGAGTCCTTCAAGGTGAATCCCTTCGACGCCCACGACCTGCAGGTCTTGCGATCCAGCGGTGAGCTCCAGGACGCCAAAACCCTGCTCGGGCTGGCCTGGGCGGGCGTTCCGCTCTGGGACGAGCCGCGCCGTCGGGGCTGAGGGCGCCGAAGCCCGGCTACTCCTCCTCCTCGCCGCCCTTCGACTTCTGGTACGCGGCGATCACGGACTGCGCGGCGTGTGCCGGGACTTCTTCATAGTGCGAGAACTTCATCGTGTAGCGCCCTCGTCCCTGCGTGATCGAGCGCAGATCGATGGGAAACCGGTACATCGATGACAGCGGCACCTGTGCCTTCACTTTCTCCATGTGATCACCCGACGGTTCCATACCGGCGATCTTGCCGCGCTTGCCGTTGAGATCGCTGATGACGTCGCCCATGTTGCGCTCGGGCACCAGTACCTCGACGTCCATGATGGGTTCGAGCAGCACCGGCTTGGCCTCCATCACCGCCTGGCGCATGGCCATCGCGCCCGCCAGCTTGAAGGCGATGTCCTTCCCGTCCACCGCGTGG
>VBEN01000130.1 GCA_005881175.1 Chloroflexota bacterium
GTACATGCGGGTCCGCATACGGCGGTTCAGTTCGGTTAAGCTAGAGGACGTCCAGCAACCGGGGAAGACCGCACGAGTCGAAGTAAGCAATCGGAAGGGCGGACTGCAAAGCCGGGCTGTTGGCCAAGCGCCAGGGGCCATGGGGACTGCCGGCGGTTTGTGCCGCGAGGTCATGTCCGATGTCCGCTGGCGTAGCCGAACGTACCGCACCTTGCTGCGCTTCCACTGCTTCCAGATCACGGATCGCAACCTGCGCCGGATCCATTCTTCCAGCCTGCGCAGCACCGAAGGCGTCTGACAGTAGCCGAAGTAACCCTTCCAGCCTCGTAGATAGCTGGCGAGTTCCTTCAGCATCTGTTCCAGACTGATGCCCCGCGTCCGTCGCGTGAGTTCCCGCACTCTTCGCTTACACCGGAGCAGAGGCTTGGGCGCGATGCGCCGTTTCGGTTCTCTCCGGCCGGTAAAGCTGAAGCCCAGAAACTTGCGCTCCTGCGGTCGCGCCACCGCGCTCTTCGCCTCATTCACCTTGAGCTTGAGTCGCCGCCGGAGGAAGCCCGTCACGCTTTGCATAACGCGCTTTCCCGCCCGCTCGCTGGCCACGTAGATATTGCAATCATCCGCGTAGCGCACGAAACGGTGCTTGCGCCGCTCTAACTCCCGGTCGAGTTCGTCGAGCACGAGATTCGACAGCAGCGGTGACAACACGCCCCTTACACAAAAGGTAATTTTGACCGTCTGGGGACTCCGATCCTCCGTTTTGGGGCGGACCCGAAGAAATCGGAATGCTGTGACGAATGGTGATGGTATCTTCGCCCAGCAGAACGTCTTTAACCAGGAGTCGCACGATTCTCTGGCGTTCGATGACACTAAGCGTTTCGGCAGCGCTGCGCAAGCGAGCAAGGAATGCTGTGAGGGTTTCTGCCAAGCGCAGGAATGCAGCGCGATCGTTGGTCTGGTCGGCGATCGCCTGCAGCTCAGCACGGAGTGTCTGTTGGCGCTGGCGCAGCACCGGCATGCGCTCCCGCAACTGCTCGATCGACAACAGTTCTTCCTGATAGGCGTTAAGAAGTCGTTCAATACCTTTGCCAACATGCGTCAACTCCCTCTGCAGACTCTGCTCACGTTTTCTGGTTGGATCAGAGGCGCGCGCTGCTACCAGCCGACGATCAAGTTCCTGTTGTATCAGCGCCGGCTCTTCCAGCAGGCGGATCACCTCAGCCCAGACGATCTGATCGAGGAGCTCTTGTCGGACGAAGCGGCCGTTGTCGCAAACCGGGCCGCCGAGTTTCCGCCAGCTATCGGAGCCAATGCACTTGTAGTAGTGAATCTTACGTGCGCTGGTTTGCGTCGATGTTCGCGAGAAGGCGTAGCCACACTTCGCACAGCTGACCAGCCCCTGGACGACACTCGGCGCGATGGTACGCCGGCGCGATCGTATCTTGTTCTGCTGGAGCAGCTCTTGGGCACGGGCGAAGCTCTCTTCCGTCACCAGGGCCGGCACGGGGATCTCGATCCACTCTTCGCGCGGGCGTTCGTGGCCTGCTGTGGTGCTGGGCGTAGTTACACCCCGCCGACGCTGTGGGCGCATAACCCGCGTCCGTGCAGAGATGCGGGTCTTGCCGAAGCAGGCGGCACCGCGATACGTGGAGTTGCGCAGCACCGCCCAAACCGTCGAGCGTTCCCAGCGCGCGCTTGCCTTGCGAGTCGGGATGCCTTCAGCATTGATCCTCCGGGTGATCTCCCCGATGCTACGCCCCTCGACTGTGTACATCTCATAGACGCGCCGCACTACTCGGGCCTCGCCTTCATCGACGACGTAAGCGGCGGGCGCCTCGTCGGTCTTGCGAATGTAACGATATCCATACGGAGCGTTGCTCAACACGCTCACTTCGCCCGATTGTGCCCGGTGTCGCTTGCCGCGGCGCGAGCGCTCCAGGATCTGCGCTCGTTCATATTCAGCGATCATGCCTTGGAACTGAACCAGGAGTTGATCTTCCGCGCTGTCGCCTTGTGGCGACTTCACGAACACCGTCTCGACTCCGTGGCGAGCGAATTCCTCGATCAGCAGAATCTGGTACGCGTACTTGCGGCTCAAGCGGTCTGGCGAATACGCGAGCATAACCTGGATCTGCCCTTCAGCGGCAAGGTCCCGCACGCGCTCCAAGCCCGGACGCTCCAGCGTCGCTCCGCTATAGCCTTCATCTTCGCAGACCCACTCTTCGGGTACTTCCAGATTGTTGCTCTTGGCGAACTCGATCAGCGACGCCGTCTGGCTTGCAATCGTGTTCTCCTCGCGTTGCTGCTCGGACGAAACCCGTGCGTAGATCGCCGCCATCCTCATCATCGAACTCCTTTACACGCCCGCCGATGGGGCGCTCCCGAGTGGGCACCAAAATGTCGTAGGCTTGCGCGAGCTTTGACTCGAGCAAGCGATCAAACGAATAGGAAACGTGAATTTGCAGTGGGCCGCCTTTTGGGCGCGGCTCAGCCATGCTTCTTTAGAGCACCTAGAAACGCGTTCAACGCGCCGGTCACAATCGCTCCGATGGTCAGGCCACTGCTTCTCGCGTACTTCCGCAGCCGTTCCACCGTGCTCGGCGGAAGCTTCAACGTGATCGGCACTGTAGGCTCGGTGACTTCGACGGGTCGATCGAGCTGGGACGCTTCCTCCAAGTACCGATATGCTTGACGCTCTGACAGATCGAACTCGCGTGACAACCGCTGGACTGCTTCGGGTAAAGCAACATGACGCTGGAGTAGGCCACGAGCGGCGTTCAGCTGCTGAGCCCTTTCCGCTTTGGTTGAGCGCGTCATATGTCATACACATATTACCTCTTAAGACGGAGGTCAAGCACCGGGTACCTTGCTCGCCAGCCCGTGACTGTCCTTTCGAACTGGAAATTACCTTTTGTGTAAGGGGCGTGAAGGGACCTCCTTGCGGAGTTCCTTCTTCCACCGCACTCACCAGCCCGTTCTCCATCACGCCCGACTCCAGAATGGCTCGGATCAACTTGAGCATCCTCTTGTCGCTCACCCGCCGCGCTATCGCTGCCATCAGCTTGTCGTGGTTCACTCGATCGAAAAACTTTTCCAGATCAAGATCAACCACCCAGCGGTTGCCTTCGGCGATATACTGCTGCGCCTTCGCCACCGCCTGATGCGCCGAACGCTGCGGACGAAACCCGTGACTGTGCTCGGAGAACGTCGAGTCCCATCTGCCTTGCAGAACCTGCATCACCGCCTGCTGGATAAACCGGTCCAGCACCGTCGGGATGCCCAGCTTGCGCACCCCTCCGTCCGGCTTGGCGATTTCTACTCGCCTCACCGCTTGCGGTTGATAAGTCCCGCTCAACAGTTGTTCCCGAATCGCTGGCCAACGTTGCTTCAGGTAGCCGGGTAACTCCGACACTTTCATGCCGTCGATCCCCGGACTCCCCTTATTGGCCTTCACTCGTCGTAATGCCTGCTGGCAGTTCTCCCGCCCGCAGACCTCTTCCATCAACTGCTCCGCTCCAGCCGGACTTTCGGTTTCGCATTTCGCCGTGAACGATTCGGTCCCTTTCCGTGGAGCCCTTGGAGCTTCACTCCGCCCCTCCCCGGTAAAGGCCAGCGCCATCTGTAGCTGGTTCTTCTGCCACTTGTCGTCCATCGAGGCCTGCCTCCTACTCGCCGCTCCTGGCTGTTTGGGCCTTCGACCTTGCGGCCTACTATGCCCGCTGCTGACTCCCGCCCCACGGTCAGAATGGATCGCTCCACCCCCAGTCACGATTCCGTGACATGCGGCGGGTCTCCCGAAGTAAGTTCGACCGCCTTCGACGCGCAACCGCCGGATTTACCACCAGTGTGCTTGGTGGACACGGGCTTCGCTGTCCTTTGCCAGCTCGCCCCACACCGTAGGCCTCATCATCCGGTTCTTGTTCATCGGCTCGCGCCTTTGATCCACGCTTCTTTCAGACCCCATCTCGCGACGACGCCCTTGCGCTTCTCTAGCCCTTCACCTCCACCAGGCTGGGCAGGGGACTTTCACCCCCTAGCTGTCGAACATGTTCGGCACACAACAAAAACCCCCAGCATTGAAGCCGGGCGTCTATCAGAACCTGCGTTCTAACTACTGAATTGACCAGGTCGGAATGGTTGTTGCCGTGTACGAATCGCCGGGAATCGTGATCGTATTCGGTAGCGTTCCACCTGTCGTCACACCCT
>VBEN01000158.1 GCA_005881175.1 Chloroflexota bacterium
CGACCGGAGGCGTCTTACCCGGTGGGATGATCCTGGATCGTTCCGCGAAGCGGGATCTCGGGCAAGAAGAAGGTGGCGACCAATCCGAGCGCCGCGAGCACGGTGCCGACCAGGAATGCACTCACGCTGTCGCCTCAGCCGCTTCCTCGCGCCTGACGCCGACGATCAGGAGCCAGGCACCCGACACCATGAAGACAAAGGACGCCATCATCCCGACGCCGACCGCATAGAGTCCACGGGCATCGCCCGTGAAAAGCACGATCGCGCCCAGCTGTTCGGTAACCAGGCAGGCAAAGCTGCCGATCGTCCGCCAGAGGAGCGCCGGATCCGCGGTCTCCGATGCACGCATGGCCTGCCGGATGCTGAGATACAGGATGATTTCGACGCCGACCAGTACGAGGATCAGCTCGAGGGCAACCGCCCGGGCACTCTGTCCTGCCATCAAGACGAGGGCGCAGCGAATGAAGACGGCCGTGAGGCCCGTCAGCACGGTACGAGCCCGATGCCGGTGGGCGACATTCAGGGCAATCTGGTCGAGATGCAGCGACATCGCGACGAACACGAGGCCCGTCAGGGCCGCGGCGCCGCCGCCCACCATCAAGAAGTAGTCGTGCCAGCTAGCGGCGTCGAACGTCATCGAGGACTTCAGTGTACCGGCGCTTCCGCCGGATGGCGATCTGCTGATTGCTATTGCCGCTGCACGCGGACCGGCCAGGCGTACCAGAATCGAGACTGTCCCGCAACTGCGTATGGTGGCACCCATTTAGCTGGAGGTAAGCAAATGAACCCGGATGACTTTCCCGCGCCGAAGGACGGTTTCGTCTTAACGCATTTCCTGGTCGTCGCCGACCAGGCTCGCTCGCGCGACTTCTATCAGAAGATATTCGGAGGCCAGGTGCTGATCGAGCGCGACCCGGTGATCATGAAGGTGGCGAATTCCTGGCTCATCCTCAACGAGGGTGGCGGGCCGACAGACGACAAACCGACCGTGACCCTGACCACGCCACCAGACCCAAACCGCACGAGCGCCTTCCTCAATGTCCGGGTGGCCGACATCCAGAAGGTCTACAAGGACTGGTCGGCCAAAGGCGCGAAATTCCTAACGGAGCCCAAGGATCATGGCGGTGAGATCCGGGCGTACATCCGGGATCCGGATGGGCATCTGATCGAAGTCGGCCAGACGACCGGTCGCCGGCCGGCGTAGGCGTCGTGTTCATCCAGAAAGTCGAGGGAAGCCCGCTCAACGAGCGGGGCGGACAACTCTCGTATCTTTTGTTGGACAGAGGCCAATTCGGCTCCTCTCGGCTGTCGGTGACATGGGTCGAGGGGAAACCCGGCAGTGAGCAGTGGGCTGATGCGCGTCGCCGATGAGCAGGAGCCGGTTGAGGCGGGCGACCTGGTTTTTATCCCGCCGAAGAGCGGCCACGCCATCCGCAACGTCGGAGATGAGCCGCTGGTCTATGTGTCCGCGACCTCTCCGCCCTTCGATCGGGATGCGTTGGAGAGGCCATTCCGCTACGTCTAAAGGTCAGGGCGCATCCGCGCTCCAGCCGCGCGCGGCTTCGTTGGGACGGCCAGACGCTCGAAGCCTGGATCACGGCCCCGCCCGCCGAAGGTGCCGCCAACCTGGCGTTGATCGCCGCGATCGCCGAATGGCTCGAGATTCCACGCTCGGCCGTGCGAATCCTCGGGGGCCAGCGAGGCCGTATCAAAGTGGTCGAAGTCGATGGCTTGGTCGTCTTGCCACCCGCGGTGACGCGCCCGGCCTAGGCAGTTCGCCGCTCGGCAATTAGCTCGTCAACCAGGGAACGATGCCGCGCCCGAGCTCGATACAAGCCTCGGGTTGCTCGAATCCCCTGGCGGACATTCGCGAGACACAAGCGGCCGTCCGATTCAACGGTCAAGAGCAGCCGGTCACCTCGATGGAGGTTCAGCCGCTCGCGGATCTCGGCTGGCAGAACCAAACGGCCGCGGTCCCCGACTTGGACCTGCAATGCTTGATCGTGGGCCATAACTGACATCGTCCCATATACATTCGGTTCCACACAAAGCGTCCGCTGGGCTATCCTTGGCCGGTTCCGATGAATCGACCGCTGGCGGGCTTCGCGATCAGCGGATCGCTCGTGCTGGCAGCCTGCGGTCGAGCAACCGGAGCGCTATCAACTGCAACGCCTGTGTCATCGCTGCGGCCGGCATCGAGCCTGACAGTTACTCACCCACTTCCGACGCAGGATCTGGTCGCCGCAGGGCTGACCAGGGTGGCCGACCTGGTTACGTCCTTTGACATTTCCGCGACCGACGGCGGGCGAGCCATAACGCTGATCGCCGCCTACGCGGACCCGGCGCGGACGGTGCTGGTTTTTCGGGAGAGCCCGGACATGGGCGTCCCGTCCGTAGAGGTCAACGACGACCAGGGCTGGATCAATTCGAGCACCTCCGGCGGACCTGTCCGGGGACCGGGGTACAGCGGCGACTACTACTTCGCGCTCGACGACGGGCCGCATTCCGGTGCGGACGGACTGGCCCACCTGCGGATCGGTATTTCCGGGCTCAGTCGCTGGACACCGGCGGGTGGTCACGTGGACGGCCACTGGGACTTCACGATCGCCTTGAAAGTGGCGCCTGGCCTGGCACTGGCGGCGCCCGCGCAGTTCAAGGTGGGGGCCTGGACGGTCAAGATCGAAACCCTCGAATTGACGCCTTCGGTCGTGCACCTCCAGGCCGTGGTCAGCGGCGCTGCGCCGGATGAGTTGAGCGGTCCCGGCGTCAAATACTCCTTTCTGGACCTGCTCGATGCCGGCGGAAATCCGGTCAAGGTCGTGGCCGCTGGTGCTGGCGTAACCGTGCCGAAGCAGCAGCTCAACGCCAGCAACTACCGCAACTCTCGGATCAACTACCAGTGGGCCCGACCGGATGCCGGTTCCTATCGCCTCCGCTTCCAGGGTGGCGGAGGCGTATTCACGCTGCCGCTAAGCATCCAGCCAACGTAGTTCTATTGTCTTTTGGCCGGAGCGGGTGCATTCTAGGGGCGTTAACCCCCACCCTACCCTCCCCAGAGGGGGAGGGAAATTGAGGAAGGGGTTGCAGGAAGGAGGAAGCTGGATGAGCGTTGAAGTCCGCCCCGCGCGCGTCAACACGATGGCTCCCGAGGGAAAGGACCACCTGCTCCGGGTTGTCCGCCGGGAGCGCCAGGCGTTCTACGACCTGATCGATAGCACAAACGATGAGACCTGGAAGACGCCAACCGCCTGCACCGAGTGGGAGATCCGGGATGTCGTCGGGCACCTGGTCGATGTGACCGAGGGGTATATCGAGCGATTTACCCTGGCCCGAGCCAAGCAGCCATTCCCCGAGGCGCTGGGCTTGCCCGGCATGGCCAAGCTGCTGGATTCGGGCGCCAAGCGATTCCGCAGCTCGTCGCGGACCCAGTTGATCGGCCGGCTCAAGGAATCATCGGACAAGCTGTTCGAGATCCTCGATGCCCTGAGCCCTGACCAATACACCACCGAGATGATCCCGCACGTGTACATGGGCCCCTTGCCGACCATGATCTACCCGGCGTTTCAGCTGATCGACTACTCGGTCCATACCTGGGATATGCGGGCCGGGCTCGGCGAGCTCAAGCCGCTCAGCGAAGATGCGGCCAACACCCTGATCCCGTACATGTTCATCGTGCTGCAGGTGACAGTCGATGAGGAAGCCGCGAAAGGATTCGATGCCAACTGGGGCGTGCGGATCAGCGGGGATGCCGGTGGCACCTGGAAGCTGGCGCTCAAAGACGGAAAGCTGACCTACGAAGAAGGGAGCATCGCCGGCTTGCCGGTCGTCTTCAATTTCGACGCCAACGACTGGGTGCTGACGGCTTACCAGCGCTTTTCGGGAGGAGCGGTCATCGGCGACCGTCAACTCGCGTACCGTATCCGTTGGCTGTTCTTCAGGATCTAGAACTGCAGGAGGGACGATGGCCACTGTCAAGGTCGATTACCAGGCGAAGCGCGAGGCGCTGAAGCAGGCGTATCTCAAACCAAAATCGAAGCGACCGGCGACCAGCGCGCGCGGGCTGCACCATCTGGCGCTGATCTGTTCCGACATCGAGCGCACGATCAAGTTCTACAGCGAGGTGCTCGGATTCCCGCTCGTGGAGCTGTTCGAGAATCGGGACCTGAAGAGTTCGACCCACTTCTTCCATGACCTCGGACATGGGAACCTGCTCGCCTTCTTCGACTTTCCCGAGGACCCGATGCCGCCCACCCGGGAAGCGGTCGGCGGCATGCACCATGTCTCGATTTCGGTGCCGCGTGATCAGCTGGATCGCATCCGTGGCGAACTGGACCGGCGGGGCATCGAGTATTTCGGACCGGACCGGGTAGAGAACTCGCTCTATTTCAAGGGCCCGGATGGGGAATTGCTGGAGATCGAGGCCGACCCCCTCGAAACGATGGAGGGCCGCCCAATCGCCCAGTAACGGCTGGATCGCTCAGACGCCCCGCGTCCTCTTCGGGCGCGGGGCGGTCGACCGCGTCGGTGCCGAGGCTGAGGCGCTCGGGCAGCGTGTCCTCTTTGTCTGCACGCCCAGCCTCAAGTCCTCGACTCATGCCGCGCGAGTCCGCGCATCGCTCGGCAGCCGGTTGGT
>VBEN01000159.1 GCA_005881175.1 Chloroflexota bacterium
TCGCACTCGATCCCGCCGCGCCGGTTCAGCATGTGCGTGTAGGTGATGCTCCCGGGCGGGCGATCCATGTCGTTGTCACACAGGCCTTGAAGAAACGCCAACGCGCCCGGGCCGGAGACCTCGATCTTGGCGAAGGAGGTCTCATCGAAGAGTCCGGCGCGCTGGCGGGTTCCGAGATGCTCGGCCGCGATCGCCGGTGACCAATGGTGAGCCGCCCAGCCGGTTGGATGCGCCAGGCCGTCGGCCGCGGCGGCATTCGGCGCAAACCAGTTCGGTCGCTCCCATCCCGACTTCTCGCCGAAGCATGCGCCAAGCTCCTTCAACCGCGAGTAGGTGGGGGAGAGGCGCAGTGGCCGGCCCGCCTCACGCTCCTCATTGGGATAGTGGATGTCGTAGTACGTCGAGTAGACCTCGACGGTTCGGGCGCGCGTGTAGGCCTGACTGCGATACTGACCGCCGAACCGGCGCAGGTCCATCTTCCACAGGTCAAGGCTCGGCTCGCCATCGATGATCCACTCGGCCATGGCGGCGCCCATCCCTCCGGCGCCGTGGGGCCTTGACGGCATCGCGCCCGACTTCAACAACCGGCTGCTGCCAGAGGACTGGCCGCGCTTCATGCCGCTATCGCAGAACGCCATCACGCGGGTCCCGGCGCTGGAAAAGGGTGATGTCGTCAAGTTGATCAATGGACCGGAAGCGTTCACCCCGGACAACGAATTCCTGTTGGGCGAGTCCGCGGTTCGCGGTTTCTATGTCTCGGCGGGATTCTGCGCCCATGGCATCGCCGGTGCCGGCGGGATGGGCGCCGCGATGGCTGAATGGATCATCGATGGCGAGCCGAGCCTCGACCTGTGGAAGATGGACCTGCGGCGGTTCGGCGGTCAGTATCGGAGTCAGGCCTACACGCGCGCCCGAACGGTCGAGGTCTACTCGACGTACTACGACATCCACTATCCCAATGAGGAGCGTGAGGCGGGCCGGCCACTGCGCCTCTCCCCCACCTACTCGCGGTTAAAGGAGCTCGGCGCATGCTTCGGCGAGAAGTCGGGATGGGAGCGACCGAACTGGTTCGAGCCAAATGCCGCCGCGGCCGACGGCCTCGCGCATCCAACCGGCTGGGCGGCGCACCATTGGTCACCGGCGATCGCGGCTGAGCATCTCGGAACCCGCCAGCGCGCCGGACTCTTCGATGAGACCTCCTTCGCCAAGATCGAGGTCTCCGGCCCGGGCGCGTTGGCGTTTCTCCAAGGCCTGTGTGACAACGACATGGATCGCCCGCCCGGGAGCATCACCTACACGCAAATGCTGAACCGGCGCGGCGGGATCGAGTGCGATTTCACCGTAACCCGCCTTGACGACGAGCGCTTCTTCATCGTCACCGGGACCGCCTTTGGCAACCATGACCTCAGCTGGCTGCGCAAGCATCAGCCGGATGATGGCTCGGTGAACGTCGAGGATGTCACGGCAGCCCGCGCGTGCCTCGGCATCTGGGGTCCGTGCGCGCGCGACATCGTGCAGCCGCTGACCGATGCGGACCTGTCGAATGACGCCTTTCCCTACCTCACGGCGCGGCGGATTGCCATTGGACCAGTCCCCTGCCTGGCCTTGCGCGTGACCTATGTGGGTGAGCTGGGCTGGGAGCTCTACTGCCCGACCGAGTACGGTCTGCTCCTCTGGGATACGCTCTGGCAGGCGGGCATACCCTTCGGGCTTATCGCGGCGGGCTATCGGGCCATCGACTCCATGCGCCTGGAGAAGGGGTACCGTGTCTGGAGCACGGACATCACGCCGGAGGACAACCCGTTCGAGGCCGGCCTCGGTTTTGCGGTGAGGCTCGGGAAGCCGGTGGACTTCATTGGAAAGGCCGCGCTGGTGGCGGCTCGGGAATCGGGGACCGCCCGACGGCTACGCCCGCTGCTTCTCGAAGACCCCAACGCCATCGCGCTCGGCGGCGAGCCGGTACGTCTTAGCGATTCCTCCCCCGCTGGGGGAGGGCAGGGTGGGGGCCGCCTCATCGGCCGCGTCACGAGCGGCGGGTACGGCTACACCATCGAACGCAGCATCGCGTATGCATATCTCCCCTCGGATCACGCGGCGCCCGGCACGACGGCCGAGATTCAGGTCTTCGGCCGGTGGGTGCCCGCAACGGTGGCGGCGGAGCCGCTCTACGATCCCAGCGGAGCGAGGATCCGGGCGTGAGCGAGCGCGACGAGCTGCTGTCCTTTGCCATGGAGCTGGCCGATGAGGCCGACAAAATCGCGATGCGGTATTTTCGGCGTGACCTTCGCATCGATCGGAAACCGGATCGCACGTTCGTGACCCAGGCCGATACGGCGGTCGAGAAGGCGTTACGCGAGCGGATCGAACACCGATATCCGGGGCATGGCGTGCTCGCGGAGGAGTTCGGCGATCGAACCGCCAAGCAGGAGACCCGCTGGGTCATCGATCCCATCGACGCGACCCACAGCTATCTGCGCGGAATTCCCGTATTCGCCATCCTGATTGCCCTCGAGCGCGCCGGCGTCATGGAGCTCGGCATCATGTCCGCGCCCGCGATGCGCGAGCGCTGGCACGCGGCCCGCGGCGTTGGCGCCTGGTCGGGAAAGCGGCGACTCCACGTATCCCGGGTCTCTCAACTCGCGGACGCGCAGATCTTCTACGCGTCGCGCTCGGCGTTCAAAGCCGTGGGCAAGGAGCGCGCCTTCGATCGCGTGATCGATGGAGCGTGGCGCGACCGCGGGTTCGGGGACTTCTGGGGCTACGCGCTGGTCGCCGAAGGCGCCGGCGAGGCGATGATCGAGCCGGAGCTCTACTCCTGGGACCTGGCGGCGCCATCGATCATCGTGGAGGAGGCCGGCGGACGCGTCACCGATCTCGAAGGACGTCGGACCTACACCGGCGGAAATGCGCTGGCAACCAACGGCCTCCTGCACGACGCGATCCTCAAACGCCTGAACCACGCGTAACCTCCCCCCGTACGTTCTCCCATGCGAAGACTTGTCGGCCTCTGCCTGGTCCCGTTCGCCATGCTGGTCCTCGCATCCACAGCGGCCTGGGCCGCGAATTCGTCGGCGCAGATCGTCAACTGTCCCCCTGCATCCGGGTGCTTCACGCCGAACCCGATCCAGATCAAGGTCGGCGATAGCGTCAGCTGGATGAACAGCGGCTCGATCACCCACACGTCGACCTCGGACACCGGAGCGTGGGATACGGGTCCGATCGCCTCCGGGGCAACCAGCTCGGCCGTGTCCTTCAACACGGCCGGCACCTTTGCTTACCACTGCAGCATCCATCCCAGCATGACGGGCACGGTGATCGTCTCGGCGGTCGCGGCGACGCCGGCGCCAACCCGCCCGCCGGTATCGCGCCTCGCCCAGGGCGGCGGAGGGCCCTTGCTCCCCGTGGCGGCCGGGCTGCTGCTGGCGGGGTTCGGCCTGCTTGCGCTAGGGAACCGGCGCCGCCACCAGTCGAAGCGCGTCTGAGAAGGCGTCGACGAACTGCCGCACCCATAAACCGCGCACTGTCCTACGGTACCTCCACTCGTACCAGGATGTGGGATCCAACTCGCAGCATTCGAAGAAGCCCCGGCGCCGTGGTGGCGCCCCACATTCCCCACCGATCGACCACGAGTTCCGTCACGTTGGCATCGAGCTCATCCGGGTTGATGAATCGAACCGTTCCCTCGACGGAGACTCGGCTTCCGGGAACGGTCAGCCGGATCCAGGGGTCCTTCCGCCAGCGCGCCACGCGGACCGCGAATGCGTAATTGAAAAGATAGATCGTCCCGGACGGCGTCAGCGCATACCACGTCCGCACCGATCGCTCGCGGCCATCCTCTCGCGAGGTGACGATCACCTCCTCGCTCTGACCGAGAGCCTCAACGAACGCGGCTGGTAGCACTCAGCCAGAATAGGGCGATGCCACGGGTGGTCCTCCTTGCCCTGGACGGATTTCCAAACCGGGCGATCCGTCCCGATCTCACCCCTCGAATGTGGGCACTGGCCGCAGCCGGCGGTCGGGCGCAAGAGGGCGGCATCACGGATCTGCCTTCATCCACCGACCCCGGCTTCTGTTCTCTCTTGACCGGTTGCTACCCGCGAACCCACGGCGTCCGCACCACCTCATGGCGGTACGCTCGACTGCCGGACTGGGTCGGGGTTGAAACTCCACGCGTGCCAACGCTTTTCGACGCTTGCAGCCGCCGCGACATGCGTACGGCTGCCGTCGTGGGCGACGATCGCGGCCTGCTGGCGACCGGATCCGCGAGCATCCGATGGCCGCCGGACGGCGCCATCCCGGCCGGCACCGCCCTCGATGCCCATGGATACCCGGCGAACCGCGCCGTCTTGCCGCGCCTCCTGGACGCGCTTCAGGCCGACGATGTCGACTTCGTGTTTGGCCACTTCAATGAGTCCGACACGGTGGGCCACGACTTCGGACCGGAAAGCGATGCCGCTCGCGAGTGCTACGCCGCCACCGACCGCGTGGTCGGCGAAGTGCTCGATGCGTTGCAGGATCGCTGGCCACAAACCATCGTCATCATTGTTTCCGACCACGATATGCAGCCCAGAGACGCGTCGGCTCCCGTCGACGTGATGGCAGCTGGCGACGGTTTGTGGGACGCGTATATCCCCGACGGCGGCGCGGCCCTGGTTCATCTCCGTCCGGGGGCTGATGCGCAGCAGGCCGGCGCCGCGCTTCAACGGGTCGACGGGGTGCAGACCTGGCTTGTCGGTGACACCGCCCTGTTGATTGCCGGTGCGAAACCGGGGCGCATCTTCAAGGCCCCTCGCTACTCATCGGGCGGTTTCCACGGCGCCCCGGCGACAGCGCGAACCGTCGCGCTCGTGGGAG
>VBEN01000160.1 GCA_005881175.1 Chloroflexota bacterium
TCTACAGCGTCCGATCCCCGGACGACGTCTTGTACACGACCGAATTGCAAATGCTGCAGGATCATGGGGAGGGCGTGGAGGTTGTCTACACCTACACCCGGCAAGCACCGGCTGGTTGGACCGGCTACCGGCGTCGGATCGACCGGTCCATGCTGAAAGACATCACGAGTCAAATGGAGGCGGGCTTGCGACCCTACGTATGTGGACCGACGCTCTTGGTCGAGGCGGCGGCCAACAACCTGCTGGAGTTGGGCATCGCGGCTGAGCGGATTCGCACCGAGCGGTTCGGCCCAACCGGCACCTGAGGAGGATCGAGATGGATGAACAGGACGGCGACGTCAACCGCGCGCTGATGCTGGATGGCAACGCGGCCGGCGGCATGCTCTATGACCTTTTTACCGCGGAGATGACGGCTGCTCCAACCGAGTGCGCCAGCTGCGGGCGGACGGGCGAAATCGGCACGCTGCTGGCGTTCACCCAGGCCCCCGGCCTCGTGTTGCGCTGCCCCTCCTGCGAGAACACTGTGGTTCGGATCGTGCGCACCGGCGAATTCACCTATCTGGACGCGCGCGGCGCCGTGTATCTGCGGATCGCGCGTTGATCGGCGTGGGAACCTTCCCGGCCGCCCAGCGGTATCAGAAGAGTGAAGCGCAGGCGGCTGATCATTTTCGTGGCGAGCGCGGGCGCCGGACTGGTGCTGCTGGGCATACTCGGAGCGGCAAACTACGCCGCGGGTCAGCGAAAGGCGGCCGCCTTTAGCCTGAAACCGACGGCAACCGCCAGTCGGGCGACGGCGACGGCATCGCCCGCCCCCAAGGGATTGCAGGCAGCCTGCCCGACGCCTGGGTCGACGCCGCGAGGCGAAGATCTGTGGGTGGTGGGCGCTGGCACCGAGGCCGGCTATCGCGCCCACGAGACCTTCATGGATATCACCTTGCCTCATGAAGCCGTTGCCCGCACCGACCACGTTGCTGGACAACTTCGCGTGCGCCAGGTTGATCCGAGCCAGGTCGCGATCCAGGCTGGCTGCTTTGCCATCGAGCTCAACGCGTTGACCAGCATCGACATGTTGCCGGGCAGAAGCGCGCAAGACCGCGATGAGCTCTACGGAGACTTCCTCAGGACTCGGGACTATCCTTTCGCGGTTCTCACGCTGCACCCAACACCGGTACCGGTGTTTGGCAGCCGGCCGAAACATCTCACCCTCGCCGGTGAGCTCAGCGTCGCCGGGACCACAAGGCCGGTCGCCATCGCCGTCGACGCCCAAACGGTGGCCGGCGGAGTGCGGGCGGTTGGCTCGATGTCGATCAATGCCCACGATTTCGGCGTTCACCTTCCCGGCGAAGGCGACCCGATCGTGGTGGATCCGCATCTGACGCTGGAATTCTTGCTTGCGCTGGAAAAGGTCGATCGCCAGCCTGGAGCGAACTAGCCGGCGGTTCTGGCGTAAAGGGCGGTGGCCCCTTCGATGTCGGCCTGTTGCGGCCAGGATTCGTGACAGCGGCCCCAGGTCTGGGAGAAATTCGGCGTCATGATCGGGACGGGACAGCGCCCGCGGCCAACCTCGCCGTCGTGGGCCAGTCCGAGGCCGTGGCCCATCTCATGGACCATGACACTGACCCGTTGATCGAAGCTGAAGCCGTCGGTGTAGTAGGTGTTGTAGAGGCTGACGACGGCCAGGAAACGGCCCTCACGGCAGCTCCAGGTTGTGAACGCGTACTGGTTGGTCGGGCCCAAGTTCGCCGTCGTCACGATCCAGGCTGCGGCCGATGCCGACTGCAGGCGCAGGATGGGCGCGCCGGCACTCCAGCGTTGGGCGGCGGCGGCAGTCGCCGACCGATACGGACCGCTGGCATCGACATAGCCGATCTGGCCGATTGGCCAGCGACATCCCGACAGTGCAAAGTCGCGACCTGAAGGGGGCGGCGCGAGGAGGACGGTCGTAAACGCCGCCATCAGCCATCGCGCCGGGGCAGTCGTTGACCGCATGCTCCAGATACCGGATACGAGCGCCGTCCGTTCCCGCCGGCTGTGGCTTGGCGCCACTGCTGGCGGGCGATGGGAACCATTGGCCGTAACAACTGGTATGAAGAGTTAGCAATCGATCCGTGTGGAGGGCCGGCCACTGGACGACACCGCTCTCGTCGAACGCGCAAGAAACGGCGACGTCAATGCCTATGAAGCACTCGTCCAGCAATACCAGGAGCTGGCGTTTCGGGTCGCCTATCAGGTCACTGGAAACGCCGCGGACGCCGAAGACGCCGCGCAGGAGGCGTTCGTGAACGCCTACTATGCGCTCGCCCGTTTCCGCGCCGGCGCGCCGTTCCGGCCGTGGCTCCTGCGGATCGTCGCCAACGAGGCGCGCAACCGTCGCACCGCTGCCGGGCGGCGGATGGCGCTGGCCGATCGCGCCAAGGCCGCCCAAACCTCGGGGGAAACGGCCCTTTCCCCCGAGGCCGCGGCCGAGGCGGACGACTTCCGCGCAACGCTGGTCAACAGCCTGCGGCGGCTGCGCGACGATGACCGCCTGATCCTTGCCTATCGGTTGTTCTTCGAATTGTCCGAGGCCGAGATGGCGGAAGCCCTTAAGTGCCCGAAGGGTACGGTGAAGTCGAGACTGTCGCGAGCCCTCGGTCGCTTGCGCGCGGTCCTGCCGGCTGACCTACGGCTGCCGGCGGCAGCGGGAGAGAGCAATGGCTGACCCCAGCCGGCTGGGTGATGCCGACCTCGAGCGGGCCCTGCGCGATCTCGGCCGCCGGTATCCGTATCCGCCGACGCCGAACCTCGCCGCGACCGTTCGCACTCGGATCGTCGTGCGGCCCATCGCCCCGGTTCGTCCCAGTGCGCTCTGGCGTGATCCACGCCGGCTCGCGCTGGTTGCCGCCGTGCTGCTGGCCCTGGCCGGTGCAGCGGCGCTAATCAATCCAGCCACACGTGATGTGATCGCCCACTTCTTCCATGTCCGTGGCGTCGTCGTCACCCGCGTCCCTTCACCGCAACCGTCCATCTCGCCAAATCCGCTTGACCTCGGCCATCGAACGACGCTGGAGGAAGCCAGGTCGCAGGTCGACTTCACCATCGCCGTGCCGCCGGCATTGGGCGTCCCGGATGCGGTCTACGTGTGAAGCAGGCGGAACCCGGCACCCGGATCGAGGAGACGTCCGTCAATGGCGATCCCGGCTGGTGGCTGGAAGGCAAACCGCACATGATCGTGGTTATCGAAAGCCCGGATCGGATGCGCCCGGAGACGCTTCGGTTGGCGGCCAACACCCTGGTCTGGGAACACGGGGGAGTCACCTACCGCATCGAGTCCAAACTTTCAAAGGCCGAAGCGATGCGAATCGCGGTGGGACTTCCGTAACGCCGGTGCCGGCGGCAGTGGTCTCCGGGTCCCACCACCGCCGGCTCCTGACGTGCGACGATTCTGCCTTTCACTATTGACAGCTGTCTGTCGTGATCGAGACATCGCTGAGGCCGCCGCGCCTAGGCCGTCAACAGGCCGAACCCGAGCGAAAGCACCCCAACCCCGAGCGAGACCGCACCGAGGTACAGGACAACGATGAAGCCGTTCGGCGTCGTGGCATTTCGGCCGGCTGACGACAGAAAGAACCCGGCGGACATCAAGATGGCCGCGACCCAGATTGCGTTACTGGCGAGCGATCCAAGCAGCCCACCGATATGCGCGCCCGACACGAGGATCTGGCTAACCAGCGCCAGGATCACCAGCACACCGGCATGCGCGTGGCCGGCTCGAAAGAAAGACTGCTGAAAGGGTGTCGCGGGCTGCTGGCCGCGAACCACTCGTAGCATGAACCAGCCACCGTACTGGATCGCGACGATCGTCAGCAAGAGGACGCCGGCGGTGCCGCGGGTGCTTGGGGTGAGGAAGAGCGTGGAATTCATGACAATGACCTCCTTTGAAACCAGTATCCGCGACCGTCCTCGATAGGTCCCGCAATCCTTCACAGCTCGTTCACAGGTGGGGGACAGGATGTGGACAGTACCAATTGAATCCGAAGAAGGAGAATGAGATGAACGACCACACGAAAGAGAGGAACCGAAAGCTGGCCATGCTGGGCGGGCTCGGACTCGGCCTGGCGATCCTGGGACGCAAGCGCCGCTGGCGGCGTTATATGGCGGCCCAGATGATGGGCGGTGGCTATGCCGGTGGGCCCTGGGGTCGCTTCGGCGGCTACGGGCACGGCGGTCACGCTGGACCGCAGCAGCCAATGAACCTCCCGCCATTCATCGAGGCGACACTCAAAGCCTGGCACGACCGGGCGCACGGCACGGTCCCGCCGGCCGGGAGCGCGCCGGAGCAACCGCCGACGCAGGTCTAGCCGACTTCCTCCCTCCCGTTTGAGAGGCGGAGTTTCCCACTCCGCCTCATCCCACGTCATAGGATGGCGCTGATGCAGACGATCCTCGTGGTGGACGACGAACCGCAGATCGTCAAGCTCGTCCGCGATTACCTCGAGCACGGTGGGTTCAAGGTGGTGGCCGCGACCGATGGTCCCGCCGCCCTGCGAACCGCCGCGACCCAACACCCGGATCTCGTGGTGCTCGACCTGGGGCTGCCGGGGTTGGACGGTCTCGACGTGACGCGGTCGCTGCGACGGAATGGTGCCGTGCCCATCATCATGTTGACCGCGCGCGCGGACGAGTCCGACAAGCTGGTCGGTCTCGAGTTGGGCGCGGACGATTACCTGACGAAACCCTTCAGCCCCAAGGAGCTCGTCGCCCGCGTCCGCTCGGTGTTGCGCCGGAGCGCGGCCGCCCGCGAGCCCGCCGACCTGATCCGCGCTGGTGACGTCGAGCTCAACGTGCCCAGCATGCAGCTCACGATCGCCGGACGCCGGGTCGAGTTGACGCCTACCGAGTTCCAGCTCCTGGCGACCATGGCGCGCCAGCCGGGACGTGTCTTCAGCCGCGCTCAGCTATTGAGTGCGGTTCGCGGGGTTGCGTTCGAGTCCTACGAGCGCGCCATCGACGCGCACATCAAGAATCTGCGCCGCAAGATCGAGCCGGATCCGCACAATCCACGCTATCTGCTGACGGTGTTCGGCGTGGGCTATCGGTTCGCGGACCTTCGCCAATGAGCGGCACGGGCGGGGGCGGACGCTGGCGCGGGCCCGGTTGGCGCGGACCGGGACCACCGCCGTGGTGGCCGCAGGGAGAGGCATGGCCACCGGCCGGTCGGCCGCCGTGGCGCCGCAGGGGCGGCCACTTCATGTGGCGGCTGGCATGGTTCATGGCGGCCGCGTTTCTGTTTATGGCCGTCGTTCTCACTGTCGGCATCGTGCTGGTCGGAACCGCGGTTGGACTCATCCACGCTCACCCGCCCATCAGGATCCTGGCGGTGGCGTCCCTGCTGCTGTTCATCGTGCTCGTCATCCGCGCCGGCCGACGATTCCGGCGGATGGCGGTCAATGTCGGCGAGCTGGTCGACGCCGCCGGGCGGATCGAGTCGGGTGACTACGGCGTTCGAGTTGCGGAGCGTGGGCCGAGCGAGGTGCGAACCCTCGCCCGCGCCTTCAATGCCATGAGCGCACGGCTGGCCACCACGGATCGCAACCGGCGCGCGTTTGTCGCGGACCTGACTCACGAGTTCCGGACGCCGTTGGCCATCATCCGCGGACAGGCCGAGGGCATCGGGGACGGCGTGTATCCCGGCGACCAGCCCCATGTCGCACCGATTTTGGATGCGACCGCGTCACTGGAAACGCTGGTCGAAGCGCTCGGTACGATGACGCTCGCCGATGTCGGAAGCCTGCGGCTGCACCGCGAACCGGTCGAGGTCGGCGTGCTGGTCAACAGTAGCCTGGCTGCATTCCAAAGCCTGGCGGATGGCGGTGGCGTCCGGTTGACGGCGGAGATCGCGCCGGACACGCCGGCCATCGATGCGGACCCGGTGCGGATCCGCAGTGTCCTCGCCAATCTCCTGTCCAACGCGATCCGCCACACGCCGGCGGGCGGTAGCGTCTCGGTGAGCGCCCGGAGCTCGGGCGGGACCGTCAGCATCGAGGTGCGCGATACCGGTGAGGGCATCCCGGAAGAGGTTCGTTCTCGGGTCTTCGAGCGCTTCGTCAAAGGGGCGGGCTCACCCGGCGCAGGGCTGGGGCTCGCCATCGCCAAAGACATCGTGACCGCCCATGGCGGATCCATCGACCTGACGAGCGAGCTGGGGAAGGGGACCGAAGTCCGGGTCACGCTTCCGATCGCAAGCTAGCCTCCGGCGGATCAGCACTCAGGAATTCGTCATGATTGTTGGCATCACGACCGCTGTTCGGATCGTCGTCCTGCCCGGTGACGGCATCGGTCCCGAGGTGACCGAGGCGGCGCGCCGCGTGCTCGACGTGGCGGCCGGCCGGGTCGGCCTGCGGCTCGATTTCGTCGAGGAGCTGGTCGGCGGTGCCTCCGTCGACGCGTTCGGCGTGGCGCTGCGTCCGCAGACGCTGCGATTGTGTAAGACGGCGGACGCCATCCTATTTGGCGCGGTCGGCGGACCAAAATGGGACGACGCGTCGCCGCAGAGCACCCTGCGTCCGGGGTCCGGCCTGCTCGCCCTTCGAAAAGGGCTGGAGCTTTTCGCCAACCTTCGACCCGTTCGGGTCGACCCAGCCATGGTCGCCACCTCAGCACTGCGCCCGGAGCGAGTCAAGGACGTCGATCTCCTCGTGGTCCGCGAGCTGACCGGAGGGCTTTACTTCAGCAAACCCAAACGGCGCTATTCGACGCCGCGGGGTGACGCCGCGGTCGACACGATGCGCTACAGCACCCCGGAGATCGAGCGCGTTGCGGTGCGAGCCTTCGAGCTGGCTCGCCGGCGCCGGCAACGGCTGTGTTCGGTCGACAAGGCAAACATGCTTGAGACCTCGCGACTCTGGCGCAGTGTCGTGAGCCGGGTGGCGGAGCGCTATCCCGACGTTGCCTGCAGCCACATGCTGGTGGACGCGTTTGCCATGGACCTGCTTCGTCGCCCGCAGGCGTATGACGTTGTCGTGACCGAGAATCTCTTCGGCGACATCGTCACTGATGAGGCGTCCATGCTGGCCGGCTCACTCGGGATGCTGCCGTCGGCGAGCCTGGGTGGTGGCACGCTGGGACTCTACGAACCCATTCATGGATCGGCGCCCGATATTGCGGGCAAGGGCATCGCCAATCCGATCGGCGCAATCCTGAGTGCCGCCCTCCTGCTGCGCTGGTCACTCAATCGCGAGGACGCTGCGCAGGTCATCGAGCAGGCCGTGTCCCGCGTGCTTGCCGACGGCTTGCGCACAGCCGATATCGCCCCGGACGGGCAGCCGGCCGTTGGAACGACGGCGATGACCGATGCCGTCATCGAGGCGCTGGGCTAAAACGCTTACGCGCGTGCAGCGGCGAGAGTTGGCGCGGTCCTCCGGAGCTGCTGCAGCCGCACTGTGTACGTGATGATGCCGACCAGGATGCTGCCGCCCATGATCGGCGTAAAGAGCTTCTCCAGGCCGCGCTGGTCGGTTGCCAGCGTCAGCACGAAG
>VBEN01000072.1:0-2145 GCA_005881175.1 Chloroflexota bacterium
AGGAGTAATGGATTGGGCATAGTTACACCTCTCTTATGGACTTGTGAAGGTTCTTCTCACCGCGCTATCGCGGCGGGACTAGTCGTTACACGACAAAATCTTGACCATTTTAGTTGGGAAACTAAACCCTGTCAAAGGCTCCGGCAGCCTGCAATTCGTCACTCAGCGTGAGACATGTGCGGTAGACCAGGCCGCTGCTGAATCCGCGGCGGCTGAGCCGCGGGCCCACGAGGGCTCGTAATTCCTGCGGGTTGGCCGGTCGCTTTCGGGCCAGCAGGGCCCGTCCCAGGGCGAGCGCCCGCTCCGTCTCCGGTTCAACGTGGTCCAGCGCCGCCTCAGCATCCGGGTCTTCGATCCCCTTCGCCCGCAGCTCCTGGGCGATCAGGGCGTGGCCCCGCCCGGTCGACCGGCGCCGGACCAGGGAGGCAGCGAATTCCCGGTCGTTGAGATAGCCATCGGCCGCGGCCCGGTCGAGCGCCTCCCGAACAGCCTCCTCGGCGTAGCCCAGCCTGGCGAGCCTCAGCGCCAGCGCGGCCCGCGACTGGGGCTGCCTGGCCAGCCGCTTGACCGCTTCGGCGTAGGCGGCTTCGCTGCTCTCCGGCTGGCGGGCGGTCGGCGCAGCCCGCCGGCCGCTGGATCTCACGCCGGCTGGAGGACCTTCTCCGCTGCCCGCCCCTTCAGCTGCGCGATCAGCTCTTCGCCAAGTTTCGGATTCGCCTTGAGGAAGCCAACCGTCTGCTCCCGGCCCTGGCCCAGTCGCTGGCCGTTGCAGGAAAACCAGGAGCCAGCCTTCTCAACCAGGGTGGCGTCGACAGCTGCGTCGAGCACGCTGCCCCAGTACGAGATGCCCTCGTTATAGAGGATGTCGAACTCCGCCGACCTGAACGGCGGGGCCACCTTGTTCTTGACCACTTTGACCTTGACCCGGTTGCCGGTCACGTCCAGGCCGTTCTTGATCGAATCGACCTTGCGAATGTCGAGCCGGACCGAGGCGTAGAACTTCAGCGCCCGGCCACCGGTCGTGATTTCGGGGTTGCCGAACATGATCCCGACCTTCTCGCGCAGCTGGTTGATGAAGATCACGGAGGTGCTGGACTTGGAGATGGCCCCGGTCAGCTTGCGGAGCGCCTGCGACATCAGGCGGGCCTGCAGGGCGACGTGGCTGTCGCCCATCTCGCCATCGATCTCCGCTTTCGGCACCAGGGCCGCCACGGAATCGACGACGATCACGTCCACCGCCCCCGACCGCACCAGGACGTCTACGATCTCGAGCGCCTGCTCGCCGGTGTCGGGCTGGGAGATCAGCAGGTCCTCGGTCTTCACCCCGATATGCCCGGCGTAGACCGGGTCCAGGGCGTGCTCGGCGTCGATGAAGGCGGCGACCCCACCCAGTTTTTGCGACTGGGCGATGACATGCAGCGCCAGCGTCGTCTTTCCCGACGATTCCGGGCCGTAGATCTCGACCACTCTCCCCCGTGGAATTCCGCCCACGCCCAGGGCCATGTCGAGGGTGAGCGACCCGGTCGGGATCACATCGATGTTGCGTTGGGCCGCGGCCTCGCCGAGTTTCATGATGGCGCCCTTGCCATAGCTGCGCTCGATCTGGCTGAGCGCAGCCGTCAATGCCCGTTCTTTTTCTGACATCTAGACTCCCCTTGCTTCGTGGTCGGCCTGGCCCGTCCGCTCCACTGTAATACGAATTTGTGTAACTGTCAACGCTATAGCTCCAGAGCCCGGACCAGGAGCTCCAGCGCGGCGATCACCGAGCGCCGCCGGTTGTCCCAGCGGTCGCCATTCCATTGAAAACGATGCGTTACGGCTGTTGATTTCCCTCGCCCTCCGGGGAAGGGCGGTTCTTGTTTCCCTCCCCCTCTGGGGGAGGGCAGGGTGGGGGCCGCGATACCGATGAAGGTCAGGCCTGCTGGCTTGGATTCTTCCGCGTCCGGCCCGGCGACGCCCGTGATGGAAACTCCGATGTCGGCCTGCAGCAACTGATGGACGCCTTCGGCCATGGCGGCCGCCGTCTGTTCGCTCACCGCGCCATGCTGCCGCAGCGTCGTCTCCGGCACGCGCAGCAGGTCGACCTTGACGCGATCCGCATAACAGATGATGCCGCCCAGGAAGAAGGCTGAGCTGCCTGGCACA
>VBEN01000072.1:2198-7213 GCA_005881175.1 Chloroflexota bacterium
GGGGCACGCGTCACCGGTAGTTGATGAACTGCAGCGGAACCGGTGTCTCGCTCGTCTTCAGGGCCTGGATCACTTGCTGCAGCAGATCCTTCTCACGGCTCGACACCCGGATCGCGTCGCCCTGGATGCGCGACTGCACTTTGGGCGAGACCAGCTTGATCTGCTTGACCAGGCTACGGGCCAGCTCATCGTCGATACCCTGCTGCAATTCGAGCGTCTGCCGCACCGTGCCCTTGGCGGCCGGCTCGATCGGCCCGGCCTTCAGGATCTTGAGAGACAGCTGCCGCTTGACCAGCTTGCTCTGCAGCACGTCGATCATGGCCTTCAACTTGAAGTCGCTCGGCCCATGCAGGGTGATCTCGTTCTCCCCCAGGTCGATCGAGGCGCCCGTGTCCTTGAAGTCGTAACGGGTGACGATCTCCCGCTGCGCCTGGTTGACCGCATTGACCAGCTCCTGCCGGTCGAACTGGGAGACGACGTCGAACGAGTAATCCTGAGCCATTGGGCCTTATGCTAACCGGCCATTTTGACAGCTGTCTGTCGTCACGAATTGGCGTCGTCGAGGTCTTTGACCAGCTCATCCACCTCGAGCAGGTTCATCAGCACCTCGCGTGACTTACTGCCTTCGTACGGTCCGATCACCCGGTGGTCGGCCAGCTGATCGACGATCCGCGCGGCGCGCGTATAGCCGACGTTGAGCTTGCGCTGTAGAAGCGAGACCGAGGCGCGCCCCTCGGTCGCGACCACGTGGGCGCCCTTGCCGAACAGCGGGTCCCGCTTCATCCCCTCCTTCACCCAGGACACGGTCGCCTCGACGTTGAAGATCTCCTCCTGATACTGCGGTTTCCCCTGGGCCTTCCAGAAGTCGATGATCGCCTTCATCTCGCGGTCCGAGACGAACACGCCTTGCAGCCGGGTAGCTCTGCCCGCCTCGACCGGCAGGTAAAGCATGTCGCCGCGACCGAGCAGCTTTTCCGCGCCGGTCTCGTCCAGGATGACTCGCGAGTCGATGCTGGAGCTGACGGCGAAGGCGATCCGGGAGGGGATGTTCGCCTTGATCAGCCCAGTGATGATGTCGGCGGATGGCCGCTGCGTTGCGACCAGCAGGTGGATCCCGACGGCGCGGGCCAGCTGGGCGATGCGACAAATCAGTTCCTCGATCTCCCCGGCCGCCACCATCATCAGGTCGGCGAGCTCATCGATGACGATCACGATGTAGGGCAGTGGATTCAATCCCATCTCCGGCGCCCGTCCGTTGAAGTCGGCGATATTGCGGACGGTGTGGCTGGCGAACAGCTTGTACCGCGTCTCCATCTCGGCCACCGCCCAGCGCAAGGCCGACACCGCGTGGTCAGATTCCGTCACCACCGGCACCAGCAGGTGGGGCATGTCCTGAAACATCGAGAACTCAACACGCTTGGGATCGATCAGGATGTACTTCAGTTCCTCCGGTGTCGCCTGAAACAGCATGCCGGCAATGAGCGCATTGATGCAGACGCTCTTGCCCGAGCCGGTCGCGCCGGCGATCAGCAGATGCGGCATCCGCGTGAGGTCGCCAACCACCGAGTTGCCCGACACGTCCGTGCCGATGGCCAGCGACAGCAAGGTCTGGTCGTTCTGGAAGGTCGGCGTCTGGATGATCTCGCGCAGGGTGACGAGGCTGGTCGCCTTGTTGGGGACCTCGATGCCGAGTGCCGGCTTCCCCGGAATCGGCGCCTGGATGCGAATCGCGGCGGACAGGGCGAGGGCGAGGTCATTTTGCAGGGCGGTGATCTTTCTGACGGGCACGCCGTGGCCGGGCTGCAACTCGTACTGCGTCACCGAGGGGCCCGAGTTGACGCCGATGACGGTCGCCTGAACGTCGAAGCTGGCCAGTGTCTGCTCGATGAGCTTGATGTTGGACTTGATTTCGTCGTGCAGCCGTTCCTTGCGGACGGTGACCGTATCGAGGAGAGTTGTATCCGGCTTAACCCAGACGCGCTGGATCTCGTCTTCGGAAACAACCGAGGGCGCCGGCTCCGCGTCGGAGACGAGGCTCAGAACCGGTTGCGGCGAGGCTGCGGGCTTGCGGCGAGGCGCGGTTGCAGCCTCCGCGGCGGTCTCAACCGGCGGGGAAACTGGAGGCACCGGACCGGCTGGGGCCGCGACGCCCTTGATCGGCACCAGCACGGGTTCAGCGGATTCGGTTCGAACGACCTGGTTGCGTGGTTGCCAGGCTTCGACCGGTTTTTTCTCCTTTTGTACCGGCTTGCTCTCCGGCCGGCTGGCGAGGTAGCGCTCGCGCAGGGTGCCGACCGTCTCGCGAAATGAAATATCGAAGGCGAGGACGAGCGCGCCAAGAAGGACCGCACCCAGGATCAGAATGCCGCCTGCCGGGCCGGCAAGACTCGTCAGCGCATCACCCTCCGCCCGGCCAAGGGAGCCGCCGCTGTGGCCGAAGGAAACATCGAGCAGGCCGAGCGTACTGAGCAAGAGCAGCGCAATTCCCAGCCCGCGGCCCCAGGTCATTGTTTCGATCCAGGGCATGAGCAGCTCGCCGGCGGCAATCAGTGCCGCCAGGATGACGAAGACCACGCCCCAGCCAAAGAGGCCAACCAGTCCGCCCCTGAGCAAGTGCATCGCCGAGCCGGTCCCCTGGAGCGCGACGGCGAGCACCAACAGGCCAGCCAGCAGGAGGAAGCCGATCCCGGCGAGTTCACGTTGCTGGGATTTCGGTACTTCCAGCTTCGGCAGGCGGGGTGCCTTGATCCGAAACCGCTGCCGCGAGGCGGAGCGCTTGGGGCGCGCGATGCGCTTACGCCGGGTTTTCGTACCTGAGTGGCTGCGACGCTTGCTTAGACGAATGGCGCCATTCTACCGGCTATTCAGGGCTTCGACCAGAGGGTGCGACCCGGTATAAAGAGGGCATGGCTACACAGGATGACGACCAGGGCGAGCAGGAGACGCTGGGGATTCCCGATCTGGACGCCGCGGCGGGCCCACCGAGAAGGCAGCGAGGTAGTGAACTACCCGAGAACGAAGACCTCGATTCCGAAGGTCAGCCCGACTTGATTGGGGCGCTTCCCGGGAAGGAGATCACCGGCGACGCCCAGGAGGGCGAGATCCCGCCCCGGGAATACAAGCAGGCGCCTGACGACTACTGGCACCAGGACACGCTCGACGAACGGCTGAGCGAAGAACGGCCTGACAGGGTGCGCGCGGATGAGCAGGAGGTCCGTCTCATCGATGATGAGTCGGAGGACGGCGGAGGGGAACTACGCTCGGAACTTGGTGACGAGGGTGGCTATCCCAGCGCGGAAGAGGCCGCGATGCACGTCGTCAAGGAGGCGCCGGGTGCCGTGGACAAAAAGACTGACAGCTACACCGGCGATCCCGTCGAAGAGCTCGAGTAGGTATGGCTCAGTAACCCGAACCGGAGGACGTGCTCGCGCCCGGGCTCGCGCCTGAACCCGAGTTGCTCGATCCGCATCCTGCGGCCGCAATCGCCAGAGACGCAACCAGGGCAGCCATCAGCAGCCTGAACGAAAACCGCATACCTTATTCATACGCAAGTCCGTTACCGAGTGGCAAGTCCCCGGCTCGACGAGGCTCGACCTATACCTCGACCACGATCGGGATGATCATGGGCCGGCGACGCATCTGCTCGTAGAGGAACCTGCTGAGCGAGTCCCGGATCGAGTTCTTGAGCACCTGCCATTCCGGATTGCCGCGGCCGGGTTTGTTGATGGTGTTGAGCACTTGCTGGCGGGCCGACTCCAGCAGGGCATCGGACGTTTGCTGGTGGACGAAGCCGCGGGAGATGAGGTCCGGCCCGGAGACGACCTGGCCGGTGTCCTTGTCCACCGTGACGATCACGATAAAGATTCCGTCCTGGGATAGAACCCGACGATCGCGCAGCACCACCGATCCGACGTCTCCGACGCCAAGCCCATCGACAAAGACGTAGCCCGCCGGCACTTTGTTGCCGGCGTGTGGGATCCCGTCGCCCAGCTCGACGGTGTTGCCGTCGTCGATCACGATCACGTTGTCCTTAGGGATTCCGACGTCTTGGGCAATCTCCGAATGCAGCGCGAGATGCCGAAACTCGCCGTGGACCGGCATGAAAAACTTTGGTCGGACGAGGTTCAACATCAATTTGAGCTCTTCGCGACTGGCGTGCCCGGAGGCGTGCACCCGGTTGCGAGCCGAGTAGAAGACCCGGGCGCCATGTTTGTAACAGTTGTTGATCGTCCTCGAGACCAGTTCCTCATTGCCCGGGATGGGGGTCGCCGACAGGATCACCGTGTCCCCCGACTTGAGCTTCACTTGCGGATGCTCCTGGGCCGCGATCCGAGTCAACGCGGAGAGCGGCTCGCCCTGGCTGCCGCTGGACAGGATGACGAGCTTTTCGTCCGGTTCCTTGTTGATGTCCTGCACCTTGATCATGATGTCGCCGGGCATCTGGATGTAACCGAGCTCCTGGGCGATTGTCAGGTTGTTCACCATCGAACGCCCGATCACCGCCACCTTGCGCTTGTAGCGAGCGGCGGTGTTGAGCGCCTGCTGGATCCGGTAGATGTTGGATGCGAAGGTCGAAATGATGATCCGGCCCGAGCACTGGCCGAAGAGCTCCTGAAACGCGTCACCGATGGTGCGCTCGGATGGGGTAAATCCGTCGCGTTCGGCGTTGGTGCTGTCCGACATCAGCAGCATCACGCCGTGGTCGCCGAAGTGAGAGAGCCGCGCCATGTCGGTGGGTCGCATGTCGACCGGCGTCTGGTCCATCTTGAAATCACCGGAGTGGACGACCATACCGACCGGGGTTTCAATCGCGAGCGCGGTCGTGTCCGGGATGCTATGAGCCACGTGGATGAACTCCGCCTTGAAGGGACCCAGTTCGACGACATCCCCAGCCTTGACCTCGCGCAGGTCGGCCTGCTCGATCACCCTATGCTCGCGCAACTTGTTCTTGATGAAGCCGAGGGTTAGCCGGCTGCCATAGATCGGCGCATTGACTTTAGGCAGGATGTAAGGCA
>VBEN01000073.1 GCA_005881175.1 Chloroflexota bacterium
GGCTTCCGTGCCGAGCCGCTCCGCGATGATGCGCAAGACACGGATCGACGGCCGGGACTTGCCGAGCTCAACCTGATTCAGAAAGGCGCGGCTGAAGTCGTCTCTGACCACCTTGGCAAGGCTCAAGCCGCGGTCCTGGCGGATCCTCCTGATCCGCTGCCCCAACGTCTCTTTTTCGTCCATCGATCGCTACCCTACCGTAAAGAGTTGGTTTACAGGTAATCCTGGGGGTTAAGGCTCCGGGTCAGCGTCGTGAAGTTCTGAAAACCGTTCTGCGTCACGATCCCCGTGTCTTCGACCCGCACCCCGCCATAGCCCAACAGGTACAGCCCAGGCTCGACCGTGATCACGTCGCCTTCTCGCAACTCGTCGATCACCGTGTCACGAAGCGCCGGCGCTTCATGAACTTCCAGGCCGACGCCGTGTCCGGTGCTGTGATTCATCTTCGCGACGCCTTCCTCACCGACAAAGCCCCTGGTGGTTGTCGAGTAGCCGCGGTCGACAAGCACCTGGCATACAGCGTGATGAGGGTCTTGTCCAGCCACGCCCGTGGCGATCGACTCGATGCCCGCATCCAGCGCCTGCAGCACCGCGGCGTGCATGCGACTTAAGTCGGCGCTGACCTCGCCCACGACGACGGTCCGCGTCAGATCGCCGTTGTAGTGCGTCTGGCGACTGGTCGGAAAGATGTCGATGATCACGGGTGCGTTCGCATTGATCGGGCCGGTGCCCCGGTAGTGCGGCAGCGCGCACTCAGGCGAGCCCGCGATGATCATGTCCGGACACGTGTAGCCCTTTTCGCCGAGCACGAGCTGCGCCCGGGCATAAAGCTTTTCCGATGTCAGGGGCGCGCCGTTCGACCACAGCACTCCGTCTTTGATCTCCGCTTCGGACAGGCCACGGACCACCTCGACGACCGCGGACTCGGCGGCGCTTTGTGCCTCCTGGATCGCCGACGCCTCGGCGGCTGACTTGTGGCGTCGTTCGGCGACGAAAAGCTCCCGGTCGACCTCGGCGACTATCCCGGCGGCGCGCAGGTCTTCGAGGTGGACGGCGCGAAGGTTAGGCGAGACGCGAGCATCGGTGATGCCTTTCTCCCGCAGCATGCGGGCCGCCAGCCGGGCCCACGCCTGCTGGACGTAGGCCTCTCGGTCCTCCACGATGGAGGCCGCCCGCGACTGCGCCCGGGCGCGGTCGATCTCGAGCGGGCTGGTGACCAGCACGTCGTCCTTATCGGCGTATCGGATGTAGAGCGCGCTCTCCACGGCCAAGCCGGTGGCGTAGATGAAGTCTGCGTCTTGCTCGCCGCTGGGGATGAGGACGATGGGCGCCTTGCCCGAGCGGCGCGCCTTGACTCGCCTGGGCAGCGCCTCATCAGCCCTGTCTGGGTCACGCCACAGGCCGGCGGTCTCGACAGCCTGCGCCACCGCTTGCAGCAGGGCATCGTCGCCACGCCCGCGCGAGCGCGTGCGCCCGCGTCCGTCGAGGTTGAGCTTTTCCTGCACTTCGTAGCCGCTCGTGTAAGCGACCTCGTAGCCGAGATCCCTCAGTTGAGCGAGGTCGCGGCGGAGGGTCCGTTCCGAGACACCTGCGCGGGCGGCGAGCTCGAGCGGGTTGAGCCCGGGCTCGGCGATGATCGCGGCAAGTACGCGCAGGAGCCGAGCGAGGCGCTCAGCGCGGTTCAACTGGCGCCGGCTAGCTGATTTCTTCCCAGGATGTGGTCGCGTTGCCGCCCTCGAACGGGTCGGGCTCGGCCTCCTCCTGGTTGCCGACCTTCTGGTGGAAGCGGCTCGAGATCATCTGGTAGGCCATCGCTTTCGGGATGCCGAGCTTGGTGAGCGATTTGACCTCGTCCGCCATCACCTTGTCGCGAGCCGCCTCGATGGCGGCGAGAACCTCTTCGATCGAAGCCGTCTTCTTGACCATGTGAACCGCCATTCTACCGGGCTCCCGGCCGACTCTTAACCGCCCCTTAGACTTGTGCTCGTAGCAACGGCGATCGCAGGAGCTGGGGGTTTGGATGGCGACTGATTACGCTTCCGACAAGATCCGCAATGTGGTCCTGCTGGGCCATTCCCATGATGGCAAGACCATGCTCGCGGAGGCGATGCTGTTCGCCTCGGGTGCCGTGGCCCGCATGGGCGCCCCGGACCAGGCGACCGCGACGACCGATTTTGAGCCCGAAGAACACAAGCGGAAGATCTCGATCACGCTAGGCGTCGCCTTCGCCGAGCACAACGGCCACAAGATCAACATTCTCGACGCGCCCGGATTCTTCGATTTCGCCGGCCAGGTCATCAGCGGGCTGCGGGCGGCAGAGGGAGCGGTGGTGGTCGTCGGGCCGACCGCACAGCTTGCCGTCGGCACCGAGGTCGCTTGGGAGTTCTGCAATCGATCGAGCAAGCCGCGAATCGTGGTCGTGAACAAGCTCGACAAGGAAAATTCAGACTTTTACGGGGCCGTGGCGGCGATGCGGGAGACGCTCTCGCCGCGCCCGTTTCCGCTGCACCTCCCGATCGGCGCCGAGCAGGACTTTCGCGGCATCGTCGACCTGCTGCACCTGAAAGCTTTCGTGACCGCTGAGGACGGGAAGGGCAGTGAGGTTCCGATTCCCGACGATATGAAGGAGAGGGTCGAGGAATACCGCGGCCAGCTGATCGAGGCTGCGGCCGAGAGCGACGACTCGCTGCTCGAAAAGTATCTGGACGCGGGAACGTTGAGCGAGGAGGAGATCCAGCGCGGATTGCGCGAGGGCATCCTGCAAGGCAAGGTCGCGCCGGTCGTGTGCTGCTCGGCGACCAAGCTGCTCGGCGTGCGCACGCTGATGTCAACGATCGCCGAGCTCATGCCGCCGCCGGAGGCCGAGCCCGACAAGCCGGTCAAAGCGTTTGTCTTCAGCACCGGTGGCGATCAGTTCGGCCGGGTCAGCTACTTCAAGGTCATCGCCGGAACCGTCAAGGCCGACGCTCACCTCCCCAACCTCAGCCGCGGCGGCGAGGAGCGGCTGGCGCAGATTTTCTTTCCCCGCGGCAAGGAGCACGTCGCGGCCGCGGAGGTGCATGCGGGCGACATTGCGGCGGCGACCAAGCTCACCCACACCCTGACCGGCGACACCCTCGGCCTGAAGGACGGCGGGCCGCTGCCCGCGCTCGACTTGCCCGGTCCGGCCTACTCGTTGGCCATCACTCCGAAAGCCCGTGGAGACGAGGAGAAGATCTCGTCAGGCCTGGCACGCTTGAGCGAGGAAGACCCGACGTTACACGTGGAACGTGTCGAGGAGACCAAGCAGCTCGTGATCGCGGGCCTCGGCGATGTCCACCTCGACGTGACTCTCGAGAAGCTCAAGCGCAAGTACGGCGTCGAGGCGACCACTCAGGCCCCTCGCGTCGCCTACCGCGAGACTGTTTCGAGCCACAGCCGGGCCGAGGGCCGCCATGTCAAGCAGTCCGGTGGTCACGGGCAGTACGGCATCTGCGTGATCGAGGTCAATCCGACCAAGCGAGGCGAAGGCTTCGTGTGGGAGGACAAGATCTTCGGCGGCGCCATCCCCCAGAACTTCCGGGCCTCCGTGCAGAAAGGAATCGTCGACAACATGGCCAAGGGCGTCGTCGCGGGCTATCCGATGGTCGATGTCAAGGTGACCCTCGTGGACGGCAAGTACCACCAGGTCGACTCCAACGATATGGCGTTCCAGATCGCGGGCTCG
>VBEN01000121.1 GCA_005881175.1 Chloroflexota bacterium
AAGGCGATGGCAGATGTGCGCGAGCCCAGAACGACGATCGGCGGTGTCAATTTTGTCTCAGGATTCCGACCGGAGCTGTGGCGGAGCGTGGTTCCCGACGGGATGCCCGCCGATCTCACGGGCTTCAATCACAACCTGACTGGCCCGGACGCCTACGTGATGCCTGCGACGCAACACGATGCCGTGCTCTGGCTGTCGGGGAGTTCCTACGATATTGTCTTTGACGAGGCAAGGCAGGCCATCAACGCGTTGACAGCCGTGACCACCATTGCTGACGAAGCGTCCGGCTGGCCGTATCGCCGCTACCGCGACCTCACCGGGTTCGTCGATGGCACGAAGAACCCGAGCCTGCTGAGCGCAGCCGACATTGCCCTGGTTGCGGAAGGCAAGCCTGGTGCGGGAGGCACGATTTTGCTGCTCCAGCAGTGGGAGCACGATGTGACGGCGTGGGAATCCCTTTCGCAACAGACCCAGGAGCGCGTGATCGGGCGGACGAAGGACGACAGCATCGAGCTCGATCCGCAGCCAGGCGATTCGCACGTTCACCAGACCGACCAGGACGTGTTTGGCAACGTCTTTCGGCGCAACATGCCCTACGGAACGGTGACCGGCCACGGGACGATGTTCGTCGGCTTCTGCCGTGAGCAGCGGCCGCTGCAGGCAATGCTGGAGAGCATGGTTGGATTGAAGGACGGCGTTCGGGACGCGTTGACGAGGTATACGAAGCCTCTCACCGGCGCGTACTACTTCATTCCGGCGGTGGAAGCAATCCGCCAGTTTGCAACTCCCGTCGAAGCCGACTGAGTTTTAAAGCGCCTGGCAGTCTCCATGGGTTAGAGCCGTAGAATCGGTCGAAATGAGCGTCAACGTGACGCTTGTCAGCGTCGAGGCAAGCCCCACGGCCGTGGTTGCCGCGACGACCACCTGGGCCGAATTTCCGTCGCTGTGGAAACCGATGCTCGATAAGGTATGGAGCTTCCTCGCGAACGCGCCTGCAGGACTTTACAAAGATGGGCACAACGTCATGCTCTACAAGGACGACCTTCCCAGCGTTGAGATTGGCGTGCAGGTCAATCGGCCATTCAAGGGCAGCGGTCACATCCTGTCCTCAAGCCTCCCCGGCGGCCAGGTCGCGACGGCGAGGCACGCCGGCCCCATCGATAGGATCGGCGACACGCACTTAGCCGTGTGCGCCTGGTGCGCCGCAAACGGATATCGACTCCGGAGGCAGCGGTGGGAGATCTACGGCGATCCAGACCCTGCGACCGGCGAGTTCGTGGTAGACGTTTTCTGGTTGGTCGTGTAGCAACGTGTGTAGCAACGCGCTGGTCGGCATCCTTGGCGGGATCGTTCCCGTCGCGCCCCCGCCACTCTACTGATTCGCGGACGCAATCCAGCCGGCGATCTGGGCGCGTGAGTTAAACCCCAGCTTGTTCAGGATGCTGCGGACGTGGCTATCCACTGTGCGCTCCGAGATGAACAGCCGCGCTCCGATCTGCTTGTTGCTCAGGCCCTCCGCAACCAGCCGGGCGACCTCCGCCTCGCGCCTCCCCAACAGCCCAACTTCTCGATCTTGCGGATTGGCGGCGGTCCCCCGAGCCCGAGCTGGCTCTCCAAGCGCGAGTCGGACCGCCTGGTCGCGGCTCAATTGCTTGCCGGCCTCGACCTCGGCCTCGAACTTCGATTGACCAAGCGTCGCGACGGCGGACGCTTCGGCCTGCGCGAGTAATGGAGCAAGGATCGGGATAAGGCTTGCGCCCGCCTGCGTTCGTATGGTCTCAGCGGCCCCGATCAACGCCGCCGCAAGCCGCGCCTTCCCTGAGCCTGCCGCCACGCAGCCCAATCCGTCAAGCAAGGCGTACTGTGCGACCCGGTCGTCGATCCGGTGGGCGATCCCCAACGCTTCTGTGTAAAGCGCCTTTGCCTGGTCGAGATCGCCGGTTATCAGGGCCGTCCCTCCGAGGTTCAGCAACATCATCTCAAGGCTGTAGAGATCACCCACTTCTCGGCTAAGACGCGCGCCTTCCGAAGAGGCTGTTCTGACTTCATTGACGTCGCCTCCAAAAAAGCCGTTGAGTGCTCGGGCCTGGAGCACCGAGATCCTGGCGGGGAAGTCATCAAGATCCCTGGTCACCGTGGCAACCTCATCGAGCAAGCGCATCGCCGATGCCCGGTCACCGGCGAGGTTCGCCGCAATCGATCCCATCGAAAGCGCCTGTGACAGCAGGGCTGGCTCGCCCAGCTCTCGGGCAGTCGCCAACGCTCGCTCGAGGGCTGGCGGGGCAGCGATCGGATCAGCCTTGAGGACGGCCAGAAAGCCACGCAGGAAGTACGCCCAGAACTGCCCATGCGGGTTGCCGCGTCCCGACCCGAGCAGCGCGTCCAGCCAGCGAGCGCCCTCAGTGGTCGCCCGTGTGATCCAGTACCAACCAATGGACGTAGCGAGGTCGATGCCGCGCTGGGCGTCCTTTTGAGCAAGGCAGTGGCCGAGCACGGCCCGGATGTTGTCGATCTCGACGTCCATCCAATCGAGCCATTCGGCAAGACGGTATCGGTTTTCCCCAAACGATCGCTGGCACCGCGACCAGTAGTACTCGGTGCACCGCTCTCCGATGACCTCCACTTCACTGGCCTCTTGCAGCTTGAGTACGGCGTACTCGCGCATCGTTTCGTGCAACCGATAGCAGGCCGAGCCTTTGGTCTCCTCCTTGATGACCAGCGATTTGTCCACGAGCGATGACACCAAGGCCAGTGCAGGCGCCTCCGGTACGTCTTCGACAGAGCAAACCGCGTCGACGTCTTCCAGGGCGAAGCGCCCCGCGAACACGCACAAACGCCTGAAGAGGATGCGCTCGGCTTCCGACAACAGCTCAAAGCTCCAGTCGATCGTGGTTCGAAGCGTCTGATGACGCGGCAGCGCCGCCCGACCGCCTCCGGTTAGCAGGCCGAACCGGTCGTTCAACCGATCCCGAATTTGCTCGACGCCAAGGACTCGGGTTCTGATGGCGGCCAGCTCGATGGCAAGTGGCAGACCGTCAAGTCGCCGGCAGAGGTCGACGATCGCGGCCCGGTTCGAAGCACCCAGCTCGAAGCTACCCGAAGCCGCCGCTGCCCGCTCCGTGAACAGCATGATGGCCTCGTTCTGTCGCAGCTGCGTCAGGGGCTCGCGGGCCTGAGCTGAGGGCAGTTCAAGTGGTGGAACGGCGACTACGTGCTCGCCCGGTACCGATAGCGGCTCGCGGCTTGTGGCAATGATCCGCACGCCGGGGCCGGCTTTCATAATTTCGGTCACGAGCTGGCCGGTTGCTTCCAGGAGGTGCTCGCAGTTGTCCACAATCAGCAACAGTTCCTTGTCACGCATATACGACAACAAGAGGGCAAGCGGTTCGGCGCCGGCCTGGTCACGTAGGTCCAGCGCTGCCATGACGGCGTTGCTGACGAGCACGGGATCGCGAAGGTCAGCCAGCTCAACTAACCAGCTGCCGTCCCGGAAACCACGATCGAGGTCCGTTCCCATCCGGATCGCCAGCCGAGTTTTGCCAACCCCGCCAGGCCCGACCAGGCTGACCAGCCGCGCCTCCCCGAGCTTCCTTCTGAGTTCCGCCAGCACGCGGCGGCGCCCGATGAAACTCGTCGTTTCAGCCGGCAGGTTGCCTGCGCGGCGGCTGGGCCTCGCCATGGTGAGGAAGAAATTACTACGGCGGCAAGTGCCGGGCGCAAGCCCGACTCCATAGGCGTCTTTTCAGTAATTCCACTGATTTCAGCGCTCGGCGTAGTCCGTAGCCTGAGGCGCATGACGGAGGAGCCACCGGTGCAGCGGGTGGAAGTGAGTTTTGTCGGCACCCCGCCCCTTCTACAGGTGAAGCGGGCCTCGGGAGTCAGCGAGGTCGAAGTGAACGGTGCCATCCTGCGCTGCCTGGTCTGCGGCAGCTTCCAGCCGTTCCTCGAAGCGCTCCGGGGTCACGAAGTCATCAGCCTGAAGTCAACGTCGACAAGAGGAGAGGGAGAACATGCGAACGACTGACAAAAGCTTGATGAGACAACCAGCCGAGCGCGTGGTGCGAGCGGCAGGTGCCCTCTATCTGCTGCTTGTCGTGACGAGCATCTTCGGCTTCGTAACTCCACAGACTCTGATCGTCGCCAAGGATGCAACCGCGACGGCCCGCAACATCCTCGCCTCCGAGACACTCTTCCGTCTGGCTATCGTCAGCGGGCTGATCGCCACGGTCGCCTTTGTTTTTCTCGCCCGGGAGCTCTATCGCCTGCTCCGTGACGTCAATGAGAGGCAGGCGTCTCTGATGGTGCTCCTGGTCTTCATCTCGATCCCGATCTCGTTCCTGGGCGCGCTGAACGAGATCGCGGCCCTGAGGCTGATCCATGGTGGACCGGCGCTGTCGGGGCTGGGAACGAGTCACGTGAACGCCCTGGCTATGTTCTTTCTCAGCCTGAGCAGCGACACGAGCGCCCTGAACTCGATCTTTTTCGGGCTCTGGCTGTTTCCCTTCGGCCTGTTGGTGATCAAGTCGGGCTTTATTCCGCGGATTCTCGGCTACCTCTTGATCATCGCTGGCGGCTCATACCTCGTTGGCAGCCTCACCTTCCTTCTCTCGCCTCCCTTCGCCAGCGTTGTTTCCACCATTGCGACCGTGGGCTACCTCGGCGAATTGGGCGTGGTCGGGTGGCTGGTGGTCAAAGCCGCCAGGGTGCAATTCGCAGGGGTCAACTCGACGTGATCACGAACGATTCGATACGCGATTCGAAACTCGAAGGAGGAACCACATGGTAAGCAGCTATCCGGTTCAGTTCGACGTCGACTTCCCCGCCCGCCCGCTTGATCGCTGGACGACGGCCTTCCGAATCTTCGTGGCGATCCCGATTCTGATTCTGTTCGGCACGGTGTCGCGCGACCTGGTTAGCACTTCCGACCATCACGCCACGACCGTGGCGAGCGGCGTCGGCCTGCTCTTTCTGCCCCTCGTCCTGATGATCCTGTTCCGGCAGAAGTATCCGCGCTGGTGGTTCGATTGGAACCTCAATCTGCTTCGCTTCTCCAACCGTGTCACCGCCTACCTGGCCCTACTCGACGATCGCTATCCGTCTACCGACGAGGAACAGGCGGTCCACCTTAACTTCGCCTACCCGGATGCTCGTCAGTTGAACCGCTGGCTGCCCCTGGTCAAGTGGTTTCTCGCGATCCCGCACTACGTTGTTCTCTTCTTTCTGGCAATCGCCTCCCTGGTCGCGATCATCGTTGCCTGGTTTGCCATCCTCTTCACCGGCACGTACCCGAAGGGTCTGTTCGACTTCGTGGTCGGCGTGCTCCGCTGGAGCAACCGGGTCAGCGGCTACGCGTTTCTGCTGGTCACCGATCAGTACCCGCCATTTCGGCTGAGTTGAAATGGATAGGAGTACAGCTGCCATACACCGAGGGCTAATGAAAGCGATCGTCTGCCGCACGCATGGACGGCCTGATGTCCTGAGACTCGAAGAGATCGACAAGCCGATCGTCTCTGACGATGGCCTGCTGGTACGGGTTCACGCCTCCTCCATCAATCCGGTGGACTTCTTCCCGCTGTCGCGGGTGGCGTACACGGCGCGGCTGCTCAGCGGGGGCCTCAAACCGAAACCGAAAGTGCTCGGCATCGACTTCGCCGGGACGGTTGAATCGGTGGGCGAGGGCGTCACCGACTTCAGACCGGGCGATGAAGTCTTCGGCGGCGCAAACGGAGCGTTTGCCGAGTACGTCTCTCTTCCCTCCAAGAAAGGGGTGGTCCTCAAACCTGCCAATCTGACATTCGAACAAGCCGCGGCGGTACCGGTGGCCGGGGTTACCGCGCTGCAGGCACTCCGCGATCACGGACGTGTTGAGAAAGGTCAAAAGGTGTTGATCAACGGCGCATCAGGAGGAGTGGGATCTTTTGCTGTCCAGATCGCGAAGGCCTTGGGTGCCGAAGTAACCGCCGTCTGCAGCACTAGAAACGTGGACACGGCTCGCTCCCATGGCGCAGACCGGGTCATCGACTACAGCCGCGAGGATTTCATCAGAGACGACGAGCGCTATGACCTGATGATCGACATCGCAGGCAACCGCTCCTGGTCAGAATGCCGGCGCATCCTTAATCGCAACGCCATCTTCGTCGCCGCTGGTGCCTCGGCGAACACGGTGTGGGGTGGGAACCGCACGCTGAGACATTTGATCGGCATCCGCCTGGCATCCATTCGTGGGCCTCAGAAGCTGGCTCTGTTCATCGCCAAGCTGAACAAAGAAAACATGATCGCTCTGCAGGAGCTTCTCCAGACCGGAAAGATCAGGCCGGTCATCGATCGGCAGTACGAACTCAACCAGGTCCTTGACGCTTTCACTTACATGGGCGAAGGGCACGCGAAAGGAAAGATCGTGATCACCATATGAGGCGCGGGCCAGCGCTCAGATCTCGTCGCAGGCGCTTGTCGCCGCTTACTGGTCGAGTGACCGCAGGTTTCGGACGCTTGGGATCGACAGCACGATGGCCGTGGAGACGACGATCCACAGGGCTGAGGCAGCCAGCGTCGTTCCCGGGCCAATGACCAGTGCGGCCGAGCCGGCAAGGGCGAATCCAAATGGTTGGAGCGCGCCGGACATTACCCAATCGATTGAGGCAACCCGCGACAGTGACTCGCTCGGAACATGGCGCTGGACCGTCGTCTCGAAAAGCGTGTTGAAAACGGTCAAGCCAAACCCACCCGCCAGGGTGCCGAGGGCGATCAACGGTGTGGGCGCCGGCAAGGCCAGAAGCGCAACCGGGAGCGCGAGCAGGGCAAGCGGCGGGATGGCAACAAGCAGGGGCCGTTTAGGACGGACCCGAAGCAGGACGATGCCACCGAGGACCGATCCAAGACCGAAGGCCGCCACGATCGTCGCCCAGGCCGGCGCCCCGCCGAGCGAGCGTGCCGCTACCACGGGGCCGAGGACAAACATTGGTGCCAGGACGGCGAAGCTGCCAAGGGCGGAGAAGACCCCGTCGACCCAGAGCCAGGTCCGGGAACGAAACACGTGCCAGCCCTCTCGCAGCTCACGCATGAACGATGCCGCTTGGGGCCTGGCTTTCGGAATCACGTGAATTTGCACGACAAACAGCGCGCTGGCGAGAAAGGTCGCGGCGTCGGCTGCGAGGGCCCAGCCTGGCCCGACGCTTGCCACCAGTACGCCGGCGACGACCGGTCCAAGGATCGAGAAGCTGCTGTTCGTCAGGACGAGGAGCGCGTTCGCCTGCTGGAGACGATTTCGTGAGACGGTTTCCGGCACAAAGCCTGTTGATGTTGGTCGGAAGAAGGCGTCACCCAGGCCATACAGGAACACGAGGACCACCAGCTGCCAGAGCTTGGCCGCGCCACCGATGAGAAGGGCCGCCATCGTCGCCTGGGCGGTCAGTCGCGTAAGGTCGGAGGCGATCATCACCTGCTTCCGGGCGAGCCGGTCGGAGACAACGCCGGCAACCAGCAGGAAGACGACCAGGGCGAGCGATCGACTGGCGAGTACGAAGCCGAGCGCAGAGGGCGAGCGGTCGATCGAGAAGACCGCGAACGGCAGCGCGACCGGAACAAGCCCATCGCCGAACAAAGAGAACGCTCGCGCAAGGTACAGGAGCCGAAATTCGCGTTCGTTGAGCGGACCGAGACCCTGCGGCAAGCGTCGGTAGCGCCAGAGCCGAGTCATCATCGAGTCGAGCGCGTCCTCAAGGAGGCTTGCCGGTAAGGTGCTGCGAGCAGCCCAGCAATGACCAGGCCGAAACCAATGAATTGACCGGCTGGTGGCCATTGCCAGCGAGCGGCGTAGACATAGGCGAAGCCGGAGACGGTCTCGACATTGATGAGCAGTCCGGCCAGCGCCGGTGGTAGACGACTGGAGGCGGCGTTCCAGAGCCAGGTCCCTGCCCAGGAGACCACGACGCCGAGGATGGCCGCGCCAATGATCAACCTGATCAGGTCGCCATCGCCGTTCGAGGGGGCGAGTTGTCCGGTGGCCCACGCCAGGGGGATCGCCACGATGGTCACAGCTCCGGTTGCCACGCCAACAACGGTCGACCAGCCTGCGGGAGAGACGTCGGCGTGATCGGCAAGGAAGCGGGCATTGGCCAGCGCGTACCAGCTCCAGATGGCGACGGCGCCGCAGGCCGCGATCAACCCGGCGATTTTCACGGCAATTGGCGCAGGGTTGTAGGCGCGGGTACCGGAGATCTCGAGCGTGTTCACGATGACGAGCCCGATGCTGATCAGAACAACCGGGAGAACGATCCGGCTCCAGGCATAAGCTGGAGCGACCCAGTTACCGACCAGAGCCAGGACAATTGGAATGCAGCCGATCACCAGGTCAGTTGCCGGCGCGCCGACCGTCACGATGCCAATCACGAGCAGCAGGTAATATCCGACGTTCCCGGTGACGGCGAACACCAGGGCTGTCCACCAGTGTCCGGCCGCCAGGCGGCGTAATGGAGGGCCTCCAATGGCGAAGAAGACCGCGGACGCCAGTCCGTAAGCGATGTAGCGCCCGGCCGTCACGGTCACGGCGTTCCAGCCGTGCAGCAGGACGGGAATGGGAAATGCCAGGCCCCATATCACGCCGGCACTGACGCCCGCCGTCACGCCCATGCCGATCCCGGTCTTTGGTCGAAGGCGTATAACCATCGAAATGGCTTTTGGTGGTGTTACGCTAGCTGAGACGCCTCGACGCTGTCAAGGCGCAGAAGATGCCTAAGCCCACTGCCGGTGCCGGATGACGGATATGCCAGAGCTCGTGGGAGGCGCGCTCTGTCTGGACTTCGTGAACACGGTTGATCCGCGCCATGCGGCCAATCGATTCGATTACTTGTCCGAGTATCGTGCTCTCGTCGCCTGGGCCAGGCATGCCGGTGCCATCGAAGCCGCGGCGGCCCCCGGCCTGCTGCGCCGCGCGGCGCGTCAGCCCGCTGCCGCCCGCGAAGTCCTACGACGGTCTATTCGGCTTCGGGAGGTTCTCTATCGGATTTTCGCGTCGGCCATGGCACGCCGACCGCCGCCACGGGATGCCTTCGATCGTCTCAACCACGAGCTCGGATGGGCGATTGCGGCGGCCCGGCTCACCCGCAGTCGAGCTGGATTCGTGCTGCAATGGGGTGACCACCGGTCGAGGCTAGATCAGGTCCTATTGCCGGTGATCCGCTCTGCGGTAGACCTCTTGATCGACGGCCCGCTTGACCGCGTGCGCGAGTGTCCCGGGCCAGGAAACTGCGGCTGGCTGTTCATCGACCTTAGCAAGAATGGATCGCGACGGTGGTGCGACATGCGCACCTGCGGTAATCGCGCCAAAGCGCACCGCCACTACACGCGGATTCGAGGGAGGGCTTAGGCCTCCCGCTCCACATCCGCTCGGCGGGAGCGGCGTCCGTAGTCCAGAACCTTGGCGGTATCCTCAACCAGCCGGGCGTACTCCTCTGCCTCGATTGCCGGATGGGTCTTTGCCGTGTAGCCCTCGCCTTTGCAGACGGCGTCGATCCGGTGCAGCGTCTTGGGGTCGTCGGCCTCGCCCATGAAGAGCAGGTCGTAATCGTTGCCGAGGACATTCCAGATCTGGTTGACCCGTCCGCCGACCAGCTGGATCTGGTTTTTGAGGTGCTGCCATTGCGCGGCATGTGCCGTCCCGCGCGAGCCGATCTTGCCGCCGGCTCCCGGTCGGATCTGCACGACGGTTACGAACTGCACCACCCCGCACACCTCCAAGCGTGGTGACCCGCTGTCAGCTTTCCCCTCGGTTAATTATAAGGAGAATGGCTCAGCGCGGAGAAGGGCGAAAGTCACTATTGACAAGTCATAGCGGCCGGGTAAGGCTATCCGGTGGAGGAAGCGGCCATGGTGGTTACGAGCGCGCGGGGACAAGCCGAGGAACTGACTCTGCTGGGTCATGACTTGCGCACGCCACTGACGATCATCAACGGCTACGCACAGCTGCTGAAGTCCGGCGAGCTGTCGCCGGAGCAGCGCGAACAGGCGTGCGAGTTGATCCTCCAGAAATGCCAGGAGCTCAATGCGTTGATCCGCGCTTTCCTTGAACCTCGCGAGTCGGCACTCGAGCCGATCGCGCCGGTGGAGCAAACCGCCTAGATCCGACGCCGGGATTGAGGTCAGCCGGCTGGCCGGCCCCAATCCAAAACGATTCCGATCAACGAGTCGCTGCCAGCTCGGGCTCCCGAACCGGTGCCTTCTGCTTCAAGAGCCGGATGAAGGCGCGCATCCAGGTCGGGTGATCAGGCCAGGCGCGGGCCGACACCATATGTCCATCGACCACGGCTCCGGAGTCGACAAATTCCGCGCCCGCCGCCGCAACATCCGGCGCGAGCGCCGGATAGGCGGCGCTCTTTCGACCCTTCAGGACGCCGGCGGCAGCCAGGGCGAGCGGCGCGTGACAGAGTTGGGCCACCGGCTTCTCCTGCTGGAAGAAGTGCCGAATAATCTTCTGCAGGTCGGGGTCGTTGCGGATGTATTCGGGTGCCCGGCCGCCCGGGATCACGAGGGCGACGTAGTCATCAGGCTTCACGTCCTTGAAGGCGAGGTCGGCGTCCCAGCTGTACCCGGGTTTCTCAGTGTAGGTGTCGTACCCGGGTTCGAAGTCATGGACCACAAAGTGGAGCTTCTTCTTGCTCGGCGCGGCGATCTGCACCTCGTAGCCCTCTTCCTGGAGACGCTGATACGGATAGAGGACTTCAAGCGACTCCGCCGCGTCGCCGGCGACCATAAGGATTTTTGGTGCTGACATAATCCGTCCTCCCGGTGAACTCCGCGATCCATCCGCTGCTGCGGTACTACCTTAGACCAACCGGATCAGGCCGAGGCCGAGCGTTGACAGGTGTTTCGCACCAAGGGAGGAGCGGCATGAATATCACTCCGCGATCGCTGGCGCTGACCGACTTGAAACCGATGGAGGCGGAACATTTTACCGGGAAAGCCGGCTCCCGCGAGTTGATCAGGGCGTCCCAGCAAACGCGTTCCGCCTTTGCCGCGGTCGTCCGGTTCGAAACGGGCGTCCGCAATTACTGGCATTCACACGCGGGCGGCCAGTTGTTGCACGTCATCGACGGTGAAGGCTGGGTACAGGCGCGCGGCGCTGAGCCCCAGCGGATTGGTCAGGGTGACACCGTGGCGGCCGAGCCGAACGAGGAGCACTGGCACGGCGCAGGCCGTCGCGGGCCCATGGCCCACCTCGCCGTCGGTATCGGCGAGACGCGCTGGCTGGAGCGGTCACCTCCTCCGCCGGACTAGCCGACCAGCTTTTCTTGCCTCACGGACGCAGCGGAAGTCCCGGGTAAGGGACGCGCAGTATCGAAAGCTTGGAGTTCGCACCGGCCGTGTCGAGCGCCAGGTTCGCGATGTAGAGCGCGCGTCCGTGAAACACCAGGCTGGCCGGAAAGTCCAGGTCGTTTTGACCAACGCCGTCGTAGCGGGCAATCAACTGTGCATCGGGCGAGAGAACCTGGATCTCGCCGGGGGGTCCCGGAGCCGGATGCTGGGCTGAGTTGGCGCAGACGTAGAGGTTGCCTCGCACGTCGAACATGATCCCATCGGCTCCGTGCAGCGCCTCCGTGGTGTGCTGGGCTGCGTCGATGGCGGCGCCGGAAGCAAAGAGCTGCAGCGGACCCGCGCTGCCATCTTTCTCGACCGGGATCCGGTAGATCTTGCTGTCGGAGGTCGTCGCCACGTAGAGGAATCCCTGGTTCCGGTCGAACGCCAGGCCGTTGGCGCCAAATGGCGGCGAATCGCCGGGTTGCGGCATGAGCCGCGGATCCTGGATCCATATCTTGTTGCTCGAGCCATCGGGGGCGACCTTGAAGATGGCACCCAGGAAGGAATCGGAAACATAGAGGTTGCGATGCCGGTCCTGGGCGATGGCATTAGGAGCCTGGAAACCGGTGGCCACGACCGTCACCCCATGCGTTTTGACATTGATGCGGAGCAATCGACCGTTGGTCGGGGCACCGTCCGCGAAATCGACCACAAACAACCCCTGGCTCGGCTCAAACAGCTCGCCCAGCAGCGAGGCCACTCCGGCCTTGCCGGCCGGGACCGGGATCACGTCGACGATCTGACCCGACCGATTTTCGACACAGACGTTCGCGATGGGCTTGAACGCAAACGACGAAGCGTAGAGATTGCCCGCGGGGTCAACGGCGATGCCTTCCGGCATCGGACAGATGGCCGCCAGATTCGGCCCAAAGTTGGTGACAACCCCGACAGAGGGCTGTCCCGCGAATGCTGGCAGCGGAGCCAGCAGGGCAGCCACTAAGACAAACGACACCAGGAGACGGCGCATGACGATCCCTCCCAAGACTCAGACGCTGCCGACTTGCAGCCATTTTAGGAAGCCGCCTGCCATAGGATTCAGCTGTGGCCGAAGAGGCGATTGACTTCCGCCCAATGAGGCTTTAGACGGCTTTACCGAGGCGGCTATGAAGGCCGGTCTTGAGCTGGAAGTCCACAACCATGCTCGTGGTCACCATGCGTTTGATGTCCTGGACCCCGGTCCTCGACCGAGTGAAATTATCGCCCGAACGATCGAGTTTCTGAAGACGCATCTGCTTTCATCAGTCACCCAGGATGCGCTCCGAACCACTAACCGTTAACCGCCAGCTGGGCAACGTCACTGAGGGATTAGGATTGCCCAGGAGGGAGGGGCATGCCCCAGTCACAGATCTGGGAGCGCGACGAGGCACTGCAGGCCATCGAGTGCCTGGTGTCGGAGGCCCGCAGGGGTCGGGGGCGCAGTCTGTTCATTGTGGGCGAAGCGGGGCTGGGAAAGACCACGATGGTCGAGCGCGCCCGGGCCGGCTCAGGCGGTGACTTCAAAACCAGCATTGGACGGGGCGATGCCGCTGAATCGAGTCTCCCCTTTGGGATCATCGACCAGGCGCTGCGTGGACTCGGCTTCCGGAGCCCCGGCCAAACCAGGATCGGCCGGCGAACGGCAGTCCAGGCACGGGCGGCGCGTCTGTATGCAGCCCTTCAGTTTCTCGAAGCGCTGCCATCGCCGACCTTGCTGCTGCTCGATGACCTTCACTGGGCCGATGAGGACTCGCTCGCGTTGCTTGCCTTCCTCTGCCGCAGGATCAGCAATCTCCCGATTGCCTTGATCGGGACCCTTCGGCCATGGCCTCAGAGCGCTCTCGATACGGTTGGGCCTCTTACCGATGACGGTGAAGCGACCCTGGAGCAGTTGCGGCCGCTCAGCGACGCCGGCGCGGCGCAGATGCTGAGCGATCGCGCCGGTGGGAAGATCTCCCCATCCTCCGCGAGGCGGGCAGCGCGGCTGGCGGGAGGAAACCCCCTCTTGCTCGAACAGGTGGCCAGCAGCGTCCGCCGCGGCGGCGACCTGCCCGAATCCGGTGGTGATGTCGCGACCACCAGGGCCGCGCTCTTGCGCGCCAGGTTCATCGGTGCGTCCGCCGAGGAGCGGCGATACGCACAGGCGGCCGGCGTCCTGGGAAGCCGCTTCCGCCCCGCGATCGCCTCCGCGATGGCGGAGGTCACCGCCGCAGAGGGCGACCGGGCGCTCGAGGCGCTCAGTCGCGGAGGGCTGTTCAAAGTCGACGCCCCGGGTTGGGCGCAGTTCGCCCATCCGCTGCTCCGTCAAGTCGTCTACGACGAGATCCCGCCGCCCGTGCGAGCGGGTTGGCATGCGGCCGCCTTCCGGCTGCTCGTCGCGGGGGGTGCTGACCCGGCCGAGGCTGCCGAACACGCGGCCCGAGCCGGCGTGATCGGCGACCCGGAGGCGGTGTCAGTCCTAGCGCAGGCAGGCCGGACGGCCATGCGCGAAGGTGCGATCGCTCGCGCGAAGCAGCGGTTGCTGGCCGCCGTCGAGGTGGCCGGATCGCGAGCCGCTCCTGACGTCTTGATGGATCTCGGTGAAGTGCAGCTGGACAGTGGCGATGGGCGGGGCGCCATCGCGACCTATCAGCGGATCCTCGCCAGCCCAGACCTGGCCGATCGGCTGCGCAGCACAGCGCAGCGAATGCACGGACGCGCGCTCTTCATCCGTGGCGCCGTCAAGGAAGCGGGCGAAGCCTTTCGGGCCGCCGTCGCCAGTGCCTTGCCGTCGGACAAGTCGGAAGCCGTCCGGGCGTTGCTCGATGAGGCGTTTATCTCTTGGCCGACCGGAGGTCCGGCGCTCGCCACGCCGTTGCTGGAACGGGCTCGCGAACTTGCGGTGGATGGCTCACCCAGGCTTCGGGTGCGAACCGACACCGCGTGGGCATTTAGCACGTTTCTCAGCGGGGACCCCACCGGTATCGCGGTGATTGAGTCCGCGGTTCGGGATGCGCTCGCCAACCCGGAGGCCGATACGACCGACTTCGCCTGGAGTTGGGGAACGCTTGGCACCTACGGAAACATGGCGAAATGGACGGAGCGCTTCACCGAGGCCAGTCGCGCCTACGAGATCGGGATGCAGGCCGCGGAACGAATGCGGCTACCGGTAGCGATCGCCGCGGTGGCCGTCATGCACGGTGACACCTGCATACGGATCGGGAAGCTCCAGGAGGCGCTGCAGCTCGCTGACCGGGCAACGCTGCTATCCGATCTTGCCCCAGAGCGGGCCTTCTGGGCCGCCATTATCCACGCGTACACCCTGGCCGAAATGGGTCAGATGGATGAGTGCGCCGAGTGGTACCGCAGATCCATTGCGCTCGCCGATCCGAGCGAGAACTGGGCGGGACGGGTCTGGCTGCTTCACATCGAGGCGGTGCTGGCCATGCACGCCAGGCGGACGGCCGACGCCTGTGCGTTGTTCGACAGGCTGCGGGCGCTGGCCACTCGGCTACAAATTCTGGAGCCGTGCGTGGTTCCCTGGGCTGGGGACGCCATCACCGCCTATCTATACGGCGGCCGAATCGACGACGCCAGGGTAATTGTCGCCTCGCTCGAGTCGATGGGCGACCGCCTGCCCTGCCGCTTCCCGCGGATCGTCGCACTCGGGTCACGGGCGGCCTTGAAGCAAATCGACGGCGATCTCGAGGCCGTGCACGGTCTGCTCGGCGAGGCGATCGCGCTCGCGACGGCGAGTGGAATGCCCGTGCTCGAGGCCCGGCTTCGGCACCGGCTCGGTGCGCTTTTGCGGCGATCCGGTCAGGATCGGGCGGCCCGCCCTCTCCTGAGGCGCGCCAGCGAGCTGGCAGAGGACTGCGGCGCCGACGGCCTGGCACGGAAGGCCGGTGAAGAGCTGGCGCTGGCACACGGACGCCAGCATCATCGAGAAGTGGATCCGGACGCCCTGACGGCGGCGGAGCAGCGCGTGCGCCGTCTGGCGGAGCAAGGCGTCAAACCCCGGCAGATTGCCGACCAGCTCTTCGTCAGCCTCAACACCATCGAGACCCACCTGCAGCACGTCTATCGCAAGCTGGAGATCAACTCACAGCGAGAGCTGATCGCGCTGGCGCATCATCCAGAACCCCCACCTGTGAACGGAGACGCCCGACCGCGCGGTAGATCAGCAGCTTCACCGCCGCTTCGGACTTTCCCATGATCGCGGCCGCCTCGCGCGCGCTTCGGTCATCTCGAAACCTGAGCGTCATGGCGACGCGTTGCTGGGGCGGTAGCTTTTCGACCCGCCCCCAGAGATCGTCGACTTCGAGGCGGCGGATCGCCGTCGCCTCAACCTGGGTATCGGCATCCGGCAGCCGGTCCGACAGCTGCCGGCTCACCGGCTCGTGACGGAAATGGTCGGCCACCGCGTTGCGGGCGATCCGGTAGAGCCAGCAGGAAAAGGGGCGACCCCGGTCACGGTAGCGGCTGATCCCACGGAGGGCCTTGACGAAAACATCGGCCGTTACGTCTTCCGCCGCTGGGGCGTTACCCAGACGTGCACGAGCAAAGCGATAGATCTCATCCACGTAGCGGTCATAGAGAACGCCGAATGCCTCGGCATCAGACTTCGCTCGCTCGACGAGAAGACGCTCATCCTGGTCCACGCCTGGAGCCTAGGGCGAGGCCAGGGCAGCGTCATCACGGAATTTACTGATTGCGAGGAGGGTGGGCGTGGTGACGGTTAGAGAACTGACACGGGAGCTGATCCGGGATCAGGGACCGATTACGCCGACGCGGCGATTCGAATGGACCGTGGTGGCCCTGTGCACCTGGTTGATGGCCGGCGCCTACCTCGACGCCTGGGCGCATCGGCACCTGGCCAGGCTGGAAACGTTTTTTACTCCCTGGCACGGCGTGTTGTACTCAGGCATTTTCGCCATCTTGATCTTTCTGGGTGTGCGCGCGCTGCGCAACCAGGGGCGAGGTCACCGTCTCGATCAAGCCTTGCCGGCGGGCTACAACCTCTCCCTGGTTGGCGCCGTGCTGTTTGGCATCGGCGGCGTGATCGACATGTTCTGGCATCTCCGCTTCGGGATTGAGGTCAATCTCGCGGCGCTGATCAGCCCACCCCACCTTCTCTTGATGCTGGCGGGCACGCTGATCGTGGCCGGACCACTGCGGGCCGCCTGGCGGCGCCCCGTCAGCGAAGCCCCCTGGACGGCCGTGATCTCGGCCAGCCTCCTGTTGTCGATGTTCACCTTCTTCAACCAGTTCGACCAGCCACTGGTGGATACGTACGCAACGGCGACCTCCGGGGCCCCTGCTACTGTGGCGCAGCTCCAGGAGCTGGGCATCCTGGGCATCATGGTGCAGACGGCCCTGCTCACCGGCGTCGTTCTTTACCTGCTCGGTCGTTTCACGCTGCCATTTGGCAGCATCACCCTCCTGGTCGGATTGAACGGCGCGCTGCTGGGCACGCTGGAGCAGAACTTCGATCTGATCCCGGTCGCCATCATCGGCGGGCTGCTCGCCGACCTCGTGATGCTGTGGCTCAAGCCCGGACCGAAGCGGGTCGTGGCGCTTCGGGTCGGGGCATTCCTCGGTCCGGTCGGAGTGTCTGCGCTCTATCTGCTCTTCCTGGAGCTGACTCGGGGGATTGGCTGGCCGATCAGCCTATGGCTCGGCTCGATCGCCGTGTCGGGCGCGATTGGCGTCCTGCTCAGCTATCTGACGGTGCATCCGCCGCTGCCTGCGCTCGACGCCGCCGGCTGACC
>VBEN01000011.1 GCA_005881175.1 Chloroflexota bacterium
CCTGGCTCGAGTCCACCAGCACGTAATCGGTGTGATCGTTGCTGTGCCGGCCGAAGTAGATGCCTGGTTGGGTCACCGCGGGTTGACCAGCCGGGGGAATGTTCTTGAGGATCAGTACCGGGTCGCCCTCGGCGGTGGCTTCATTGGCGCGGGCGGCGACCACGCCGTAACCATGCGTGTACTGGAGCTTGAGGTTTGGCCAGGTCTGGGCCTGCGCATTTAGGCCCGAGGTATCCAATTCCCGGGCCGAGAGCAGCATCTGGAGATACTGGTCGCCAAGCTGATAGCGGTCGACCGCCACGTCGGAAATCGTGTAGTAGGTTCGGAGGCTCTGCTGATTCTCGAGTGCCGCCGGCAGGGCCAGCTGTGGGTCCCAGAGGCGGGCGTTCTGGACCGTCTGCGGGTTGCGCGCCACCGCGTCGGCCGTGACCGTGTCCCGCGGTGTGAAAGGCCGGTCGGTGATCCCTGCCAGACCGTAGGCCTGGCGGGTGAAGGCGATCTCGTTCTTGATATAGGGCGCCTCTTTCGTTTGCGCGCTGGGGTCGACCTGGAACCGCTGGATGATGCCGGGAAAGACGACCAGCAGGACGAAAGCCGCGCCGAGCCAGACAACCAGGGCGGCGGGCAGCGGAGTGAGTCGGGCCCCGGCGGCATTCGCGAGCAGGCCGATGGTGATCAGGACCATCAGCACCGTCATGATCCAGTAGGCGGGAATGCGGGCGGCCACATCCGCGTAGCCGACGCCAAAGACGAAGCCCCGCTTGCTCAGCAGCAGCTCGTAGAGGTCGAGCCGGTAATGGATCGCGAGCAGTGCCGCAAAGGCTGCCGCCAGGACAGAAAGATGACGGATGGCCCGAGCGGGAAGCAAGAAGTTCTGGAGTCCGGCTCGCGACGCGTAGAGGCCTGCGACGACGAGGATCATCAGGATCACCACACCCAGGAGCCAGCCCCACAGGAAGCGGTAGAAGGGAAGGGTAAAGACGTAGAAGGACACGTCCTTGTGCCAGATCGGATCCTGGACGTTGAACGGCTTCTGATTGAGGAAGGTCAGGATGGTCTGCCACTGGCCCGAGGCGATTTGCCCGAACAGGAGGCCGAGCAGAAAGACACCGAGCAGGCCGAGGATGGTCGACGGTGCGGTCACCAGGCGTTGCCGGATGCCGATCGACGACAGCCGCCGGCCGGAGTTGAGGACCAGCAGCACGTTGATCGAGCCGATGATCCAGAAGAGAATTGCGAAGATGAAGAAGGACCAGATCTGCGCGCTGAAGCGGGTGCCGAACACGCCGCCGTAGCCGAGAGAGCGGAACCACAGATAGTCGGTGTAGAGCGTCGCGAACGGCTTGAGGAGGAAAAGCAGGAGCAGCGCGACGGCGATGGCGACGATCCACAACACTCCCCGCCGGGAGACGCGGATGGTTGGGAAGCTCGGCTCGGTTGGCAGGCGGCCGAACGGTGATTCGCTGTTGAAGAATCCGCGCGGAGGGACGCGCCTAGACACGGCTTAGTGCGGCGCGCCCTGGATACGATACGGTGCTACCCACCTCTTCCTCGATCTGCAGGAGCCGATTGTACTTCGCCACACGCTCCGACCGTGATGGTGCACCCGATTTAATCTGGCCGGCACCGGTCGCTACGGCGAGGTCGGCAATAAACGTGTCTTCGGTCTCGCCCGACCGATGCGAGATGACCGTGCCGTAGCCGGCCCGTCGGGCGGTGGCCATCGTCTCCAGTGTCTCGGTTAGCGTCCCGATCTGGTTGAGCTTGATGAGGATGCTGTTTGCCACTCCGGCATCGATGCCCCGGCGAAGGCGAACGACATTGGTGACGAAGATGTCGTCGCCCACCAGTTGCAGCCGCCTGCCCAGGTCGGTCGTAAGCGTCCGCCAACCGTCCCAGTCGTCTTCCGCGAGCCCGTCCTCGATCGAGATCACCGGATAACGGTTGACCCAGGACTTCCAGAGCGCCACCATCTCCGCCGGGGGAAGCGTTCGGCCCTCGCCGGTCAGCTCATAGCGGTCGCCGTGATAGAGCTCGGACGCCGCCGGGTCCAGCGCGATGAAAACCTCTTTGCCGGGCTGGTGGCCGCTGCGCTCGATGGCCTGGACCAGCAGCGTCATGGCTTCCTCGTTGGCCTCCAGCTCGGGGGCAAAGCCGCCCTCGTCGCCCTGCCCGGTGCTCAGGCCACGCTCGTGCAAGGTCTGCTTGAGCGCGTGGAAGACCTCGGCGCCCCAGCGCAGCCCCTCGCTGAAGCTCGGTGCCCCGGCTGGAACCACCATGAATTCCTGGAAGTCAACCTTTGTCTGGGCATGCTTGCCGCCGTTGAGGATATTCATCATCGGCACCGGCATCCGTAGGTCGCCGTCGGCGGCAAGGTAGCGATAGAGCGGCTGCCGGGCCGCCAGCGCGGCGGCACGGGCAACCGCCATCGAGGCGCCGAGAATGGCGTTCGCCCCGAGCCGGGATTTGTTGGCGGTTCCATCCAGGTTGATCAGGCGCTCATCGATCCCGCGCTGGTCGCTGGCGTCGGCGCCGCGCAATACTGCCGCGATCTCCTGATTGACATGCCCCACGGCGTTTCGCACGCCCTTCCCGCCATAGCGGCCTTTATCACCATCGCGAAGCTCCACCGCTTCGTGCGCACCGGTTGACGCCCCCGATGGGACGGCCGCCCGGCCCAGCTCTCCAGACTCGAGAAGTACGTCAACCTCAACGGTGGGATTACCGCGTGAGTCGAGGATCTCCCTGCCCTGGATGCGCGCGATCGATGTGCGGCTCACAGGTCGTCGTCGTCCGCGCCGTCTGGCTCATCCGGGCCGGCATCCCCCATCTCGTCCACGACCTGGTCGAAATCCTCACCCATCTCGTCGCCGCCCAGCTGCTGGCCCATGGTCTTGGCCCATCGAGCCATGCTCTTCGGATCGTTTTCGTCGACGTCCCCGAGTCCGGCGCTATCACTGAGCTGCTCCAGCCGGCTGTCTTCGGAGAGGACCTGGGCGGTACGCGAGATCAGCCGGGTCAGGCGCCGACCGCCGCAATTCGGACACGGTGGAGACGCTTCGATGGCAGACAGGCTGCGAAAGAAAATCGAGGGCCGCTTGCCGCAGTCCGCGCAGCGATACTCGTAAATGGGCATCGGTCGCCCTAAACTTAGCGCATGGCAGAGCAACACTCGACGGAGAAAGGGGAAGATTCGCCGGGAAACCGAGAGTCGGAGGGAACCGAGCGTGTCCGCGAGGTGATCCGCGACGGTTTCTACACGCTGCTCGGGGCGGCGAGCTGGGCGTTCGAGAAGACCGATGAGATGGCCAATACCTGGCTGCATCAAGGACGGGCGAGTGGCGAGGAAAGCCGACGCCGCTTCGATGAGTTCGCCACACGCACCCGACGGGCGGGCGAGGACCTCGGCCGGCGGGTTCAGGACAGCGTGCGGGGTGCCAGGATGCCGCTTGCGACCCGGGAACAGGTCGCAAACCTGGAACGCCAGGTCGCCGAACTGAGCAAGCAGCTTGAATCGATGCGAGGGACGTCGGCGGCGAATCCGCCGCAACGAGGTCGCACAGAGACTTAAACGGGCCGGTGCGTCGTCCAGCGGCCCATCGCGCACTCGGCCGAAATCACGACGGCCTCGTGTGCGCGTACGGGGCGCATTCGACGCCGGCCCTTATTCGCCCGAAAGGGCGGCGCCCCGAGGGGCGCTAACGCGGCGCCGTTATCCGTGATGTTTCTTGTGCTTGCCGCCCCCCTCGCCGCCGCCGCAACCGTCCTCACAACGTGAGGGCGGCTGCTGGGACTGTGCCACTTGCTCCGTCCCGGGTAGCAGATAGGCGATGTAGCCATTCATGGTGACGGCGTGCAGACCGTCAGGGACACTGAACCAGCTGTCAGGCTGGCCATTCAACGCCGCGGTCATGAAGCCATGGAAGATGGGGGCAGCGCCCACGATGCCGCTCACGTTGCGCATGGGCGTGTGATCGGCATTGCCCACCCAGACCGCCACCGCCAGGTTTGGCGTAAAGCCGACCGTCAAGTTGTCACGGAAGTCGTTGGTCGTTCCCGTCTTCGCGGCGACATGATGGCCGGGGATGACGAGATCGCTGTTGCGGCCGAACTCGAGGGCGCGGTTGCGGTCATTGGACAGCATGTCCGCCATGATGAAACTCACCTGTGGGGTCAGCGCCGCCTTGCCCCTGCCCGCGGCGTACCGATACAGGGTGGTGCCGTCGTGCGCCGTGATCTTCAGGATCGCCTGTGGGTGCCGGTAGGTTCCCTGGGCGGCGAGCGTGCTCGCGCCTGCCGCCATATCGATCAGGGGCACCTCATAACCGCCGAGGGTCAAGCTGGGCTGGTAGGCGCTGGTCGGCTGGCTCAGGGTTTCCACGCCCATCCGGCGGGCGACGTCGACGACCCGATCGATGCCGGTTCCCAGCTCGACCTTGACGGCCGGGATATTGAGCGAATTCCCCAGCGCGAAGGGGATCGGCTGCCAGCCGTGGTAGCGGCCGTCGTAGTTGCGCGGCGTGTAGGTGCTGCCATCCGCGAGCCGAACCTGCACCGGCGAGTCGTCGACCCAGGAACCCATCGTGAACTTGCCCGACTCGATGGCCGCCGTGTAGGTAAACATCTTGAAGGCGGACCCCGGCTGGCGCGGAATGATGGCCATGTTGTACTCGCCGCCCGGCACGTCGGGGCCGGCTGACCCGACCATCGCCAGCACACCCCCGCTCTTCGGATCGACCGCGACCAGGGCGCCGTCGGTGACATGTTGTGCCTGGAGCGCCGTCACCTTTTCCCGGACCTGCCGTTCGGCGATCGATTGGAGGTTCCAGTCGAGCGACGTGATCACCGTCAGCCCGCCGTTCTTGAGCAGCTCCTCTCCGTAGGTTTTCTCCAGCTGCGCCGCTACCCAGTGAACGAAACCGGGCGCCTTGACGTCGTCCGCGGCGGATGGCTTTTGCAGCGCGAGTTTCTGCGCCGACGCGGCCTGCGCCTGGGCCGCCGTGATCTCGCCGACCTTGACCATCGCATCCAGCACGACGCGCTGCCGCGCCCGAGCACCGTTGAGGTTGGTGAACGGATCCAGCGCGGTTGGCGCTTGGGGAAGACCGGCGAGCAAGGCCGCCTCTGAAAGCGAAAGCTGACGGGCCGTTTTTCCGAAGTAGGTTTCTGCCGCCGCCTCGACGCCGTAAGCCTGGTTTCCGTAGTAAATCCGGTTCAGGTATGCCTCCAGGATCTGCGCCTTCGAGTACTGATGCTCGATCTCAACCGCCAGAATTGCCTCATCGAGTTTGCGCAGCAGCGACCGATCCCCCGACAGGTAGATGTTCTTGACGAGCTGTTGGGTGATGGTGCTGCCGCCCTGGTTGAATCGGAGATGGATCAGGTCGTCGAGGCCCGCCTGCCCGGTGCGCAGCAGGTTCAGACCGCCGTGCTGGTAGAAAGTCCGGTCCTCCACGGCGATCGTGGCCTGTCGCATCGAGGCGGCGATCTGACTCAAGGGCACGATGTGGCGCCGTTCGGAACCTTGATGAATCTCGGCCAGCAGCACGGTCCCGGTTCGGTCGTAAATGCGGGTCGAAAGCGGCAGGCGGGCCGTGCTCAGGTTGGAGGTGGATGGAAGGCCGGCCCAGACATAGAGCATCCCCGGGAGAACCACGAGCAGGATCGCCAGGAAGGTAGCCGGCATGACCATCCAGGGCTGGAAACGGAGCCGGCGCCTGCCGGGCGCGACGCGATGGCCGCATCCGGAGCAATATCGACTGTCGGGCTTGAGTCGATTAGCACAGGCCGGGCAATACGATTCCGCTGAAGGCGCCATCATTAGTTGAAACGCCAAAGGATGGCTACGATGTCCGGGTATTGGCTAATTTCATTGACAGATTAGATTATAGGGCGATAGTCACATCCGGTTCGGTCGGGGGAGGGGCGGCTAGGCCGGCAGGACGCGGGCGCCGAGCACAGCCGTGAGGTGGGCCAGGGCCCACTTCTGTACCTCATCCCCGGGGTGCCCGGGCGCGTCGAAGGTCGCGACCGCCGACGCCGGCACCACCACCCGGTAGTCCCGGTTGCGCAGATCCGCCACCGTGTGCAAAACGCAGATGTCGGTGCAGACGCCGATGACGGTCACCTGCTCCGGCTGGGCCGTCTTCAGAAGCTCGTCCAGGTTGGTCTCGAAGAACCCGGAGTAGCGTCGCTTGCGGATCAAGGTCGCGTCTTTGAGATACGGCTGGAGCTCCTCGACCGGATCCGCCTCTTTCGTCCCGCGCACGCAATGGACGGGAAATACCTCGAACTCTCGGTCGTGAGGATCATGGGTATCGGCGAGAAAGACCAGCTGATCGCCGGCACGCCGACGTTCTTCGATCACGTTACGGATTGCGGGAATCGCCGCATCACAACGAGGCGATGCCAGGTTGCCCGCCTTGCAAAAACCGTTGAGGACATCGACCACGATCGTGACGTTCGGCATGCTTAGCTGACGAGCTCGAGACGCGGATTCGGCCGGTAGCGCCGGCCGCTCTTGGCACAGGGCCGGCCCTCGACCATGACCACATCCGCGGTGAAGTCGTAGACACCCTGAAAGAACGCGCTGCCCACGCCGTAGGCGTCGACCGGTACCTGTTCGTGCTCGAACCGCTCGATCTTCTCGACGTTGAAGCCGCCGCTGGCCACGATCTTCACGTTCTCGAACCCTTCCCGGTCGAGGGCGCGGCGGACCAGCGTGCAGAGCTGCGGGTTGACACCCCGCGGGTCAAAGTCGCCCATCAGCTTCTGGATGCTGGCGTCGACCATCGTCTCCGAGGTGTCGAGGCGGACTCCCCACAGACGATCCCCCAACGCCCGCGCCACCTCCAGCGACGTGCGGGCGCAGTCGTTCTCCCAGTCGACAAGGACGACCAGGTTGGCGCTGGGGTCGACGTATTCCGCGTATTTCTGGGCGGCCAGGACCGTGTCGCCCTGGTAGGCGGCGATCAGCGAATGCGGCACGGTGCCCATTCCCTTGCCGCCCCACCAGGAAGCCTGGGCATCGGTCGAAACCCCGATCGCGCCTGAGACGTGAGCGGCGTAGCCGTCGCCCGTCTGCACCAGATGATGGTCATGACGCGCCGGGAAAAAGATGATCTGCTTGCCTTGCGCGGCCTCGACAACTCTCCGGACATTGGTGGCGACCTTCGTACGCCGCGATAGCACCCCGAGGTACACCGTCTCCAGGCGGGCGAAGAGTGAGTAGTCACCTTCGATCGTCATCGCGGTCTCCCACGGGGCTATCTCATCGCCGTCGTAGAGGGCATGTACCCGCAGCTGCGAGAAATCCTCGGAACAGAGCTTCACGATGGCGATCGCCTCGTCCATGCCGCCGATGATGGCGCGCTTTTTCTGAAAGACCTGCATCAGCACGTGGGGATGTTGCTGATCCGAACGGAGTACGTCGACCGTCCGATTGAAGTAGACGTCGCTGTAATAGCCTTCGCGGATCCGTTCCACCGCGAGCCGGAAGACGGAAGGATCCAGTCGCTCCCGCCGGCGGACCGGCGCCTCGGTTACCGCGCTACTCGCCACCGCCTGATGTTAAGAGGTCGCGCCGATCCGCCGGTATCGCTGATAGCGGTCCTCCAGCAGGCGATCGACGGCGACCGCTTCCAGCGTGGCCAGATGCCGCCGGAGCGCCGCCCCGGCCGCGTCCGCTGCCATGCCGTAATCATTCTGTGCCCCACCGGAGGGTTCCGGCACGATCTCGTCAGCCAGCCCCATGCGCTTCAGGTCGGCTGCCGTCAGTTTCAAGGCCTGCGCCGCCTCCACCTTGCGGGCAATATCCCGCCACAGGATCGAGGCGCAGGCCTCCGGCATCGCGACACTGTAAATCGAGTGTTCCATCATGAGCAGCCGGTCGCCGACGCCGATGCCCAGCGCGCCCCCGCTGCCCCCTTCGCCCAGCACCAGTGTCAGGATCGGGACCCGGGCCTGCGCCAGCGCCACCAGGTTCTCGGCTATCGCCCAGGCGATGCCGCGCTCCTCTGCCCCAGCGCCCGGAAATGCTCCCGATGTATCGACGAAGGCGATGATCGGAAATTGGAAGCGCTCCGCTTGCCGGATCAGTCGTAGCGCCTTCCGGTAGCCCTCCGGGTTCGCCATCCCGAAATTGCGCATGGCCCGTTCGGCGGTCGTCCGCCCCTTTTGCTGGGCGATGACCATGACGGTTCGATGATCGAGGCCCGCCGGACCGCCGATGATGGCATGGTCGTCACCAAAGAGACGATCGCCATGCAACTCGAAGAAATTGCCGAAGATGGCATGGATGTAGTCGAGGGCGTAGGGGCGATCAGGATGACGGGCGAGCTCGACTTGCTCCCAGGTCGCGGCGGCGATCGATCCGTTGTCGGTCAACCGCGAACGGCCGGCGTAGGCGCCGATGCCTTGGCCCGCGGCTGCAGGTCGAAATCTTTGGCCACCCCGTTCGTGGCGTAAAGCTCCAGCAGCTGGCGGAGGACGGTGGGCAGCTCCGGCCGGGGCACGACCAGGTCGATCATGCCGTGCTGCCAGAGGAACTCCGCGGTCTGGAAGCCCTCAGGAAGCGTTTCATAGGTGGCTTGCTGGATGACGCGCGCCCCGGCGAATCCGATCATCGCGCCAGGTTCGGCGAGGATCACGTCCGCGAGCGAGGCGAAGCTGGCGGTGACGCCGCCCATCGTGGGGTCGGTCAGCAGCGAGATGTAGGGTATTCCAGCGGCACCCAGCCGCCCGAGCGCCGCCGCCGTCTTCGCCATCTGCATCAACGAGAGCATTCCCTCCTGCATCCGGGCGCCCCCGGATGCCGAGATGATCAGGAGGGGGAGGCGGCTATGCAGCGCCCGCTCGATGCCATTTGTGATTTTTTCTCCGGTGGCGGCGCCCATGCTGCCGCCCATGAACGCGAAGTCGAGGCAGACCATCACCAGTGGCTGCCCGGCCAGGATGGCCTCGCCCCAGGTGACCGCCTCGTTGACGCCGGTGCTGGCTCGGCTTTGTTCGATCCGCTTGCTGTACGGCTGCGAATCCTTGAAACCAAGTGCATCGGTGGCGATGATGTTCTGATCCTCTTCACGAAAGGATCCGGGCTCCACCAGCATCGCGATCCGCTCCGGGGCGCGGAGCCTGAAGTGGTAACCGCAGCGATAGCAAACCCCCAGCGCCGCCGTGAGACGGGCAGGTTCGAGTGACGTGTCGCACTTCGGGCAGGTGAGCCGGTCGATCTCCTCACCGACGCCGACGCGTGGCGATGGCAGAGCCACATACCGAGTCTTGGGACGAAACATGGGTTAGGCCGCGACCCTTACGGGCGCGCCTTCCCATTCGATCACGCACGCTCCCCAGGTCAACCCGGCGCCAAATCCGACGAGCACCAGATGGTCGCCAGTCTTGAGCCGGCCCGCGGCCAGAGCGTCTTTGAGCGCCAGCGGGATCGAGGCCGTCGACGTGTTGCCGTAGGCGGCAATGCCATTAACCATGACGTCGGCGCCCACGCCAAGCCGCTTGCCGGCCGCCTCGATGATGCGGGCATTGGCCTGATGGGGGACGATCAGCTTGACGTCCTCGAGCCGGATGTTGGCTTTCTCCAATGCCTGGAGCGTCGCCTGGGCCAGGATCTCCGTGGCAAAGCGGAACACTTTGCGCCCGTCCATGCGGATCTCCGGCCGGCCCGGGCCCTCGGGGCCATCGGCGCCGGGCGCGACATAGATAAGGTCACCGCCGGAGCCGTCCGATCCAAGCACACACGACTTGATGCCGGCGCCGTTGACGCCCGGCCCCAGCACGACCGCGCCCGCGCCGTCACCGAAGACGACACAGGTGCCGCGGTCCTTGAAATTGATGATCTTCGTGAGGGTCTCACTCCCGAGAACGATCGCCTGCTTGGCCTCGCCGCTGCTGACGAACCGGTCGGCCACACTCATGGCGTAGAGGAAGCCGGTGCAGGCGGCCTGCACGTCGAAGGCGGGGCCGTGGGCCCCCAGCCGCTCCTGAACGCGCGACGCGACCGAGGGGAACATCGAGTCAGGGGTTGAGGTGCTGGACACGATCAGGTCGGTATCCTGCGGGCGCAGCCCCGCGACGGCCAGCGCATCCTTGGCCGCTTCGGCGGCCAGGTCGGTGGCGGTCTCATTGACCGCCGCGATCCGGCGCTCAACGATGCCGGTGCGCTCGCGGATCCAGGTGTCGGACGTCTCGACCATCTTCTCGAGGTCGGCGTTCGTCAGGATGCCGGACGGAACATAGCTGCCGACCGACTTGATGCTGGTAAGCATGCGTCTCCCCGGCTAAAGAATCTGACCAGTATATACCGGCATCCTGGCACTGGTTACGCATCTTCACGGAGCGTCAACAGGCCTGTTCCCAGCCTCGCGGCGGCGTTTAATCCTGCCCGGCCAGGGGGTATATGGGCCAGCGAAAACAACTCAATGGAGGAGGTCAGTCATGAGCAACGTGATTCGTTGGTCACCGATCAGTGATCTGATGTCCCTTCACAGCGCGATGGATCGTCTTTTCGGCGACACTTTTGGCCTTCCTGGCCAGTCGAGAACCGTCGGCGCGGTCGGTGAGGGCTACCTGCCCTTGGACGTCTACCAGACCGACAAGGAGTGGGTGATCCGAGCCGCTGTTCCGGGAGTGGAGCCGAGCACCGTCGACGTCACGTTCGATGGCGGCCAGATCAATATCAAGGGTGAGATCATGCCGCCAGCCGGCACCCAGCCGGAGAGCTACTGGCTCCGCGAGAACTTCTATGGCAAGTTCAGCCGGCAGGTTACCCTTCCCGAGGATGCCGTCGGCGAGCAGGCCAGGGCGCAGTTCGTCAACGGCATGCTGACCCTGACAGTGCCCAAGGCACAGCCGGCCAAGCCCAAGTCGGTGAAGATCCCGATCAGCGGCGGCACCGCCAGCGGAAACGGCGAACAGAAGCAGATCGGCAGCACCGCAGCGGCAGCCGGAAAGAAATAGGCTCGAAGGATCGACATCGCAAAGCCGCCCAGTCGGGGGCGGCTTTGTGTTGTCAGCCCAGAACGGTGACCTGAACGCGCCGCTCCCGCGGGCCGTCGAACTCCGCGAGATAGATTCCCTGCCACTGACCCAATGCCAGCCGGCCGTCGCGCACCGGTATCGTCTGCGATGTCCCGATCAGCGTTGCCTTGATGTGCGCCGCGGCGTTGCCCTCGGCGTGCCGATAGCCGTTCTCCCACGGCACCAGCCCGTCCAGCGTGGTGAGGACATCCGTCATCACGTCCGGGTCGGCGTTCTCATTGATGAACACGCCGGCGGTGGTGTGCGCGACGTAGACATGGCAGAGACCCGTGCCCACACCACTGTCGCGGACCATTTGCTGGACGCGATCGGTGACATCGACGACGTCCGCCTTGCGGTTGGATCGGACGGTCAGCGTGTCGGTTGGCACCGAGGCGATCGTAACAATCCGTTCACGGGATCGCCCAAGCCGGGCAGGGCGACAGATAATGGCCGACGTGTCTCGCGACCTGCCTGTCGGCAACGGCGCCTTGCTCATCAACTTCGACCGCAATTATCAGTTGCGCGACATCTATTACCCGCGGGTCGGTCAGGAGAACCACACCAGCGGCGAGCTCAACCGGTTTGGCATCTGGGTGGACGGACGCTTCGCCTGGCTCGACGACCATGGCTGGTCGAGAGACCTGGTATATCTCCCCGACACCCTGGTCACCAATGTGACCCTCCGACACCCGGACCTCGCGCTCTCGCTAACCTTCAACGACGCCGTCGACCTGGGTCGCGATGTCCTCATCAGGCGCGTGCGCGTCGTCAACGAGGGACCAGAGCGCGAAATCCGACTGTTTTTCCATTTCGACTGGCACATCTACGGCACCGAGGTTGGCGACACCGTCATGTACTACCCGGCGGTGAAAGGGCTGGTGGCCTACAAGGGCCAGCGGTGCTTCGCGGCGTGCGGGCAGGTTGGCGATCGCATGGGATTGGACGGCTATGCCTGCGGCAAGAAGGACGTTGGTGGCGCCCAGGGAACCTGGCGCGATGCAGAGGATGGCGAGCTTGGCAACAACCCGATCGAGCAGGGTTCGGTGGATATGACGCTGGCTCTCAAGCTGGGCCGCGTCCCACAGGGGCAGAGCGCCACCGCCTACCAGTGGCTGATTGCCGCCCGCAACTTCGCAGACCTGCAGACCGTCGCCGACGTGATCACCCTGCGGGGGCCGGAAGCCTTCCTGGAGCGCACCCGCTCCTACTGGAAAGCGTGGGTGAACAAGGAGAACCGTGAGTTCGCTGATCTCTCACCTCGAGTCGTGGAGCTTTATCGCCGCTGCTTGCTCGTCGTTCGTAGCCAGGTCGACAGCGGTGGTGCCGTCCTTGCCGCAAACGACGCCGACATCATCAAGTTCGCGCGTGACACCTATAGCTATATGTGGCCGCGTGACGCCGCCCTCGCCGTCTATGCCATGGACCAGGCCGGCTACGTCGACCTGCCGCGGCGCTTCTTCGAGCTCTGCGCACGGATCGTCACCCGTGAGGGATATTTCCGCCACAAATACACGCCTGCCGGCGATCCGGGCAGTAGCTGGCATCCGTGGGTGGATCCGACCGGCAAGCCGCAGTATCCGATCCAGGAAGATGAGACGGGGTTGGTGCTCTTCGCGTTGTGGCAGCACTACGACCGCCATCGCGACTTCGAATTCTTCAAGAGCTACTACCGGCCGCTCATCCTTCTGACGGCCGATTTTCTGGCCGCGTATATCGACCCGCTGACCGGCTTGCCCGAACCCAGCTACGACCTCTGGGAGGAACGCCGCGGGGTGATGAGCTTTACCGTGGCGGCGGTGTGGGCCGGATTGCAGGCCGCAGCGAACTTCGCCCAGTTGTACGGCGAGATGAAGCTGGCCGAGCGCTACCGCGAGACGGCCGAGGGGATCAAGCAGGGAACCCGGCGCTACCTGTTCGATGCAGAGCTCAACCGGTTCGTCCGCCGTCTTTATCGGCGGCCGGATGGGACCACGGCGCGCGACCTGACCATCGACTCGAGCGTCTACGGGCTCTGGTACTTCGGCATGCTTCCCGCCGACGATCCGCAGATCGTCAGCACCATGAAGGCAGTCCACGACCGGCTCTGGTGCAAGACCGAGGTGGGCGGCATCGCCCGCTATGAAAACGATTGGTACTACCAGGTCAGCCAGGACATCGCCAACGTGCCAGGCAATCCCTGGTTCATCTGCACCATGTGGTACGGCCAGTGGCTGGTCAGCCGGGCCGCTTCCCTCGATGATCTGCGGCCGGCGTACGACATCCTGGAATGGGTGGCCGGCGCGGCCCTGCCCAGCGGCGTGCTGGCCGAGCAGCTCGATCCGTACACAAAGGCGCCCCTTTCCGTTTCACCTCTGACCTGGAGCCAGGCGACCCTGGTCTCGTTGGTGCACGAGTATGTGCGCAAGCGGATCGCCCTGGCAGCGGCCTGATCTGAGCTCGGGCCGAGACCCGATGTCTCGCAGGAGGCCCCTTTGCTATTCTCGACTTCGTGCGCGGCGTGATCGCGGCGATCAAGGCTGACTTCGGCTGTCTGCTCGTCGCCACATTGTTCGTCATCATCATGGCGTCGACGATCGTCTTCGCGACGATCTTTACGCCGCCGGCCCACAACGCCTTCGTCTAATGGCTGCCGACTTTAAACGCCTCGTCGAGGACAGCCGGGAGATGACGCGTCGCAGCTTCCTGGCGATCGCTGGCTGGGTCGGCTTCAGCGTGGCCTCCGCGATCGCGCTCTTCCAGAGCGTCAAATTCATCCAGCCGAATGCCACCTACGAGGATCCGCCGGCATTCAAGCCCGTGGGGGCGCTCGGTTTCCCCAGCAATTACGCCGTCGGCTCGACCACGGTCCTGATCGACAAGCGGGTCGTGATCAACCGCGACCAGGACGGCTTTTATGCCATCAGCCTGATCTGCACCCACCTCGGCTGCACGCCCCGATATTTTCCGGACGTCACCAGCGACCTGGTTCTGGCCGGCACCCAGATCTCGAAGGATCCGGACACCGGTCAACAGGCCACCAAGGCCAATCCGGCCTTGCCGGGCTTCAAGTGCCCCTGCCATGGGAGCCGCTATTTTCGGGATGCCGACAACTTCTTCGGTCCGGCGCCGCGTCCAATGGACCGGGTCCATGTCGAGCTGGCCAAGGACGGCCGGCTTTTCATCGACCGCTCGATCGTCGTTGACCACAAATTCCGGCTGAAGGCTTAAGCAGGGACGGGAGGGTTCATGAAGGTCATCCGCGCGGCGGTCGACGAGATGTGGTCGGTCATGGGGCAGATGACCTCGGCGGTGTTCCGCCATGGCCTCCCAATGACCGATAAGATCGCGGCGCGCACGGCGCTGACCAACTTCGTGCTCCATATCCATCCGGTTCGCGTCCGGCGATCGTGGATCCGAATGTCGTACACCCTCTGCCTGGGCGGCCTCTCCTTCTTCCTTTTCATCGTCCTCACGGTCACCGGCCTCTACCTGATGTTTTATTACGTCCCGTCGACGCAGCATGCCTACCAGGACATGCGCGATCTCCAGTTCGTCGTGACGTTCGGTGGTCTGATTCGCAACATGCACCGCTGGGCGGCGCACGCCATGGTCATCACCGTCTGGCTGCACATGGCGCGGGTCTTCCTGACTGGCGCCTATAAGAAGCCGCGCGAGTTCAACTGGGGTATCGGCACTCTCTTGCTGCTGATTACCCTTCTGCTCAGCTTTACCGGCTACCTCCTGCCCTGGGACCAGCTCTCCATCTGGGCGGTGACGGTGGGCACGAATATGGCGAAATATGCGCCGATCGCCGGGCCGTACACCCGGTACTTGATGCTGGGCGGCACGGCCGTGGGGGACGCCACCCTCCTACGCTTTTATGTGATGCACGTGGTCGGCTTGCCTCTTGTGGGATTCCTCTTGATGGTCGTCCACTTCTGGCGGGTTCGAAAAGATGGCTTCTCTGGAGGCTTGTAGTTAGGCATGGCTACCGAGGCAACGGATCGGATCGCCGCCCGCCAACGGGTGGAGGCGCGCCGGCGTCAGGTCGAGGCCTCCACCACGATCCGGGACGACAGCGAAGACGAGATGATCGTCTCCTTCCCCGAGTTCATTTTCAAAGAGTTCATCGCCGCGGTCGCGATGACGGCGTTTCTGGTCGTGGTTTCGATCGTTCTCCAGGCGCCCCTGCTGGGGCAGGCCAATCCCGGAGTCACGCCCAATCCGTCGAAAGCGCCCTGGTACTTCCTGGGCTTGCAGGAACTCCTCTCCCGATTCCCGCCGCTGATGGCGGGTGTCGCCTTCCCGACCTTCGTCATCGTCCTGATGATCCTGGTGCCGTTCCTGGACCGCAATCCGAGCCGACGACCGTCCGAGCGGAAGGTCGCCATCATCCTCTTCGCCCTGTACATGGCGATCGTGGTCGCCCTGGTCATCATCGGCACCTTCTTCCGCGGCCATGAGTTCATCTGGAACTGGGGATGGGTGCTGGGCAACCCGCAAACCTGCGGAGGGGCGGCGTGCTAGGCCGAGCCTTCCTGGTGGTGAGCGCCCTGTTTCTGGCGTTGCTGGCCTTTGCCTTCTACCAGGACCTGAGCCGGCCCTGGGTGTCGATCCAGGACAAGTACGCCAAGCAGTACGGCGCCGACTTCCCCATCGGGGTCCAGCAACTGTTTCCGAGGGTTCAGGTCAATAACCAGTTCGTGGTCGAACGCTGCATCACCTGCCACGTGCCGGACATCCAGAAGATCGGTCCCCAGGAGGCGGCCAAGCGGTTGGGCCCGAATCACCCGGCGGTGATCAACGACGCCGTCTTCGCCAAGTATGGCCAGGACACGCTGATCTGCCGGCCGGTTACGGCCGCCGCCAGCCCCTCGGCCAGCGCCGCGGCCGCTTCGCCGAAGCCCTCGGCATCTGCGGCGCCCTCGTCGTCCGCCGCGCCCGGAGCGGTGACGTCGCCGGCAGCCTCAGCGTCACCTTCAGCTTCAGCAGCCCCGTCGGCATCACCTGCCGCCGCCGCGACGGCTAGCTGCCTGGATCCGCGCGCCACTCCGTTCTATCTGCTCGACGCGAATGGACACCAGGTCACCGATCCCAGCACCAAGAAGCCCGTGGTCGCGGACCTGACGGGCTTTATCCCGAGCCAGTACAAGGGACTCGGAATCGACGAGGCCGGCTGCATCATCTGCCACAACGGCAACCGGCAAGCCACCACCGAGGCGGGCGCGCATCAGGACCTGGTGCCGAACCCATTCGGCGTGTACGACAAGGCACCCCAGGTCTTCGAGAATAATTGCGCCCAGTGCCATGGGAGCCTGGGTGAGGGGGGCAAGGGCCCGCCACTCAACGACCAGAACCGGCTGGGGTTCTTCAGTGACGACTACTACTATCGCTGCATCTACCTTGGCAACACCGGTGAAGAGCACCTCGACACGATCATGCCGGCCTGGGGAGTCTCAAAGAACAATCGCCCGCCCATCCTGAAGAACGACACCATCAACCTTCTGGTCCACTGGATTCGGATGTGGCAGCAGTACGCGAGCTTGCCATGATGCACTCTGTCGAATCTGCGATTCTGCGAGGACCCCGATGAGACGTCAGCAGTTGAAGAACCTGATCGGTACGGCGATCGCCTTTGTCTTGCTGATCGGCCTGACCGCACTGGTGATCGTGTCCGAGAACCTGCTGGACGTCACCAAGGCTCACAAGGCAGGAGGTTGATGCCTCCCCTGGTCGTCTACCTGCTCAATATTGGCCGGGACCCAGGGGCCGGCGACTTCTTCTTCGTGTTGGTGTGGGCCGTCTGCAGCCTGCTGCTGGTGGCCTACTACTGCTTCCGGATGTTCCAGCGGTAATCCCCGAGCTGGCCGTGGTCGAACTGCATCCAATCCCCGTCCTGAACCCACCGCGGCGGGCCAGTGTTCGGCTGGCGACCTGGCTCTCCGTGATTCCCGGGCTGGGCCAGCTTTACAACCGGCAGCCACGCAAGGCCGCCATCTTCTTGCTCGGCGTGGTGAGCCTGTTCTTTGTCACGCTCAATATTCCGGGCGCGACCGCGGAGCTGCTGGCCCTCTGGCGGCCGCGGGGAAGCGCCATGGTCATGCTCTCCCTGCTCATCCAGATCCTCTCGCTGCTGCTCTTCATGACCACCTTCTTCCTGGCGCTGACCGCCTGGTATGACGCCATGCATGACGCGCGCCGTACGGCCCAGGAGATCAACGGCGAGCGCGCGCCCGGGGGCCGGTGGTGGCTCTTCCATCGATGATCAAAAGGCTGGTTACACTGTCGTGAGCGTGAAGCCTTCACGAGTGCTGCTTGGGATGCTTCCCGCATTTGCCGTCCTCGCCGCGCTGGCTCCCATCACCGCCGCTGCGGTCAACGTCAGCCCCCTGGATTGCGCCGGCCCGAACGCCTGCGACATCGTCAGCGTCTATACGACGATCTTCTGGATCGCGATGGCGGTGCTCGTCATCGTGGGCGGCCTGATCGTCTTTGCCGCGCTTCGATTCCGTCGCCGGGACGATCGCGAGCCATCGCAGATCCATGGCAATACCCGGCTCGAGCTTGTGTGGACGGCCGTGCCGCTGCTGATCGTCTCCTTTCTGTTCATCCGGACCACGTTGCGAATGGACTACGTTCGCAACGGCCCTCCGCCGGCCCAGACCATCAAGGTCACCGGCATCCAGTGGGCCTGGCAGTTCAAGTACCCGAATGGGAAAACCAGCAACACCAAGCTGTACATCCCCGTGGGTCAGGTGGTGCAGCTGCAGGTCACCAGCCGGGATGTGCTGCACTCCTTCTGGGTCCCCCGGCTGGGTGGACAGGTCTACGCCATCCCCGGGCAGATGAACCATGGTTGGATCCAGGCATACCGGACGGGTACCTACTCTGGCCAGTGCAACGAACTCTGTGGGCTTTACCACTACGCCATGGACCTGGAAGTGATCGCGGTGTCGGACTCGGACTACAAGGGCTTCCTGGCCGGCACCCTGACCCCGGGGGTGGGGCCGGCCCTGGCCGAGAAAGTGACGGGCGCGAGCGCTGCCGCCAACGTGAAGGAAACGGACGACCTGAAATTTGACCCGTTGAGCGCGACGGTCAAGGTGGGTGAGGTGGTGCAGTGGACCAACACCGGCATCCAGATCCATGACATCGTCTTCGATAACGGGGCGGTGCCCGCCTCGGACAACCAGAATGGCGGAGACAAGTACGAGCTCAAGTTCTTGAAGCCCGGCACCTACCATTACATCTGCAGCATCCACAAGGCGGCCAACATGAACGGCACGATCACGGTGGCGGGAGGATGAGGGAGATCAAACATGGCTAGCATCGCGCTGCCGCGGCAGGCTGCCCGGAGGAGCGCCGTCGTCGAATGGTTGACGACGGTCGACCACAAGAAGATCGGGATCCTCTATCTCTACACCACCTTCTTCTTCTTCCTGGTGGGCGGCGTCATGGCCCTCCTGATGCGCACCCAGCTGGCGGTGGGAAACAACCACTTCCTGGCGCCGCAGACCTACAACGAGATCATGACGCTGCACGGGACGACCATGATCTTCCTCTGGATCATCCCGGTCTTCTCCGGTTTCGGCAACTACTTCGTGCCGCTGATGATCGGGGCCCGTGACATGGCGTTCCCCCGGATCAACGCCTTCTCCTTCTGGCTGATCCCCCTGGGCGGGCTCGTGATGTACAGCGGGCTGCTGACCAAGACCGGGGCAGCCGCGGCCGGCTGGACGGGTTACGTGCCGCTGACCGAAAAGGCCTACGCCGCCGGGCTGGGTCAGGACCTGTGGATCCTGGGGCTGCACCTCCTGGGCATTTCCTCGATCATGGGCGCGATCAACTTCCTGGTGACGATCCATAACATGCGCACGCCCGGGATGACCTGGTTCCGCCTGCCGTTGTTCGTCTGGGCGATGGAGATCACGGCCGCGCTGGTCCTGCTGGCCAGCCCCTTCCTCGCCGGGGTGCTGGCGATGGTGTTGATGGATCGCCAGCTGGGCACCCACTTCTTCATCCACGGGTCAGACCCCCTGCTGTACCAGTTCATCTTCTGGTTCTATTCGCATCCGGCGGTCTACATCATGATCTTGCCGGCCTTCGGGATCGTGTCGGAAGTCATCCCCGTCTTCAGCCGAAAACCCATCTTCGGCTACCGAGCCATGGCGTTTTCGATGGCCGCCATCGGCGTCCTGGGATTCATGGTCTTCGCCCACCACATGTTTACTACCGGCCTGCCGCTGGCGCTGCAGGAGTTCTTCATGGCGACCACGGCGATGATCGCGGTGCCCTCCGGCGTCAAGGTTCTCAACTGGCTGGCGACGCTCTGGGGCGGGTCGATCAAGTACACGACTGCCATGCTCTTCGCCGTGGCGTTTGTGCTCATGTTCCTGATGGGCGGTGTCGACGGCGTCTTCACGGCATCCCTGGCTGTCGACTATCAGATCCACGCGACCTACTGGGTCGTCTCTCACATCCACTACGTCCTGTTCGGCGGGAGCGTGTTCGGGGTGTTCGCCGGCTTCTACTTCTGGTTCCCGAAGATGACTGGTCGCTTCCTCAACGAGACGCTCGGCAAGATCCAATTCTGGGTCCAGCTGGTCGGCTTCAACGTCACGTTCATGCCCATGCACTTTCTCGGCCTCGAGGGGATGCCGCGCCGGATCGCCGCCTGGAACGCCAACCGGGTCGACTGGGCTCCCTGGAACCTGATCGCGACCATCGGGGCCTTCATGATCGCGTCCGCAATCCTGCTCTTCCTGATCAATGTCGCGATCAGCTTGCGGGGTGGCCGGCGCGCGTCGGCCGACCCATGGCAGGCCAACACCCTGGAGTGGGCGACCACCTCGCCGCCCCCGGCCTACAACTTTGAGAGTGTCCCGCCGGTCCGCAGCGGCCGTCCACTGCGCGACCTCCGCCGGGGCGTAACGGCCGCGACCGAGCACGCCTGAGCCTGGCAGCGGCATGAGGGGCTTCCGCGCGTTGAGCGTCGCCACCGCGTTGGTGACCTACGCGCTGGTTGTTCTCGGCGGGGTGGTGCGAGTCTCCGGATCGGGGCTTGGCTGTCCGGACTGGCCGCTGTGTCACGGACGCGTACTGCCGCCACTCGATCTGCATGCCATCATCGAGTACTCGCATCGGACGACGGCTTCCCTAACTAGCGTCCTCGTGGTGGCGACCGCCGTTGTGGCCTGGGTCGCCTGGCATAAGCGCCGCGACCTCGTTATTCCGGCCACGTTCGCCGTGGGTCTGCTCGCCATCCAGGTGGTGCTCGGGGCGATCACCGTCCGGCTGGAATTACCACCGATGATCGTGCTCGCCCACCTCGCCACCGCGATGGCCCTCCTCGGGGCGGTGTGCGTCACGGCCGTCGCCGCCATGATGCCGACCACGGCGGGGACGGTTGACGCCGAATCAGTTGCCCGCGCCCGGGGCGCCGCCGCTGGCACCTATCTCTTGATCCTCAGCGGGTCGTTGGTCGTTGGCAGCGGCGCGAGCGGCGCCTGCGATGCCTGGCCGCTGTGTGGCGGCGGGTTCCGCTTTGCCTTTGACGGTTCGCCCGCCATCCAGTTGTTGCATCGAGGTGCGGCCGCGGCCATCGGTGTGCTGGTGGTGATGGGCCTGTTGTCGGTGCTCGCCCGACAACGCCGCGCGCCGGCCGTCCGCGCTACGGTCGCGCTGACCATGGCGGCCCTGGCCTTCCAGGTTGCCGTCGGCGCCGCCGTCGTGACCCTCCACCTGCCCGCTGTGCTGCGCGGTCTGCACCTTGCCCTGGCGAGCGCGGTCTGGACCGGCACCGTCGTGCTTGCCGTGATCGCCAGCCGCTTGCCTCCGGCCGAGCAGACAGCGGATATCCGGGACGGCCGTCGATCGGCGGGCCGCCCAGTCCGCGACGTCGTGCTCGATTACATCAGCCTGGCCAAACCCCGAATCATCCCGCTGCTGTTGATCACCGCCCTCGGCGGAATGATGATGGCGGAGCGCGGCTGGCCGTCGACCGGGCTTGTGCTGCTCACCCTGCTGGGCGGTGCGCTGGCGGCGGCCGGCGCCGGGGCCATCAATTGCTGGATCGATCGCGACCTTGATCGCGAGATGATGCGAACCAGGCGCCGTCCGCTCCCGGACGGGCGGATCGCGCCCAGTCATGCGCTGATCTTTGGCATCGGGCTCGGGCTGGCGGCGTTCCTCGTGCTCGCCTTCTGGGTCAACGTCCTGGCCGCGACCCTGGCGATCAGCGGCTTGCTCTTTTATGTGTTCGTCTACACCCTCTGGCTGAAGCGGTGGACGGTGCAGAACATCGTGATCGGCGGCGCCGCGGGAGCTGTCCCGCCCATGGTGGGATGGGCAGCCGTGACCCACCGGCTCGACCTGACCGCGCTTTACCTCTTCGCCATCATCTTCCTGTGGACACCTCCGCATTTCTGGGCGCTCGCGCTCAGGCTCAAGGGCGACTACGCGCGGGCGCAGCTGCCGATGCTGCCGGTGGTTCGGGGCGAGTCAGCGGCGCGCCGGCAGATCCTGTTCTACACCCTGTTCCTGGTTGCCGTCACGCTGGCGGTGGTCCTGACCGGCGCCCTCGGATTCCTTTATCTGGCCGGCGCCGCTGTTCTCGGTGGCCTCTTCATCGCGCTGGCCGTCGCGAACCTGCGTGCTCGACGGCAACGATGGTCCCGTCTGCTTTTCGATTATTCGATCGCGTATCTGGGATTGCTGTTCGTCGTGATGGTGGCCGATCGGATGATAGGGAGGGTATAGTTTCCACTGGCCGATGCATAAAGAAGAAGCGAGCAAGAATATTCGACTCGGGGTGCTGTTGTTCGTCACGGCGGTGATCATGTTGGGGCTCTCCTTCGCCTGGGCGCTCATCTACAACAACTTCGGCTGATGGCAGAGCCTGAGCAGCAGCCCCACGCAGAAGGCCACGAAGCGTTCCACCTACCGCCGCCCAGCATCTGGCCACCGGTACTGGCGGTGGGCATCGCGATGCTTTTGACCGGACTCATCCTTAACCTGCTGATCTCGATCACGGGCGCGGTGATCACCATCGCGGCAATCGCCCTATGGGTGCGCGATGCGCGGCGCGAGTTTGCCGAGCTTCCCGAGTAGGGTTCATACCTGATTCTGCCCGGGAGGGTGGGCTTTCGTGGCCGCGTCGCGGAATCGACTCGTAAACTCAGCCCAGGGTCATTCGTTCGAATCAAGGAGGCAAGCGTGACTGTTTGGAAGATGGCGATCGGATCGGTGGCGACCGCGCTGCTCCTCGTCAGCTGCGGCGGCTCGAGCGGCGACAACGGTGGTCAGAGTTGCAGCCCAACGGGCGGCAGCACTAGCGGCACCGCGACACAAACCGTAAAGGTCGTTTCCGATCCCAACACGATTGGCAAATACGATCCGGCGACCGCCAGCGCCAAGGTGGGGGACACCGTCGCGTGGGATTTCCAGGACAGCACGGGGGTGCAGCATAGCGTGTCGGAAGACAACGGGACGTTCGAGTCGTGCCTGCAGAATTCCGGGGCCAAATTCATGGTGACGTTCAGCAAGGCCGGCGATTTCAAGTACCACTGCCAGATCCACGCCCAGATGCTCGGCGAGATAAAAGTCGGTTAGCCGACACTAAACGCGCGGGTGCGCTCATTCGGCCGTAAGGTCGGCACGGCCTGCGGCCTCACTCTGCTGCTGGCAGGGTGTGGCGCAGCGGCGCGACCGGACAATTCAGCGGTCGTGGCCGATTTCCGCGATCACCGATCCAATGTCGAGGTGACCGCGGAGGGGACTGTGGCGCGCCTGCTGACCGATCAAACCAGCGCGACCGGCACACACGAACGGTTCATCGTCAAGCTCTCGTCCGGCGACATCACGGTCGAGATCGAACACAACGTTTCAATTGGCGCGCGCGTCCCCGCCGCCGAGGGAGACCACGTGACCGTCCACGGCGAGTACGTCTGGAACGCCCAGGGCGGACTCATTCACTTCACGCATCACGATCCGCAGGGCACGCACGAAGGTGGGTACATCGAGGACAACGGAAAGACCTACGACTGAGGGATTTGTCGGCGCGTGCCTCTACTCCAGCCGAACGAGTTCGACATCGCCAGCGACGACGCTCACGCGGGTTCCATCGGAGGTCCGCACGAGCAGCGCGCCATCGAGGCCGATATCCTCGGCCAGGCCACGCAAGAGCATGCCGTTGCGCCGGAACGTGACCGGCTTTCCGAGCATGGAGGTCCGGCTGCGCCAGCCGGGTAGGATCCAGTCCACGCCCTCCCGATCGGCGCGCTCGTAGGCGTTGCCCAGATCGTTGAGGATCGCGGCCAGCAGTCCTTCGCGCGAGACGGAATGGCCGAGCTCGATCGCCAGCGAGGTCGCTCCCTCGGAAAGCTCAGCCGCCGACTGGTTGACGTTCAGACCGACTCCGAGGATCACCGAAGAACCAGGCGGGCGCTCCAGCAAGATGCCGGCCAATTTCTTCCCGTTGAGCAGCACGTCGTTCGGCCACTTCAGCTCGGGGGCGGCTCCGGTCGACAGCTCCACGCCGCCCGCCACCGTGACGGCGGCGAGCAGTGGCATGAGCGGTAAGACATCGACCGGTGGACGTAGCACCGTCGAGAAGAGGAGGGCCTGGCCCGCGGGGGCGGTCCATGACCGCCCATGCCGGCCGCGACCGCGACGCTGCAAGTCGGTTGTCACCGTCCAGCCCGGCGCGGCGCCGCTGACGGCGGCCGCTCGAGCCAGGTCCTGGGTGCTGTCACAGACGGGCTCATAGTGCAGGGACCAGATGATCTCTCCGGTCGCCAGTTCGGAGGTCACTCGCGCGAGATCGAAGCTCACTCGATGGCCGAAGCCGTGATGTCGCTACGGCGGTTGCCGGCTTGCACCGCGATGATGCCGGCGATGATGACCGCTGCTCCAAGGATCTGAAGGGGCTGCAGTCGATCGCTGAGCACGAGGTAGGCGATCAGGCCTGCGAAGACCGGCTCGGCGGTGGCGATGATGCCGGCCACCGATGGGCGGATGGTGCGGAGCGCCATCACGAAGAGCCCGTGTGCCAGCAGGGTTCCAACCAGGCCGAGCAGCGCCATCACGGCCCAGATGCGCAGATCGGCAGGCAGCGCTGTGCCGCTCACAGCGTCGAAGATCGCCCACAGCACGCTGCCCGCGCCGAAACCGTAGAGCAGAACGGTCCAGGTGTCGAGGCGGCGCGCCAGGGTTGAGGCCCGGAGGATGTAGAAAGCAAAGAACCCGGCGGACACGAGTCCCAGCATGACACCCGGAAGGTTGACGCGGAAGAGTGCCGGCCGGTAGGCTCCGACGGCGAAGAAGGCGCCGATCAGCACCATCGCCAGCGCGGCCCAGACCTGTGGGCCGACCGGCTGACGGCGGTGATAGCGTTCAAAGACGGTCACCGCGACCAGCCCCAGGTATTGCACGAGCAGCGCCACCGCAATGTTGATCCGGGCGATCGTCAGGTAATAGCTGAGCTGAACCCCGGCGAGACCAACCCCGCCGAAAATGGCCAGTGCTGGAAGCTCTCGAGTGCCTACACGAAGCAGGCGCGGCCGGATCACCACGAGCGCAAGGAAGAGTCCCACAAAGGCTGACCAGATGCGGAGCTGCGCGAGCACCAGTGGCGAATAGCCGAGCTTGAAGAGAGCCTTGACCACATTCCCCCCCGCGGCGAACAGGAACGCAGAAACAAGGACCAGCGCGTAGCCGACCGGCCCGCCGGCCGACGCGAGTGGCGCTTTAGTGCCATACGAGCGTTTGAGGCGTATCTGTGCTAACCGGGCGGCGAGTTCTTGACCAATGCCGTATTTGAAAGTAATGTAAACCCTCGGGAAGCATGGCTCGGACCCTCGGAAGCGGGCGCATGATCGAGCAAACCTCGGTCCAGATTTCAACGCTTCGTGAGCGCTGGCACACGGAGCGCGAACTGCGCTATGCGCGCCGGAACCGGATTCGTCACATCGATCGTCTTCTGGATGAGCTCGAGATGCTGAACATCGCCGAAGAAACACAGCTACCAGCCGATCTGGCGCTCCGAGTCCAGCAGCTCACGGCCGAGATGGAGCATCCTCTCGGCAACCGGGCCCCCGAGGATCTCACGATCGCCGACGCGATGGACGCGTTGTACGACCTCCAGGACGGGCTGATGCTGACCCTGGAAGGCGTCCACGACGAGGAAGAAGCCTAAGTCACCGGCGTCGGCTACTTTTTCGGCTTCGGCTGGCCGTGCTTGCTATCGGCATTCGTGCTGGCGTTGCCATTGCCCTGACCTATCGCGTCTCCCTTGCCATGGTGCCTGGCAGCAACGGCGTTCGTCGATTGCTCGACCTCGCCCAGCAGGCCGGCGAGCCCATCGCCAGGGTTGGAGACGGCCTTGATCTTCAACAAGAACGCCGCCTCCCGATGGGCGTTCGCGGTCAGCAACGCGTCGGTATCGAGTCCGGCGGTCGGACGCAGGTCCCGCTCGGCCGCAGACTGTTTGGCCTGATAGTCCTTGAGTAAGGTCCGAACGATTTCAGCCATCGACCCACGGCCCTCCAGCGTCAGCAGCGACTGGTTGATCCAGTTGAAGACCGACCCCACCGGTGCTTTCGCATGGGATCCCGTGATGAGGTTGTAAATGCCGGCGAGCAAAGGGTCGATGACGGCGACCGGGTGCGCGCCCGGGTCGGTACGCTGCCGCAGGAGCAGGGAGTGGGCACTGAGCAGATCCGCATTCGCCTGGGCCAGCTCATCGAGGCCGCGCTGGGTCGGATCGCTCTGCGTTGCGCGAGCAGTCCCGTCCCACCACGACTGGACCACGTAGAAGGCGCTGTCCGCGCTGACGCTCTCCGTCTGGTTCCATAGGGCGTCGGGGTCAGCGTTATAGGTCGAGGCCGCGCCGGTCAGCGGTATGAGTCCCATCGCGGTGGCGATGGCGGCCGCGAGCAAGCGGCGTCGTCCGACACGACCCAATGGGAGCATCAACGGTCTCGTGCAGATCATCCCGCAGAGGCGATGGCGAACGGGGAAAGGCGGGTCGCAATGTCTTGACAGGCCTGCGCCGCTCGGCTGACGGCCAGTTAGCGGATCAGGTTTTCGACGACCGTGGCGATCCCCTGGCCGACACCGATGCACATGGTGGCGAGCCCGTATCTGGCCTTGCGGCGGGCGAGCTCGTGGACGAGGGTTGCGAGGATGCGCACGCCGCTTGCCCCCAGCGGGTGGCCCAACGCGATCGCGCCGCCGTTGGGATTCACTCGCGCCGGGTCGAGCTCGAGATCGCGAATGCAGGCGATGACCTGCGAGGCGAACGCTTCGTTTAATTCAATGCTGTCCATGTCGGTCGCGCGCAGTCCCGCGCGGGCCAGCGCCTTGCGGGAAGCCGGTATGGGACCCAGGCCCATGCAGGAGGGATCGACGCCCGCGCTGGCGGCGGCCAGGATCCGGGCGATTGGCTGAACATTGAGCCGCCGGGCCCGCGATTCCGACATCATCACGAGGCACGCCGCCCCATCATTGAGCGGCGATGAGTTGCCGGCCGTCACCGTTCCGTCCGTTTCGAAGGCCGGCTTCAGCGCGGCCAGCTTTTCCAGGCTCGTGTCCGCCCGTGGTCCTTCGTCCTTATCGAATGCCGTACCGGCCGGCAACGCGACCGGCACGAGCTCGGCGCGGAAATGACACGCCTGCTGCGCCGCGACCGCCTTCTGATGGCTCTCCAGGGCCCACTGATCTTGAACCTCCCGGGTGATGGCATAGCGGCGGGCGACAACTTCAGCGGTCTGACCCAGGCTAATTGGCGGATATTTCTCCGCCAGTCGCGGATTGACCATTCGCCAGCCCAGGGTGCTGTCGTGCAAGGTCTGGCTGCCGCGCGAGAACTCGCGCTGCGGTTTCTCCAGGATGTAAGGGGCGCGCGTCATGCTCTCTACACCACCGGCGAGGAAGCAGTCCCCATTACCGGTCTCGATCTCGCGTGTGGCCGCCACCACCGCCTGCATGCCGGAGCCGCACAGCCGGTTCATCGTGGCGGCCGGGATCTCAACCGGCAGACCCGCCAGGAGAACGGCCATGCGAGCGACGTTGCGGTTGTCCTCACCAGCCTGATTGGCATCGCCGAAATAGACGTCCTCGATGCTGGCGGGATCCAGCGCATTGCGTTGCACGGCCTGCCCTACGACGAGGGCGGCGAGATCGTCCGGTCTGACGTCCTTCAGGGCACCGCCGTAGCGTCCGATGGGCGTGCGCAGCGCATCGATGATGACCGCCGTCTCCATCGAGCTCATGCTACGTCATTAAAATGTTGCCGAACTCGTGAATGATCTTGCCCGGCAATATGACGCGGTCAATCTGGTAGCCGATCCGCTACACGGCTATATCAAGATCACCAAGCGGATGCGCGGTGAGAGCGTGGCCGCCGAACAGGATCTGCTCGACCATCCGTGGCTGCAGCGGCTGCGCCGGATCCATCAGCTGCAATCCGCCTGGTGGGTGTTCCCGGGCGGCGAGCATTCCCGATTCCAGCACGCGCTGGGCGCCATGCACCTCAGTGGCAACTGGGCTCGACAGCTCTACGCTAATCTGACGGCCCTGGTGCCGGACGTTCCATCGGCCGCCTGCGTCGAGGAGACCCTGCGGGTTGCCGGACTGCTGCACGACATCGGCCACGGCCCCTTCGGACATTTCTTCGACCAGAATTATCTGGACCGCTTCAACGTCGACCATGAGGTGATCGGCCGCGCCCTGATCGAAGGGGAACTGGCTTCGACGATTGCGGCCCTCAATGCGAGTCCCGCCGGCCCCTTTACCCCGGGCGAGCGGATCGAACCGCGCTGGATCGCCGAGCTGATCGCTGAACCTGAGCTCGAGGGCCCCGCCGCGCCGGCCTGGGTGACGGCCCTCAAGCCGATCCTCAACGGCATGTATACGGCCGATAACCTCGACTACGTGCCGCGCGACGCGTACATGTGCGGCGTCAAAGTGGGTCCGATTGACCTGGAGCGCCTTCTCCACTACTCGTTCCTGGATCGGCAGGGCCTGCTGCTTCATCAGCACGGCGCCCAGGCACTGCTGCTCTTCCTGAACGCCCGCCTCTACCTCTACAACAACATCTATTACCACCGCACGGTGCGCCGCATCGATCTTCATATGCGGGAAATCTTCCGGGAGACGATCGAACGAATCCTGACCGGAAATCCGCTTGACCAGCTCGACCAGTATCGGGAGCTTACCGATTGGTCGCTGATCGACACAGTGGACCGGTGGCAGCACGAGGGCGGCCGGGCGGCGGAGCTGTCGAGTGAATGGGGTCGGATTGTCCGGCGAGAGCTGAAGTGGCGGCTTATCTTCGAGGATTATTACGAGTTTTCCAATGTGCCCGACGCGTGGCTCTACCCGGAGCCGGCCGACTACGTTCGTCGTATCCGGGAGGCGCTGCCGACCTCATTGGCGCATGCATCCTTCGAGGTCGACCTGGCGTCGGTCGACCCCCGACCACAGAATCCCTTCAACGACCCTTTCCCGGTCAACATCTACAACCCGGTGAGCCGCGCGGTCGAGCGGAGCGCGGTAGCGGACCTGTTCCGCCGACTGCCGATCCGCACCACCCTCGTGCGGGTGTTCACCGACGAAACGGCGCAGGCCGATGCTCTCCGGCGGGCGGTGGAGCACGCCCTCTATCGGCGCGACTCGAGTCTGGCCGAGGCAGTGCCATAGATGGCGGTCCAGCCTCAGGAGGCGATCAAACCGCTGACGGTCCTGGAGCTGAACACGCGCATCCACGACCTGCTCGCGGCTCGCTTTCAAAGTGTCGTCGTCAAAGGCGAGGTCAGCGGCGTCTCGCTGCGCAGTGGCCACGTCTGGTTCACGCTCAAAGACGCCGCGGCCAATGTGGGAGCGGTGATCTTCAGCGGCACCGCCCGGCGGCTGCCGTTTCTGCCCGAAAACGGCCAGGAGCTGATCGTCACCTGCCAGGTCGACTACCACGCCCAGTACGGCCGGATCAATCTGGTCGTCAGCCGGCTGGATTACGACGGCGCCGGCAAGCTACGGGCCGCCATCGAGTTGCTGAAGCGCCGGCTGGAGGCGGAGGGAGCCTTTAAGCCTGACCGGAAGCGGCCGTTGCCGTTCTTGCCCCGCTGCATCGCCTTCATCACCTCGCCCAGCGGCGCCGTGATCCACGATCTGCAGCAGACCATCTGGGAGCGGTTTCCCAACATGCGGCTGGCCCTCTATCCTGCCCTGGTTCAGGGCACCGCGTCCCAGCGGAGCCTGGTGGCCGCGCTGCGCCAGTGCGACCAGGACGGGGTGGCCGATGTCGTCATCGTGGCCCGCGGTGGCGGCAGTTTCGAGGAGCTGATGGCGTTCAATCAGGAAGCGGTGGTGCGCGCCATCCAAACCATGCGCATCCCAGTCATCACCGCCCTTGGCCATACCTCGGACCGCACGCTCGCGGACCTCGTGGCGGACCGCGAGGCGCGGACGCCGACGGCGGCCGCCGAGCTGGTCGTGCCGAAGAAAACGGACCTGCTCCGGCAGCTGGGCGAGCGCGGCCAGCGGCTGCAGCGCGCCGGGCTCGCGGCCCTGGTCGTGCCGGCGCACCAGGTCCAGCTCCGCGGCCAGACACTGGCGCGGCTGGCCGGCGATCTCCACGCCCGCCGCAAAGAACGGCTTGCGAATCTCATCAGCATGCTGCGCCAGCGCGATCCGCGCGAGGTCTGGCGCCAGCGGGATCGTTCACTCCAGGAGTGCCGGCGGCGCTTGACGCGCGCTCATGACCTGAGCGCGCAACGCATGGCCACGGCACGGCTCCAGCAGGTGAGCCTGCGTGACCGCCTGATCGCACTCGCTGAGCGCGGCGTGCGTGAACGCCTGAGGAACCTGGAGAGCCGGGCGGCTCGACTCACGGCCCTGGCTCCAGAGCAGACGCTCAAGCGTGGCTACAGCATCTGCGTCGACGGCCAGGATGGCCGCATCATCCGGGAAGCCGCGGAGGCGCGTGAGGGGCAGGCCGTCAGGGTTCTGCTGTCCGCGGGCCGGCTCGACGCCACGGTCGACCAGGTTGTTCCATGACCATGGACGAATCGATCACCTACGAGCAAGCGCTGGCGCAGCTCGACGCGACGCTTCGCTCGCTGGAAGAGGGCAAGCTCAGTCTTGAGGAGGCGATCGGCGCGGTTGCGCGCGGACGCGAATATCTCGAACTCTGCGAGCGAAAGCTGGAAGAGGCCCGGCAGCGCATCGAAAGCCTGCCGGTGACGGAGGAACCGCTGCCCGACGAACAAGCGCCCCATCCCGCGACGGTCGCGGAATTGCGGGCTGAACGGGGCCAGCCACCGTCCACGCCACAGGGGGAAATCCCCTTCTAAGGGTTCCGCCTAGGGGTTTGCGGCCGGCTCCGCCGGTTCATCTCGTTCGACTTCGGGACGCTCGCCCGGCGCCTGACCAGGACGGAAGACGCCCCACTCGTTCAGCGACCGCCGCAGCATCTCCGGCGTAGTCTTGTAGGCGGCCGCGAGTTGCTCGAGGTCGTCACTGCGGAAGGTCACAACCTGCGTGTTGAAGTCCTGACGTTGTTGCTGCAGCCGAGCCACATGCCGAGCCAGGATCGAGCCCTGGCGTTCGGGCAGCCCCTGCAGCTGGCTGAGGTCGATTGCCAGCTTCGGCGGGAGGGCCGGCTCCCCGACGCCTTCGATCTCCTCCGGCAGCAACTGGTTCACCGGCACGCTGTAGAGGGTGGCGATCTGGTGCAGGCGGGTGACGGAGATATTGCGGTCGCCGCGCTCGTAGGCGGCGAGCAACGAGCCCTTGAGGCGCTTGTTCGATAGGACTTCCACTTGCTGGAGCGTCAAGCCACGCTGCTTCCGTAGGCTCCGCAGCCTGGCCCCCACTTTTCGCGAGTACCCGTCCATTAGTCCCCCTTGACTGTGTGTGACCAGTCTATCGCACGTTGCGACGCTAACCAAACTTTTTGCGTGTTCGCATCGGAGGGTGGCGGGGGGATCGTTCTTGGCGAACGACACCACCTTCCGTGGTCGTCATTATGGCTGGTAGGAATGACCCGTGTCAAGTTCTACCTACCTATGCACCAAGCGGACTTGACACACCGGCGGCTGGCGCCGGCCCCCGGCCCGCCTCGTAGGCTTGCCGAAAGCGGAGCGCCGCCTGGGCGCTGTCGCCCTCGGCCTCGAGCGCCCGTGCGAAGTCGTAGGTGACGCGAGCTCGAAGGTCCGGGTTGTCGACGGAGGACGCCACTTCCAGTGCGCGATCGAAGTGCCGATGCGAGATTTCCCGCTGACCACGGGCGTGGGCGATCCGTCCGGCTACCCGGTGGACAGCGACCGCCGCCAGCGGATCGCTCGAGCGAGTCGCCAGGTCGATCGCCTGTTGGACCAGGTCGTGGGCGCGTTCCAGGTCCTTGAATTCGAGAGCGGACTCAGCCATGCCGACGACAAGGTGGGGAAGGAGCTCGTGGTCCCCAATCCGGCGAAGGTGCTCGGCACCCTCGGAAAACAGCCGGTCCGCCTCCGCGACGCGACCCTGCTGCAGCAACATGTCGCCCATGTTGAGGCGCAGCTGGGCCGTCATCCGGACGTCGCGCAGAGTCTCGAAAAGGCGCAAGCCCTTTTGCGCGTAGGCGAGCGCTCGGTGGTACTGGCCGGTCTGGCGCAGCGACAGGGCGAGGCCCTCATAGATGCCGGCCAGTGCCGACATGTCGAGCACCTCCTCGGCCGCGGCGATCGCCGATTCATAGGCGGCGATGGCCTCGATGGGTTGGCCGGCTACGTAATGGAGGTTGGCCCGGTGACCAAGTACGCGAGCCTTCAACCCCGGGTCTTTCAGGCCCGCAGACTGATAATGCTCGATTGCTCTCTCGAACCATTGGCCGGCCGCGTGGGCGTGCCGAAGGAGGTAATAGACGCTGCCGAGCCGGTCGTAGAGGTCGACGAGCAGATGCGGCCACGGTGACCGTTCGGCGACATCGATCGCCTCCTCGATTACAGGTTTGGCGACCTCCGGCTTTCCCTGTCTGAGATAGGCCGTGGCCAGGATCAACTGCGCGCGGGTTCGAAGCTCGAGGGGAAGGGGACGATGCAGCATGCGGCTGACCAGTCGTTCGGCGCGCGCGGAGTCGCTATGGTACAGGCTCATCTCCGCTTCGGTAAGGATGAGTTCGAGCGCGGCGCTCGAGTCACCGGGCTCTTCAAGGAAATAATCGATTGGCTGCTGCAGGCGGCGGGCAATGATCCGTAGCGTTTGGGTCGACGGATGGGCACGGCCGAGCTCGACCTGGTTGAGAAAGGCTCGGCTGAAGTCGTCGCCGGCTACGGCCGCAAGGCTCAGCCCGAGTGCCTGCCGGGCTTGCCGAATTCGCTGGCCGAGAGAACTCGGCGTCCCGGGGTCGTCCGCCGAGGGACGCCCCGGGCGCCGCTTGGTAAGCATGGCCTACAGTCTAGCAACAGTCGCTTGACAATGCAGGTCGGCTACGTCGGGTTCGGCCAGACTTCGGCGCAGGAAAGCACGGCCGCAGCGATCACCATCAGGACCCAAGGGTTCAGAAAGCGGCGCACGGTTCCACCTCCAGAACAGGCAGCTCGCTCCAACCGGCCTGTCCTGAACCCAGCTTATGGAGGGTGATCAATCAGCGGGGTGACGCCTGTAACGGATTCCGTAAGGCGGGTCGCGAACCGCCGACCAGCCCTTCGCGGCGTCTTTATAATCGAGTCCCGTCCGTGTCCCCGTAGCTCAGCCTGGATAGAGCACCGGCCTCCGGAGCCGGGTGCACAGGTTCAAATCCTGTCGGGGACACCACCCATTCAGCGTATAATTACTCATTAGTGTAGTTGTATAAGCTTGGTCGTGGTTCCGGGGAAACTAGCCTAATGCCACACCGAGGCTTTTGAGGACGGAGAAGGCGGAAGAGCATACGAACCAATAACGCTGCCCGCCTTCAATTACCGAGAATGGTCCGAGCAAATTCTGCGGCAACTTGCGCCGCTAGATGCACGCGCCCGGGTCGTTTTCGCGGCTTCCTGCGCCGAACAACTGCTCCCAACATACGTCACCTTCTCTCGCATCGAGATGTGGGGCGATGTTGGCGTGGTCAGGGGCGCGCTGGCTATGGCCTGGGAATTTGCGCGCGGATCCGCGGTGCGAAGCGAGAGGGTACACGAGGTTGGGCACCGACTCGAGAGAGTTGCGCCGTCGCTCGAGGACTTTAGACCATTACTGTCCGCGGTTGCGCTAAGGGCAGTTGATGCGGCTAATGAGGCGCTCTGTATTTGCGGCGACTCCGATGCAAGGCACGCCCTGACCGCAGCGGATGATTGTCGAGAAGCGGTTGCCAACTATCTCTTTCAACTACGGGACCCATCAGAAGATGAAATGCAGGCGGACCCGATGATGCGCCAAGAACTGGATCGTCAGCAGGCATTGCTTGCCGGGCTCGCGGGTAACCCGCTTGAGACAACGCTTATCGATGAGGTTCGTCGCTCGGTCGGCGAGGAGTGGGCTGACGAGTTAGCTCGGCGGGTTCTCGAGCTAACCGAGGCGAAGTATCCGAAAACCGAAGCCTTCATGAGGAGTACGATTCATGCCCCCGTCTGCCGAGCGTCCGCCGACCGTCCGCTGGATCTCGCTACCGAATACAAAGCGCCCAACTCGGCCGGCAGGCGGAGTTCATAACTTGTTCGGTTGGGGACACCACTCAAAACAAGTTTTGAACCGCTCGCCAAGTGCCGGCGATCGCGGGACGTTGGAACACTGGTCGGGCATGACCTGGTCAGTTAGTTAGCGCAATTTGGTCAAGGCGACCCAAACGCCGATGCCGAAACCCAGCCATCCAAGGGCGAGTCCTGTCAGCACGGTCACCTCCGTGAAGCCCGCAATCGCCCACGTAAGGAGCGCGCCTGACCAGACGATCAGGATCAAACCGTTGGTCCGCCACCGTCGGCTGCTCCATCCCTGGGAGCTTGGCGGACGGTTGCGCGGGAAGAAGGTCCAACCCAATTGTCCCGGCAACCTGCTTCCCTGGACTGCTTCATAGAGGCCGGTTCCCACGAAGACCAGCCCGATGAATCCCGAGAGGAGCCGCATCGCGATTGACACCAAATGTCACCACAGTACATCCGAGATCACGCAGACCAAAGTCGACGGCCGCCCGATCGGCTGGCAGGTGGAGTTCATAACTTGTACGGTGGGGGACACTACCTATTCCGGGTGTTCTCGATCCCGCCCCTTTGCGTTGTGGCGCGTGGAGTTCCGCGCAGTGCGCGTCGCCGGCTGCTGGACACGCAGCATTCGAATCGGTGTTCGAAGTTGGGCACGGGCGCTGGCCGCGGAGATCATTCCGGGGCTTAGTTGGGGATGACGACGGTGTTGCTGAACGTGGTCATGACAACCATGTTGAGGTGCGGAGCGGAGCTTGACTTTGTGACACAAAGTCCCGTAAACTTTGCGGTACAAAGTACTCCGTGGAGGGCGAGATGGGTGAGGACACTGACACTGACGTGAACGAGAACGGGGCGGTCGACGAAGGCAGCGAGTTGGATCCGAGGACGGCGGCGACGCTCCTCGAGCAGACCAAAAGGCGGGCGCAGCGCCAGTTCGAGTTCCCCTCGCCGCTGTTAACGCTGATCCAGGCTGGGGCGGTTCTGGCCGCTTATGGCGCGATCTGGCTGTCGGTGCGGGGGCAGAATCCCTACAGCGGACCGAGTTACCCTGCTCTGGCCGCGCTGTACGCATTCGTGGCCGTGGCGGCGATTGCCGCCACCTGGGAGGGCCGGCGCGCGAGCGCCGGGGTGATCCGGCGCTCCTCGCGGCAGCAGTGGAGTCGTGCCATCCCTCTGGTCGCGGCCTTTCTCGCTGTGTACGTGCTCATGGGGGCGCTCCGGTATGACGGATTCAGCCACGCGATCGTCTACGGCATCCTTCCCGCCGCCGGGCCGTTGATCGTCGTCGGCGCGGCGATGGCAGGTTATGCGGCCGCGCGGGAAGAGTGGCAGGTGCTCGGCGTCGCCGTCGCTGCGATCGCGGTCGGCGCTGGGAGCGCCTTCGCGGGACCTGTCGGAGTGTGGGGGGTCGCCGGCGCGGGCATCTGCGCTGTGCTCGTTTGCCGGGCCATCGTTCAGGTCTGGCTGCGTCGCGCCTAACGGAAGGTGCAGACATGACCGCCGGTGTGCTCGACCCGCTGATCCACGTCCCGGCCCGGCTGCGCATCGTCGCGACGCTGGCGGCGTTGCCCGAGGGCGACGCGCTCTCGTTCACCCGCCTGCAGAAGATGATCGGGCTGACGCCCGGGAACCTGATCACGCACCTGCGCAAACTCGAACACGCGGGCTACCTCAGCACCGAAAAAAACGGCAGCGGCGTCGCCTCGCACACCTCGGTCGCGCTCAGCAACCACGGCCGCGCAGCACTGGACACCTACACCGCAGCGCTCCGCGACCTGCTCGCGGGGTTATAGGCGCGGCGGCGGCCCTCGCGCTCCGGGGCGTCAGAAAGATCTACGGGACCCTCGGGCGCAACTGGGTCGGCAAGCCGACCACGATACGCATGGTGCTGGGGACTCTGACCCCCGACCGCGGCGACGTCCTCTGAAACGGAAGTCCCATCGGTTGAGACGCGGTCGCCAACCGACACAAGCTGACGGTCAGCCAAGTTCGGTCCGGGTTAAGGTCGAGGCGGAGGGATGCACCTAGTCCCAAGCGGTTCTTGTTTAGGGCACTCTCAAACTTG
>VBEN01000122.1 GCA_005881175.1 Chloroflexota bacterium
CCGAAAGTTCAGCGCCGTCTCGTAGCGATGATGGCCATCGGCGATGTAGAGCCGGGAAACACTGAAAACCGCAGCCAGTTCCTGGAGAGGCTGCGCTCCGCTCAACGACCAGACGATGTGCTGCTCGCCATCCACACCGGTGATGGCGAGCTCCGGGGTCCCCGCCACGGCGGCGTCTACGATTGGACCGACGGCGGACCGGGGATCTTCGTAAAGGGCAAAGACCGGACTGAGGTTGGCCTCCACCGCCCGAGTCAGGGAGAGGCGATCCGCCTTGGCACGCGCATGGGTCCGCTCATGTGGCAGCACGCCGTCGCCAAAGGGTTCGAGCTCGACGACCCCCATGATGCCCCGCCGGGAATGGGCGAGGCCGGTGGTCGGGTCGACGAATTGGTGACGGTAGACATAAAGACAAGGTCTTGGTTCGCGACGCAAGACCCCGTGCCGTAGCCATTCGCTGAAAAATCCGGCCGCCCGAGTGTACTTGTTGTCCTCCAGCGTATCCGAGAGTCGCACCTCGCCCGCGATGAGGCGGACGACGTTGTGCGGGTCCTCCTGGTAATAGCGCAACTGGTCGCGCGGCGAGATCACATCGTAGGGCGGCGCGACCACGCGCGCCAGGTCAACCCGTTGCGGGTCATACCGAATGCCCTGGAACGGCCGCACCGTCGCCACGGGCGGGCTAGAGCGTGACGGTCAGCACGTCAGCCATCCCAGGAATCCGGCGAATCTCCGCCTGGATCGATTCGGGGACCGGATCATCGACGGATAGGATCATGACCGCATCACCGCGTGGACGGTCACGGCCCACCTGCATGCTGGCGATGTTGATGTTCTTCTGACCGAGCAGCGTCCCGATGGCGCCAATCACTCCAGGTCGGTCCGCATGCCAGCTCATCAAGAAGGTTCCCTGCGGGACCAGATCGATCCGGAAATCGTTGAACTGGACAATATGGGGCTCGTTGAGCAGCAGGGTGCCGCCGACGCGGGTGCTGCCATGTTCGCCGGCCGCCTGCAGGCTGATCAAATTCGCAAACTCGGTGGCGTGGGCACCGCGCTGCTCCACCACCGTGATGCCGTGGGCGGCCGCCACCGCTCGAGCATTGACGGGGTTCACCCGCTCGGCGCTGAACCGGCTGAGGAAAGCGGTGAGCAGCGCCGCCGTAAGCACCGAGCAGTCGTAGGTCGCAATCTCGCCGACGTAATCGACCTGCAAACGCGTCGCCGGCTGACGGCCGACCTGGGCGAAAAACCGACCAATGCCCTCTGCCACCGGGATGAAGGGCCGCAGGAAGGCCATCGCCTCTGGCAATGCGACCGGTGCGTTCAGCGCGAATCGGGGCAGGCCACCATCGAGCACGGCAATCACCTGGTCCGTAATCTCGAGCGCCACGCTGATCTGCGCTTCTTCGGTGGAAGCGCCAAGGTGCGGCGTGGTGATCACCTGGGGCAGCGACAGGAGCGGATTCTCGCCCGGCGGCTCCTGTTCGAAGACATCGAGCGCGGCGCCGGCGACCTGTCCGTCGCGCAAGGCATTGCGCAGCGCGGTTTCATCGACGATCCCGCCGCGCGCGACGTTGATCAGCCGCAATCCGGGCTTCGCCAGCGCCAACGCCCGCGCATCGATCAGATGGTGGGTCTCGCGCGTCAAAGGCACGTGCAGGGTGACGACGTCCGACTCGGACATCAACTGGTCAAACGGCATCAGCCTGACGTTGAGTTGCGAGGCCCGCTCCTCCGAGAGCACCGGGTCGGTCGCGATCACGCGCATCCCAAACGCCTGGGCACGGTGGGCGACCTCGCGACCAATGCTTCCCAGACCGACGATGCCGAGGACTTTCTCACGCAGTTCGGTGCCCAAAAAGCGCGAGCGTTCCCAGCGACCACCCTTGACCGCCTGGTCGGCCTGGGGTAAGTGGCGCGCCAGGGCCAGCATCATCGCCAGCGTGTGCTCGGCCGCGGCAATCGTATTGCCCGACGGCGCATTGACGACCAGCACGCCGGCGCGGGTGGCGGCCTCGACGTCGATATTGTCGACGCCGGCGCCCGCCCGGCCGATGACTTTCAGGCGACTGCCCGCTTCGATCACCCTGGCGTCGACGCGGGTCTCACTGCGCACGATCAGGGCGTCGTACTCCGGGATCCGGGCCACCAGGGCGGATGGACTCTGCCGCAGTTCGACATCCACGTCCGCATGCTCTCGTAGCCGGTTGATGCCCGCCTCCGCAATCGGGTCGGCGACGAGGACGCGGGGCACGAGCTCAGGCGACGAGGCTGGGCTCAGACGACGCCAGCGCCCGCCGCGCGGCAGTCAGGGCCGCGCCCCGGTTGACCGGGTGACCGTTGGCCTCGAGGCCTCGCTCGAGCGCCTCGACGGTCGCGACCACATCCGGCTCATAGACCGCCCCGAGATGGCCGATTCGAAAGATCTTGCCGGATAGCTGGCCCTGCCCCTCGCCCACGACGAGACCGAGGTCACGCCACGCCTTGAAGACCGCCTCCGACTTGTCGCCCCAGAGTCGCTCCGGGAGATAGACCGCGGTCACCGTGGGTGACGCTACCTCGGGGTCCGCGAGCAAATGCAGGCCGAGCGCGGCCGCAGCGGCCCGGAACGCAGCCGCCACCCGCAGGTGCCGCTGAAAGATGGCCGGCAAGCCTTCCTCACGCATCATCGTCAGCGCTTCCCGAAGGCCAAAGAAAATGCTGACCGCCGGTGTCGTAAAGGTCATCCCCTTGGCCTGCATCGTTCGGGCCCGCGTCCAGTCGAAGTAAAACCGTGGCGAACGGGCGTTGGCCTGTCGCTGCCAGGCCGCGCGGCTGACACTGACCATGGTGACGCCCGGCGGGACCATCCACCCCTTCTGCGACGCGGTGATGGCGACGTCGACGCCCCAGTGATCGACCGGTAGATCGATCGACCCGATCGAGCTGACGCCGTCGACCACGAGGAGGCGCTGATGCCGCTTGACGACCTCCGCGAGGGACTGAAGGCGGTTGGTCACTCCCGTCGACGTCTCGTTGTGGGTGATCAACACGGTGGCGATGTCCGGCTCGCGACTGAGGAGGTCGTCAAGGTCTTCGGGATCCGCGGCCTCACCCCAGGGAAGGGTGTAGCGGGCGACATCGGCCCCAAAGGCTGCCGCGAGATCCGCGAAGCGATCTCCGAAGGCGCCGATCGTCACCGCCAGGACGCGCTCACCCGGCGAGACGAGATTGGCAACGGCGCTCTCCATGCCACCGGTGCCGGTAGCAGGAAAGATCAACATCTCGTTGTCGGTCTGGAACGCCCATCGCAGGCCCGCCTCGAGCTCCGGAAGCAGTGCCCTGAACTCGGGACCACGATGGTTGATCATCGGGGCATCCATGGCCTGTTGAACGCGGGCGGGGATCGGTGTGGGTCCAGGAATTCGAAGCTGGGGATTCTGAATCATGCGCCCTAGCTTACCGTCCGGCTCCGGCGACGACGCACTCAGTATCGCCGCGAGGTGGCCCGGCGCCGACGATAGCTGCGACGGCGGTACTGTGGCAGTTGCGGCGCACCCACCTGCCGACGGATGGCGAGGCGCATCACGAACCAGAGCACGACAATCGCGCCGAGGATGAGGCCCCATCGGCTGGCGGTTGCCGTGCGGGCGGCGTCCGCCGCCGAGGCGACCTCCGCCTGTTGTTGGGCGGCCGCGGCGGCCTCCGCATGAACGATCTGCTGCTTGACCTGCTCGATCTGCGGGTCGGCGATCAGCATCCCCTGATAGACGCCCATGGCGATTGCGTCGCGGAAGTCGCCGTGGCTCAGCAAGCCGGCCTCTCGCGGGTTGGTGAGATAGCCCGGTTCGACGGTTACGGTCGGAATGTCCGCTCGCACCCACAGCTCCGGCTTGGCCGCGACGCCGTCGTCCGCGATCTGATAGCCCTTGAGTGTCTGGGCTAGCCCAGCGTCGATCGCCTGGGCAAACGACAGGCTGTCGGGCTTCGGGTAAAAGATGGTCGCGCCGTTGATGGCCGGGTCACCGTTGAAGGCATTGACATGCAAGCTGACAAACAGACGGGCGCCTGATGCGTGGACGCGGTTCCAGCGTTCGGAAATCTCGACGTACTCATCGCCAGTCCGGGTTAGAACGACTTTGACGCGTTCTTTCTGAAGGAGCGTCCGCAGCCGAAAGGCCAAATCCAGGGTGATGTCCTTCTCCATCACATTGCCAACCACAACACCCGGATCCCAGAGCTGAGTTGGATCAGTGGTGGGGCTGCCGCCGTGCCCGGGATCGATCGCGATCACATAGGGCGAGGGCATGACGAACGAGGGCTCCGCAGCCGCTGCCCGAGCCGTTGGAATGGACGTAAGCAGGACGACCCCGGCCGCGACCACGACCGGGAGGCGCGGGAGACGCAACTAGTGCGCAGTATACGGCGCGAAATCAAGAAGTCCAGAGGCCCCGTGGGGGGAGGGCAAGTTACCGGAAGAACGCTAGCGTTGGTCCGCCGTGTACGGGAGGAGGGCGACGTGACGGGCGCGCTTCAGCGCGACCGCGAGGCGACGTTGATGCCGCGCGCAGGTGCCGGTCACGCGGCGGGGCAGGATCTTGCCACGCTCGCTCACGAAGCGGCGCAGGCGCGATACCTCTTTGTAATCGATCAGGTGGACCTTCTCCGCGCAGAAGTTGCAGACCTTCTTGTGCGGCTTGCGGTCCCGCTTATCAGGCGGTGGTGGCATGGGCTTCTAGCAATCGCTCCTCAGAACGGAATGTCTTCCGGGTCCACGTCGCGCGAAGGCTCTTCACCACGGTTGGCGGCCGTGGCAACCGCCGCCTCGACGGGCTCCGCTGTCGGTGCCGGCTGGGGCTGGGACTGGCTGCGCGGCTCCAGGAACTGGATCTCCGTGGCGTTGACCTCGGTGGTCTTACGCTTCTGCCCATCCTGGCCTTCCCAGGACCGGGTCTGCAGCCGTCCCTCGATGTAAACCAGGCTGCCTTTGTGCAGGTACTGACCGGAGATCTCGGCCAGGTTGCGCTTGCCGATGTTCCAGACGACGACGTTGTGGTAGTCGGTGTATTCCTTCTTTTCGCCGTCCGGCCCTTGCCCATAGCGATTGGTCGCCAGTGAGAACGTCGTCACTGGAGAGCCGCTTGGCGTATAGCGCATCTCGGGATCGCGGGTAAGCCGGCCGATGAGCATCACTTTGTTCAGATTCATTTCTTGCCCTCTTCTTGTCGAACCAGTAAATGACGGAAGACGCTGTCCGAAATTTTCAAGATGCGCTCGACCTCTTGAACCTTGGCCTGGTCGAGGTCGAATTCTTCGACGACGTAATGCCCTTCCCGCTGATCCTTGACACTGTAGGCCAGCCGGCGCTTGCCCCACGGGGTGACCTTCTTGACCTGGCCCCCATTCGTCTGGATCAGCTGGCCGACCTTATCGATCTCCTGCTGGACCGCCTGGTCATCAAGCTCCGGCTTGACGATATACATCAGCTCGTATGCCGACAATCGGGACCTCCTTTCCTACGGGATTTGCTCCGGTTATGGCCCATCGGCGGCAGCGGAGCAGGAAAGCGTTCGTAAGTTTAGCAAAGAACGGCCGGCCACCCGAGAACAAAAAGAGCGGCCGCCGGATGGCGACCGCCCGCGGAGGGAAACCGAACGCTCGTTATTTCTTCACCTGGCCTGACTCGATCTCGCCCGACCACTTGCCGGTGGGCGTGCCAGGCGTCTCAATGAACTCCTTGAAGCGCTTGAGGTCGTTCTCCACGCTTCGCGGCGTAGCCTGCGCTAACGTATCGCCAGCCTCGCCGGCGATGCCCGCCGGGGGCTCGTAATCGATAGCCAGCTTCACCAACGTGCGGCCATCGATCGGCTGAAACTCGACCTTGCCGTCGTTCTTGTCGCCGGAGATAGATCGCCACGCGATCACCTTGTTGGGTTTCTGCTCGACGATCTCGGCCTTCCAGCGGCGATCGATGCCGGCGACCTTCGCCTTCCACTCCAGGTGCTTGTCATCGAGCTGGCGAACCTCGTCGACGCTTTCCATGAACTCGGGGAATTCCTCGAATTGGGTCCACTGGGCATAGACCTGGTCGACTGGCTTTTGCACTTCAATCGACTTTTCCACATGAGCCATGCTGCTAGTACCCTCCTTGACTGATGCTTACGGCTCCCTATCTTATACCACCGCTATACGATCATCAAACCTCAGCAATATCATGTTGTTGAGCCTGAGGCTGGCTGCGAGTTGGGAGCTACGCTCGACCCTGGACGAGCGTCTGGTCGGCGGGGGACTCGAACCCTCGACCTCTTGGATGTGAACCAAGCGCTCTAACCAACTGAGCTAGCCGACCGTGCGGCCATTGTAAGACCTATCGGCGGACGGCTTTCGCGAGCGCCCTGGTGACGGCCTCGGCGGCCTCCATGGGCAAATACTGGATCGCCTCTGCCACCACCCGCTCAGCCTCATCGGGCGGGAGCTTGCGGCGAACCACGTCCAGCTGTTGATCGACCAGGTCGGCCATGACCTGCGACATTTCCTGGCGGCGCCGCCGCCGGAACAGCTCCTGCTGGGCGGGATACCCGTTGCCGAAGGTGACCGGGAAACCCAGCCGCTGGAGCTCGGCGAGGTCCCGGAACACGGTTCGAGTGCTTACCTTCAGGGTCTCCGCCAGATCAACCGCCCGGATCCCCGGCCGCGCCGTCGCCATGGAAAGGATCACCAGGAGCCGATGCAAGCGCGCCGCGCGATTCACGTTGCTGAACGTAGCACTGCCTTCATGGGTCTGCAATTCACCGACCCCTCCTACAACCGCCCCACGAGTGGCGCCGGCGCGGAGCCACGCCGGCTGAAAGGCCGCCTGCCTAACGCGTTCTGGGTTGGCGGCGGGCTAGTCCTCCTTCTGGTGATCATCTTCCTCGCCCGGCAGATCATTCTGCCCTTCCTGTTGGCGATCTTCCTGACCTACCTGTTGCTGCCGCTCGTCAACGCCATGACCGAACCCCGTTCAGGCGGCCGCCGCACCCCGCGGGCGCTGGCGGTCTTTCTCGCCCTCGCAGCCTTCGTCGGCATGCTCGTCGTCGCGATCCTGGTGCTGGCACCGGTGCTGGCGGGAGAGGCGAACCGCCTTGGACGGGTCTTGTTTGGCAGTGGCGGCCAGGAGCCGCAGATCGCCCAGCGCTTGAGCGCGGCTTTTCAGGACTGGCGCAACAGCATCTACGGTGCCGGCATCTTTCCGCCCAGTGTTCAACAGTCGCTGGACCAGGAAGCCCGCGACTTCGTCAGCGGCCTGGGCGATACGGCCGCCGCCGCCGTCAGGGCGTCCCTGACGTTCTTTCCCAAGCTACTCGAGCTGATCGCGGTACCCCTGCTGACCTTCTACATGCTGCTCGACGGGCCGCGTCTGTCGCACGAGATGCGGTCCTTCCTTCCGGCCGCCCAACAGCCACCGGCCGCGGAGTTGATGCGTCGGTGGGATCGAGTCCTCAGCGAATATGTCCGAGGTCAGCTGATCATCAGCCTGTTTATCGGCGTGGTCGTGACGGTTGGTCTGCGGATGATGGGACTGAAAGCGGCGCTGCTGGTAGGAACAATCGCGTTCTTCATCGAGGCCGTCCCGTTTTTCGGACCGCTGATCTGGGGTACCCTTGCTGTCCTGCTGGCCCTGGCGCAGAGCCCCGCGGGCAGCCCGCTGCCACTCATCGTCGCCATCTTTGCGCTGGTCGCCCAGCAGATCGACAGCCACCTGATCGCACCCTTGATCCTCGGCCGCTTCACGAAAGTGCATCCGCTGCTTTTGATCTTCAGCACCCTTCTGGGCGCATCGCTCTTCGGACTGATCGGCATGTTCCTGGCGGCCCCAGTGACCGCCGTCGCCAGGGAAACGTTTCTGTTCGCGATGGAACGGGTACAAGCTAGGCGCGGGCCGGCAAGCCTGACTGTATCGGCCTGAACTCGATTTCCAGTGGTAAGGTGAAACATTCCATGGCTAAAGAGACCAAAGACGGAAAAGCGAAAGCGCCCAAGGAACCTCAGACCGAGATCCCAGTAGAGGCAGCTGCCGAAAACGGTGCCGGTGGGCCAAAGGCGCGCACGGCGATCGATGACGTGATCGCTGCCATCGAGGCTGCCCGTGACAAGGTCATGGCCGACGAGGTCAAGGGTCTCACCAAACTCGGAATTCCGCGCGCGATGGCGTACCAGATGGTCGCCGCCCGCTTCCACCAGAACGTGGTCACCGATGGTGAGGGCGGAACGCCCGAGTTCGAAAACAGCCACTGGAACGATAGGTAAATCGGAAAAGCGGCTGGTGCTGACGGTCGCGCAGGCGCGCGAGCGAATCCTCGAGCGGATCGCGCCGCTTGACGCGGAAGACGTTCCTATAACGCAGGCCCGCGGCCGCATCCTCGCCGAGGATGTCCATGCCGAGCGCGACGTCCCGCCCTTCGCCAACTCCGCTATGGACGGTTATGCCGTTCGGGCCGACGACGTCAAGGCGGCGTCTCCGTCGCAACCCGTGCGCCTTAGCCTTCTGGGCGAAGTCCGTGCCGGCGCCGCGCCCCCCGCTGCCGTCCGGCCCAACACCGCGCTACGGATCATGACCGGGGCCATGGTGCCCGAGGGATCCGACGCTGTGGTACGCGTCGAAGATACCGCCGAAAACGCTGGCAGCGTAGACGTTCGTGTCCCGGTCGAAATCGGCACCAGCCTTCGGGCAGCCGGAAGTGACCTCCGTCGCGGTGACCTGGTGGCCGCCGTCGGTCGCAGCATCACGCCAGGGCTGATCGGCGTACTCGCCTCAGCAGGCAGGATGAGCGTTCGTTGCATCCGCCGTCCCCGGGTACTCCTGCTCACGACCGGCGACGAGCTGCGCGAGCCTGGTGAGTCACTCGGGCCGGGCCAGATCACGAACACCAATCGGTACACGCTGCACGCGGCGATGGAGGATGCTGGGGCCGTCGTCATCGATGCCGGCGTCGCTCGCGACGAGCGCCAGGACCTGCTGAATCGGTTTCGAAACGTCCGTGAAGCGCACCTGGTGGTCAGCACCGGCGGCGTATCGATGGGTGCCTACGACCTCGTCCGCGGGTTGCTCGAAGAGCGGGAGGCTGTTGATTTCTGGCAGGTGGCCTTGCGGCCGGGCAAGCCGCTGCTGTTTGGCACCATCAGCGGCGTACCGCTGATCGGGTTACCCGGCAACCCAGTCTCGACCCTGGTCGGATTCGAGCTGTTCGTGAGGCCGGCTCTCCTTAAGATGCAGGGACGCACGGACCTCGAGCGTCCGCGCCTGACCGCCATCACCGAGGATCCGCTCGTCAATCCACCGCACCTGGAGCAGTATTTTCGGGGCATCGCCCGCCGAGACGGCGGTCGGGTCGCCGTTCGGTTGACCGGCGACCAGGGCTCACACGTGCTGCGTTCCATGGCAGATGCCAACTGCCTGATCGTGGTGCCGCAGGGCACCAGTTCGGTGCCGGTGGGCAGTGTTGTCGAGATTATCCCGCTGGCACCGATCGAGTAACCTCGCACCGCTCCCATTTACTATCTTCTTGGCGAGGGAGAAGCGATGGCCAGAATCGATCCCGACAAGATTCGAAACGTTGCCCTGCTCGGTCATAGCCACGACGGCAAGACGAGCCTGGCGGAAGCGATGCTCTACGCCGGAGGTACAGTCGATCGCCTCGGGCGGCCGGACGCGGGCAACACGACCTTTGACTTCGAGCCGGAAGAGATCAAACGAAAGATCTCGATCGGTACCGCCATCGCGCACCTGACCTGGCGCGAGCACAAGATCAACCTGCTCGACACGCCCGGATTCCAGGACTTCACCGGCGATGTCTGCGGCGCGCTGCGGGCGTCCGAGGGGGCGCTGCTGGTAGTCGGGGCGAGTACCGGCGTTATCGTCGGCACGGAACTCGCGTGGCAGCAGCTGCGAGCCCGCAACCTCCCTACGCTGGTTGTCGTCAACAAGATGGACAAGGAAAACGCTGACTACTGGAAGACCGTTGATGCTTTCAAGGAGTTCTCGCCGCGCCCGGTTGCGATCCAGGCGCCCATCGGCCACGAGGCCGAGTTCACGGGTGTCGTCGACCTCCTGACACGTAGGGCCTATGAGTTCGACCAGCAAGGCCGACCGAAGGAGATCCCGTTACCAGGCGAACTCGCTGCCGAGGTCGAGTCCCGGCGGTCACCGTTGGTAGAAGCCGCCGCCGAGACGGACGACGCCCTGCTGGAAAAGTATCTCGAGAGCGGTGAGCTGAGCGATGCTGAGATTACTGGGGCGCTCGCCAAGGGCGTGGCCGCCGGAACGATTGTGCCGGTTCTCTGCGCGGCCGCCGTCAAGTCGACCGGCATCGGCACCTTGCTCGACGCGATCGTGGCGCTTCTGCCTTCGCCGAAGCAGGCCGCGCCAGTCGAGGCGGTGAATCCGCGCACCGAGCAAGCCGAGACCTTGACCCGCGAGCCGGCCGGCCCATTGGGGGCCATCGTTTTCAAGACGACGGCCGATCCGTTCGTGGGCCGGATCAGTTACGTCAAAGTCGTCTCAGGGGTGCTGACACCCGGCACTCAGCTCCTGAACGCCGCCAAGGACCAACCCGAGCGGGCCGGCACGATCGGATTTCCGAAGGGCAAGGCACTGGAACCGGCCACCGAAGTCGTGGCGGGTGACATCGCGGGCATCAGCAAGCTGCAGGTGACGGCGACCGGTGACACCCTCGCCAGCCGCGACCACCCACTCCGGCTGCCGCCGATCGAGTACCCGGAGCAGACGTACAGCGCCGCCGTCAGCGCCAAGAACAAAGCCGACGAGGAAAAGGTCAACGCGGCGCTGGTCAAGCTGGTAGACGAAGACCCGACCCTGACGCTGGAACATGAGCCGATCACCAAGGAGTCGATCGTGCACGGCATGGGTGACGTGCATCTCGAGGTCGTGCTGGAGAAGATGAAACGCAAGTATGGCGTCGAAGGCATGCTGGCGGTGCCTCGGGTGCCTTACCAGGAGACCATTACCAGCAGCGCCAAGGCCGAGAAGAAGTACAAGAAGCAATCCGGCGGCGCTGGACTCTACGGTCACTGCGTGATCGACATCGCCCCGGTCCCACGCGGGACGGGCTTCGTCTGGGAAGACAAGATCTTCGGCGGATCGATCCCGCAGAACTTCCGACCCTCGGTCGAGAGAGGCGTGCGGGAGACGATGGAACAGGGCGTGCTCTCCGGCAATCCCCTGGTCGACATCAAGGTCCGCCTCCTGGATGGATCAACCCACCAGGTCGATGGCAAGGACATTGCCTTCAAGCTGGCGGGCGCGATGGCGATGCGACAGGCAGTCATGGACGCCAAGCCGGTGCTGCTCGAACCGATCATGGACGTCGAGGTCTTCGTCCCGGAACGAAACATGGGCGACGTCATCAGCGACCTCAACGGCAAGCGCGGCAAGATCGCCGGGATGGAGCCCTCCGGTGATCACACGGAAAAGGTGCGGGCGCAGGTTCCCCTCTCCTCGATGTACCGGTTCCCAATCGACCTGCGGTCGATCACCCAGGGGCGAGGACGATACACCATGAAGTTCTCACACTACGAAGAGGTGCCGGCGCACGCGGCGCAGGTGGTGATCGCGGCGTATCAGAAGTCGAGAGGCGGCGAAGAAGAAGCGTAGGTCAGCGGGCGCGCGGCTCGGCCCAGAGTGGCACGCCGGCCCAGGCCAGCCCCAGCAGCGTTTTCGCATCCTGCAGCTCGCCGCTCGAGCGCAGCACCTGCAGATCATGGGCATCGAAGGGATTGACCTTGAAGGATTCGTCGAGCTCGGCATGCCCCTCAGTTGCTGACAGGTCCTCGGCGAGGAAGAACGTCATCCGCTCATCGCAATAGCCCGGCATCAAGTAGGCGCTGCCCAGCCTGGTCCAGCGCCCGGCTTTGAGGCCTGCCTCTTCAGCCAGCTCTCGTCGGGCCGCGGCCGGAATCTCCTCGCCCGGTTTGTCCAGCGTGCCCGCCGGGATCTCCCATAGCTCGCGGCCGGTGACGTAGCGAAACTGTCGAACCAGGACGATGCGGCCGTCCGATTGCCGCGGGATGATGCCAACCGAGCCCGGGTGTCGGACGATCTCGCGCGCGGTGAGGTGCCCGTTGGGCAATCGCACCTGGTCGCGGTACACCTTGAAGAGCTTGCCGCCATAGACTTCCTGACTTTCGACCGTTTCCTCCATACCGGGATTATCATGGCTGCTTAGGTCATGATCGAGCGCACCGTTCTGGAAATCGCACAGCATCGCTTCTGGGCCTGGCAGCGTCGCACCGCCCCGACGCCACGCAACCAACTGCGCGAGACCGATCAACTGTTGGGCGCGGTCGAAGAATGCCGGCTGCGAGACATCAAGTTGGTTCCGACCCACATCTGGCGACGGATCGTTCACCTCCTCGGCCAGCTGGATGGCAAGTACAGGGAGAGGCTGGGCATCGACCGCTCGGTGGAGCGGACCGCCGAGGTCCTCTTCGAGGCCCAGGAGGACCTCATGCTGGCGGCTCGAGGCCGCTGGCACGGCGCCGGTAATATCGTGCCCCTGTTCCGGCGGCGCTAGGGCCACACCGCTACCCCGGCCCTCCCCCGCAAGGGGAGGGAGAGTCTTTGCCAAAATGCCTACGAACATACGTTTGCTTTTCCCGCCCGTTTCTGCTACCCTGCACCCATGGGCGAGATGGCAATGTTGGTCGAAGGCACCCCGGGAAGCCGCCAGGTCAGCGATTTGACGACGGTTCCCTTGCTCCGCCGGGTGGTCGAGAGCCTGGCGACAATGCGACCCGGCCGGTACACCGTGTACCTCGGGCGACCCGATCCCGCGGCCGTTCGGGCCGAGTGGGATCAAGAGGTCGCGCTGCTGCGCTGCGCGCGGCGGGCCGTGGTCACGACACCCGACACCACCCCGTTGCCCCAGGAAGCCGATCGGCGCGAACCGGGTCTCGGCTGGCTGGCCAACGTCTGGTTTAGTGCGGTCATGGGCGACGACACCGCGATGGCGGTGCTCTGTCAACCCGACCCAATCCATCCCCAGGAGGCCTGGCTGCTCACCGACCCCACGGCGGTTCGGCGTTTCGTCGCCGCGGTCGAGGGCGAACTGGCTCGACCCGACCCTCAGCTACTCGCGGTCTAAGCCTCCGTACAATTGGGGCCTCGTGACGCCCCCCAATCAACCCTGGCCGA
>VBEN01000123.1 GCA_005881175.1 Chloroflexota bacterium
TTCCGGTGGGCCCTCCAGGAACTTCAGCATCTGGTTGTAGTTGTCATTGGTTTGGGGAGCCTTGGCGTTTTTGACGTAGCTGTCCTTGTCCTTGAAGCGAATGATCCCGACGATCCGGTTCGGGTCCTTGTCTTCGACCGCGAACTCGCTGGAGACCCATCCGCTGGCGTCGCTGGGGCTGCCCTGCTCCTGAGCGTACCGCCGGAAGGCGTCCTGCTGGCCCGCCTTGATTTTCGCTCGCATGATCGTTCCGTACATTTCGACCTCCTCTGCACTTCGTGGATATCGCCTGCTGCCGCCATCCTAGTCGCGTGAGATTATTCGTGCCAGTGGACATCGTGCTCCCCGCCCGGCCCGAACCAATTTCGATCACGCCTGAACGGACCGCACTGCTGTTGGTGGACATGCAGAATGCGTTCGCCAGTAAAGGCGGGATGCTCGACCTGGCGGGCCTCGACGTCACCCAAGCTGGTGCCGCCGTTGCGAATGCGCGGCTGGTGGCCGACGCCGCACGGTCGGCCGCGATCCCCATCATCTACCTTGTCATCGGCTATCCGCCGGACCAGTCCACCGCCGGTGGTGACGACTCGCCCAACCCGCGCAAAGAGCTCGCGCTTTGCCTGATGCGGGAGCGGCCCGAGCTCAAAGGCACGCTGTTGACCTATGGAACCTGGGACTTCCAGATCGTCGACGCTCTGGCTCCGATGGACGGCGACCTGGTCATCACGAAGGCCCGCTACAGTGGCTTCGCCGGCACACCCCTCGACGCGGTGTTGCGCAGCCGTGGCATCCGCTATTTGTTGATGGCCGGCATCGCGTCGAACGTCTGCGTCGAGTCGACGCTGCGCGACGCCTACTTCCACGAGTACTGGCCGATCATGGTCGAGGACGCGACGATGCCGGCCGGCCCGCCGGAGATGCAGCGGGCGACCGTTTACAACGTGACGACGTTCTTCGGCTGGGTCAGCAGCGCGAAGGAAGTCGCCGGCGCCTTGCATGACGCTAGAAGGGGAAAGGCCTCCCCTGGCTCTGTACCGTCACCCAGCGCATCTCGGTGAATTCGTGCGCGGCCTCCATACCACCGAATCGGCCATAGCCGCTGTCCTTGACGCCGCCGAATGGCACCTGCGGCTCATCGTTGACCGGCTGGTCATTGATGTGGACGATACCGGCCTCGATCCGCTCGGCCAGTCCTAAGGCGCGATCCGCGTCGCGCGTCAAGATCCCCGCTGCCAATCCGTAGGTCGTCTCGTTCGCAAGCTTGACCGCCTCGTCCGCATCATCGACGACCGTGATCGTGGCCACCGGTCCAAAGGTCTCGTCTCTGCTCATGGTCACGTCGCCGGGAACGTCGCTGAGCAGCGTCGGCTCGTAGCAGGCACCCTGGGCTTTACCGCCAGTTAGCACCTTCGCGCCGTGGCTGACCGCCTCATCCACCCGCGACCGAACCTGGTCGAGGGCCTGCTTATTGATCAGCGGCCCAATGATCGTGTCCATCTCGGTCGGACTTCCGATCTTGAGGCTTTTCGTCTTCGCGATGAGCCTTTCCGTGAACTCTTTGGCGATCGGACGCTCGACGATGATCTTGCGGGCCGACATGCAGATCTGGCCCTGGTGCAGGAACGTGCCAAAGGCGGTGGCGTTGACCGCATACTCGAGGTCCGCATCCGCGAGCACAATCAAAGGGTTCTGTCCGCCAAGCTCGAGCACCATCCGCTTCAGGTACCGGGCCGCCTTCTGGGCGAGCAGGCGCCCGGTCTTTGTCGATCCAGTAAAGCTGATCCGCCGCACCTTCGGGTTTTCCATGAATTCATCGACCACCGGCTCAGCCTGGCCCGGCGCGTGGGTGACGACGTTGATGACGCCGGGCGGGAAGCCGGCTTCCTCGAAGATCTCGGCGTAGATGAGCCCACCCGTGATTGGTGATTCCTCCGACGGCTTCAGGACCACCGTGTTCCCGAAGGCGAGCGGCGCCGCAATGGCACGCAGTGAGAGAATCAGCGGCGCATTCCAGGGGGCCAGTCCGGCCACCACGCCCACGGGCTGGCGGAGACCCATGTAGAACGCGCCCGGGAGGTCGGCCGGGATTACCTCGCCGGTTGGCAGATAGGGAAGGCCCGCCGCTTGTCGCAGCAGGTTCGGCGTGAACATCGTTTGGAACATGCCGAAGCCGAAGGTGCAACCGGTCTCCGTCGCGAGCAGACCGACGATCTCCATCTGGCGCCGTTCCAGGATGTCCGCCGCTTTCAGCAACAACCGCTGCTTGGCGCCGGGTGGTGTCTTCCACCAGGCGGGGAATGCCCTGGCCGCCGCCTCGACTGCGCGCTTGGCGTCCTCGCGGCTCGAGGCGGGGATGGTGGCCATTGTCTCGGCGGTAAACGGGTCCTGGTCGGCGTAGGTGGCGCCGTTCGATGCCGGCACCCACTGGCCATCGATGAACTGCCGGTATTCCTTCGGAGCGGTCTTCGCCGTCGCCTTCTCATCGGATACGACTGTGCTCATCGCTTCCCTCCTAGTGCGTGTTCAGCCTAGCACCCGCTAGGCGCCGTCGAAGCCGACGTAGTTTTCCGCCAGCGTGGTCGCGGCCGCCTCCGACGTTGTGACGTAGCGCAGGTACGAGAGCCGGAGCTTGTGCTCGAAGGGATCGCCCTCAGGGTCGCGGTGGAGTAGAGCGGTCATCCAGGCGGAGAAATGCTCCGCCCGCCAGACTCGCCGCAAGCACACCTCGGAGTAACGCTCGAGCAGGTCGCGCGACTTCGAGCGATAGCTTGCCGCCAGCGCCTCGGCGAGCACCCTGACATCGCCAAGCGCCAGGTTCATGCCTTTGGCTCCGGTGGCCGGCACGATGTGGGCGGCGTCGCCCGCCAGGAAGAGGCGGCCGCGTTGCATGGGCTCAGTTACCAGGCTGCGCATCGGCGTGATGCCGTCCTCGATGATCTCGCCGGGCTGCAGCCCGGGCTCGGCCAGCCGAAGCCGGAGCTCATTCCAGACGCGATCCTCCGGCCAGGCGTCCATCGTCTCGGCGGCGTCGACCTGAAGGTAGAGGCGGCTGATCTCCGGGGACCGCATGCTGTGCAGCGCAAAGCCGCGCTCGTGGTAGGCGTAGATCAGTTCGTCCGCCGCGGGCGGCGTCTTCGCCAGGATCCCGAGCCAGGCAAAGGGGTAGGTTCGCTCGTAGGTAGATCCGAGGACGGCTGGACTGGCCACCCCGTGGGAACCATCGCATCCAGCCACGAACTCGCACTGCAGCGTTGTGGGTACGCCATCCTCGAGGTAGACGATGCGCGGGCGGTCACCGTCGATCGCCTCGACGGCGGTCGCCTCGGTCTCGAACCAGATCTCGCCCCCGTCCTCCAAGCGTTGCTTGATCAGATCTTTGACGACTTCTTGCTGGCCGTAGACCGTGATGCCGCGACCGGTCAGCCGGCGGAAGTCGATGCGATGCTGCTCACCCGCGAAACGAAGGTTGATACCGTCGTGACTGAGGCCTTCGCGAATCATTCGCTCGCCCACGCCGGCCGACGTCAGGAGATCGGCCGACCCTTGTTCCAGCACGCCGGCTCGCACGCGCCGCTCGACGTAGTCACGACTCCGGGTCTCGAGCACCACGGACTCGATGCCCAGGCGATGGAGCAGGTGCGACAGCATGAGCCCGGCCGGTCCCGCACCGACGATCCCGACCTGCGTCTCATCCGGCTTCGGAATATTGCCCCCTACCCTGGCCCTCCCGCAGAGGGGAAGGGAGGGACGAGCGCTGATTGCGGAGACGTTCGTCGGCATCAACCACGAGGTTCAACATCCGCAGCAGCTCCGCCTGCTCGCCGTCGGACAGCACCGAGACCAGCATTCGATTCATCCGCACGGCCCGCGCGGTGAGGCGTTCGGTAGTGCGAAAGCCGGCTGCCGTCAGGCGGAGGCGGTTGCGGCGGGCGTCGCGCCCGTCGCGGAAGCGAACCACGAGCCCCCGAGCGGTCAGGCGCGCAACGACCTCGGCGGTGGTCGACCGGTCCAGCGAGACCCGCTCGCCCAGCGTCTTCTGATCGAGGTTTTTCTCGGCCCGCAGCGCGTAGAGGACGGCGAACTGTGGTGAGGTGACCTCCGGTGAGACCTCCGTGTTCCACAGCCAGGTATGGACCTGCTGGGCACGCCGGATCAGATGGCCGGGATGGCGGCGCAGGTCTTCATGTGAGGTTGACACGGCCCGGTACCGAAACTATATTCCGTGTACTGACTAATTTCTACCCGTAAAAAGGGAGGAGAAGCGCCATGACCGGCTCAGGCTTGTCGTTTGCGAGGCGAGTCACACGTCGGGAGGTTCTCAAGACGATTGGGAGTGGCGCGGTCATGCTGGGGGCGGCCGACCTGCTGGCAGCCTGCGGCGAGATCAAGGGATCGAGCACGGCTACCAGCGGCACCATCACGATCGGCTACGTGAGCCCGCAGACCGGCGCCCTGGCCGGCTTTGCCACGGGTGACAACTGGGTGATCAGTGGTATCCGGCAGACCGATCCGTACAAGAACGGTTTCAAGCTCGGCAGCAAGACCTACAGCGTCAACATTGTGGTCAAGGACACGCAGTCCAATCCGGATCGTGCCTCGCAAGTGGCCCGGGAGCTTATCCAGTCCAACAAGGCCGACCTGATCCTGACCTCATCGACGCCGGAAACGACCAACCCGGTGGCTGATGTGTGCGAGGCAAACGGAGTGCCATGCGTCTCGACGATCGTTCCCTGGGAGGCGTGGTTCTTCGCTCGGGGCGGCAAACCGGGGACGGGCTTCAACTTCACGACGATGTTCTTCTTCGGCATGCAGCAGTTCGGCGAGTGCTTCATCCCCATGTGGAATCGAATGAACACCAACAAGGTGGTCGCCTTCACCTACCCGAATGACGCCGACGGCAACGCTTTCCGCGACAACAAGACGGGGCTGGAGTTCTACTCTGCGCAGGCCGGCTTCCACAACATCGATGGTGGCGCCTATACGGATGGGACGACCGACTACACGAACATGATCGGGAATTTCAAACGAGCCGGCGCGACCCTGTTCACCAACGCGCCGATCCCGCCGGATTTCAACACCATGTGGAAGCAAGCCGCCCAGCAAGGCTTCAAGCCAAAGCTCGCCACCGTTGCCAAGGTCCTCCTCTTTCCCGCTGACACCGAGGCGCTGGGCGACCTGGTCAACAATGTGGCAACAGACGCCTGGTGGACACCATTCCACCCGTACCACTCGACCCTCACCGGGCAAAGCTGCAAGCAGTTTTCCGATTCGTTCGAGTCGGCGACCGGCAAGCAATGGGTGCAGAGCATCGGCTCGGTGCACTCACTCTTCGAGATTGCCCATAAGGCGTTCGCCGCGGTCGACGATCCTCACAACCGCACCCAAGTGGCCAGCCAGCTGAAGAACATGAACTACACCGGGATCAGCGGCACACTCGACTTCACGAAAGGACCGATGCCCGGCATCGCGATTCAAAAGCCGGTCGGCGTGCAGTGGCAGAAGGGCACGAAATTTCCGTACAGCATGAAGGTCGTCGACAACAGCGCCAACAAAGACGTGCCGACGAACGGAGACCTGGTCCCGACCAATCCATGACCGAGGCTCCGGCCCTCCTCGAGCTGACCGGCGTCAGCAAGCGGTTTGGCCGGATCACGGTCGCCGATAACCTTTCGCTGAGCTTTCGGGCGGCGGAGATGGTTGGCATCGTGGGGCCCAACGGCGCCGGAAAGAGCACGCTCTTCGCCATGATCGCCGGCGATGTCACCCCGGATGCCGGCGAGCTGCGGTTTGACGGTCGGTCGGTGATCCGACTGGACCCTGCCGCGCGATGTCGAATGGGCATCGCCCGTACCTACCAGGTGCCGCGGCCGTTCGAGAACATGACCGTATTCGAGAACCTGCTCGTCGCCGCCTTCCGCGGTGGTCAGGTGCCGCGACAATCTGGGTTTGCGCTGGCCGCGAACCTCCTGGAAGAAACCGGCCTGTCACAGGACGCGAATCGGCCCGCCGGCCGGCTGGGCTTGCTGCAGCGAAAACGCCTCGAGCTGGCGCGCGGTCTGGCGACGCAACCGCGGGTTCTTCTCCTGGACGAAGTGGCGGGTGGGCTGACCGATCCGGAGGTGGCGCAGCTGGTGGCCATCGTCGACCAAGTCCGGCGGCGCGGCGTCGCGGTCGTCTGGGTTGAACACGTCGTCCATGCCCTGACCAGCGCCGTCAGCCGACTGATCTGCCTCGCCGGCGGACGGCTGATCGCCGAGGGGACCCCGGATGATGTGCTGGCCAATCCCGAAGTGAAAGAGGTCTATCTCGGTGCCGACTACGGAGCCGAGGCGGACTGGGGCAAAGGGGTGGGGGATTGATGCTCGAGGTCCGCAATCTGACGGTACGGCACGGCTACCTCCAAGCCGTCACCAACGTCAACCTGGCGTTAGCCGCGGGAGAGACGGTTGCGATCATCGGGGCCAATGGGGCGGGTAAGTCGACTCTGCTGCGATCGATCGCCGGTCTGCACCGGCCACACGCCGGCGATATTTCGTTCGATGGCCGGCCGATTACGCGGCTCGCCTCGCATGCGCGCGTCCGGCAAGGTCTCGTCCTGGTGCCCGAAGGCCGCCGGCTCTTTCCCTCCTTGAGCGTCGAGGAGAACCTGCGGATCGGTACCACGTCCGGCCGGCCAGGATCCTGGGACCTTCGGCGCGTCTTTCACCTCTTCCCCTGGATGGAGGCGCGACGCCGCGAGCCGACGGTTCACTTATCAGGCGGTGAGCAGCAGGCCGTCGCCCTCGGGCGCGCGTTGATGGCGAACCCACGGGTTCTCCTCCTCGACGAACTCTCCCTTGGCCTGGCGCCGACGATGGTGCGGCGCATCTACGGCGTCCTCCCCGAGCTGGTCCGGGACGGGATTGGGGTGCTACTGGTTGAGCAGGACGTGGGCCAGGCGCTGCGCGTCGCCGATCGATTCCAGTGCTTGCTCGAGGGAAGGACGACCCTCGAAGGTCGACCGCGTGAGGCGACTCCGGCAGCGGTCGAGGCTGCCTACTTCGGACGGTCTGGCCGGGCCGGACCCCCAGGCGCGCCGTGAACTGGGTCAACGCGGTCATCCAGGGGGTCATGCTCGGTGGCCTCTATGCGCTTTTTGCCTGCGGATTGTCGCTGCTCTTCGGCGTGGTCCGCGTCGTCAATCTGGCCCACGGCGACTTCGCCGTACTGGCGGCCTACCTCGCGCTCGTGGTCATTACGGCGACCCACGTGCCGGCGCTGCTCACCTTCGTCATCGTCGCGCCACTTTTCGCCCTGTTCGGCTACGGCGTGCAGCGGTTGATCATTCAGAAGAGTCTCGAAGTCTCACCGCTCACAACCCTGCTCGTCACCTTCGGACTTTCGGTCGTCATCCAGAACGCGCTCCTGGTCTTCGCCTCGGCGGACAGTCATTCCTTCGATGTCGGCCGGCTCACCTCCGCATCGCTGCGGGTCACACCGGAACTATCGATCGCATACGTCTCCCTGCTCATCTTCTTCACCGCGGTGATCGTGCTGGTCGGTCTGCAACTGTTTCTCTCGAATACAGCGATGGGCCGCTCCATCCGCGCCGCTGCCGACGACCAGGAAGCCGCCGCGATCGCCGGCGTGAACACGCGTCACGTCTTTGGAGTCGCCGCCGCGATTGCCTTCGCCACGGTCGCTCTCGCGGGCCTCGCGTTGGGCACCTACTCCTCATTTGACCCAAGCGCGGGCCCACCGCGGCTGATTTACGCCTTCGAGGCGGTCATCATCGGCGGAGTCGGATCCCTGTGGGGCACCCTGGTCGGCGGCATCATCCTTGGCGTGGCGCAAACCGTCGGAGGCCAGATCGATCCCAGCGGCGGCGTCCTCGCCGGTCACCTCGTCTTCCTCGCCGTCCTCGCGCTTCGCCCGCAGGGCCTGATCCGAGCGCGGCTGGCGGCATGACAACCGGGCTCGCCGCGAGCGATCAAAGCGCGCCAAGGGCCGTCCGTGTCACTCGCGCCCGACGATCGTCGCTGTGGGGACTTACGGCGGTGGTCGCGGCGGTCATCGGTCTCGCGACGCTGCCCTACCTGGTCTACGCGGACGTGACGGACTTTCTCATCAATGCCTTCATCCTGCTGGTCCTGGCCAGCATGTGGAACCTGCTTGCGGGCTATTGCGGTTTGATCTCCGTTGGGCAACAGGCGTACGTCGGGGTGGGCGCCTACAGCGTCCTGGTCCTGGCCCAAAATGGCATCAATCCTTACGCCGCGATCCCGGCGGCCGTGCTGGTCGCCGGGCTGATTGCCATACCGGTCTCCTTTCTGGTCTTCCGGCTGCGCGCCGAATATTTCGCCATCGGGACGTGGGTGGTCGCGGAAGTCTTCTTCCTGGCGCTGATCCGGGTTCGCTCGCTTGGTGGCGGCACCGGCACGTCGCTGCCCGGGCTTTCGTTGATCGATCCGGCGTTACGAGAGGCATTCACCTATTGGTGCGCGCTGGTGATCGCGGCGGCTGCCCTGCTCGCCAGCTACTTGCTGCTTTCGAGCCGCATGGGTCTGGACCTGACCGCGATCCGCGACAACGAGGTCGCCGCGCGAAGCGTTGGGGTGCGCGTGACGACGGCGCAGCGGATCGTCTATGTCGTTTCGGCGGCGGGCTGCGGTGCCGGGGGCGCGCTGCTCATCATCAGCCAGCTGAACGTTCTGGCGAGCGCGATCTTCAGTGTTCAGTGGTCTGCGAAGATGATTTTCATCTCGCTGATCGGCGGGGTGGGCAGCATCGAAGGACCGATTCTGGGGACCGGCATCTTCTTTGCCATTCAGCAGAGCCTGGCCCAGCTCGGCGCCTGGTATCTCATCCTCGTCGGCACCGTCGGGATTTTCGTTGCCATGTTCCTACCCCGGGGTGTTTGGGGTCTGATCAGCAGCCGCTTCCATATCCAGGTGTTCCCGGTCGGTTACTGGCTGCATGAGCCCCACCCTGCCCTCCCCCAGAGGGGGAGGGAGAAATCATGAGCGAAGACGAGCGCGAACCGCCCTATCTGTATCCGGACTATGTCGGCACGCGGCTTCGCGCCCCCGCCAAGCCGCTAGTACAACTTCCGAACGGCTTTCATGATTTCCCGGCGCCCCTATTCCCCAGGTCGCTTGCGGAGCTGGACCACGACCTGACCCGCCGGCACTCCGGGGACCCGATCGGCGAGCGCATTATCGTCTCGGGTCGCGTGCTCGACAGTGATGGCCGCCCGGTGCGGGGCACGATCGTTGAGGTCTGGCAGGCCAATGCCGCCGGCCGCTACCTTGACCAGGATGACCAGCACCCCGCCCCCCTGGACCCCAACTTCAGCGGAGCCGGCCGCTGCCTGACTGATGCCGAAGGCCGCTATCGCTTCATCACGATCAAGCCCGGCGCCTATCCATGGAAGAATCATCGCAACGCCTGGCGACCGGCGCACATCCATTTCTCACTCTTCGGAAATGTGTTTCGAAGTCGACTGGTGACGCAGATGTACTTTCCCGGCGACCCGTTGATGGCGCGTGACCCGATCCTGCAGTCGATCCCGGATCAATCCGGCCGCGAGCGGCTCGTATCGCGCTTCGATCCCGAGACGACCGTACCGGAGTGGGCGCTCGCTTACCGATGGGATATCGTGCTGCGGGGTCGTGACGCGACCCCGTTCTAAAACAAGCGATGAGCGCGTCCATCACACCGTCCCAGACCGTCGGACCATTCTTCGGTGTTGGGCTCCCATTCGAGAAGGGAGAGCAGATCGTGCCGGCCGGGTCGGCGGGCTCGATCCGGATCGAAGGCCAGGTGCTCGATGGCCACGGCGACCCCGTCCCCGACGCGCTGCTCGAAGTGTGGCAGCCGGAAACGACTGGCCTCGGACGGTGCCGCACAGATGCCGAGGGCGCCTTCAACTTCGTCACGGTCAAACCTGGACCCAGCCCGGCGCCGGACGGTCAGTTGCAGGCGCCGCATCTCAATGTGACGGTCTTCGCCCGTGGTTTGCTCCGCCACCTGGTGACCCGGATGTATTTTCCCGATGAGGCGGCAGCCAACCGTGCGGATCCCGTCCTCAACCTGGTGGAGCCGGAGCGCCGATCGACGTTGGTAGCGCGCGAGGACGGCGGCGTCCTGCGCTTCGACATCCAGCTACAGGGCGAGCGGGAGACGGTCTTCTTTGTCATCTGACGCCCTTTTCATGCCGAGCCTGAGCACCGAGGTGATGCTGGTCACCGTGTCCGACCGGGCCTGGGTGGGCGCGATGCTCGAGGTCGAGGCGGCGCTGGCCCGAGTCGAATCGAGGCTCGGACTCATCCCCGAGCGAGCCGCCGAAGGCATCGCGGAGCATTGCCGAGTCGACGAGTTCGACGTGGCTCAACTGGGCAAGGCCGCGGTTCGCAGCGCCAATCCGGTGATCCCGCTGGTCAACGCGCTGCGAGCTGCGGTGCCCAGAGACGCGGCACCCTTTGTGCATCGCGGCGCGACCAGCCAGGATGTCCTCGACACGGCGATGATGTTGATCGCGCGGCGGGGCCTCGACCTCGTCATCGCGGACCTTGGGCAGGCGGCCGCCACCGCCGCTTCGCTGGCCGAGCGGCATCGATCCACCCTGATGGCGGCGCGCACGCTCCTGCAGCAGGCGCTTCCCATCAGCTTCGGTCTGAAGGCGGCCGGCTGGCTCAACGCCATCGTCGAGGCCCGCTCCGAGCTCATCCGCGTCCGCCGCACACGGCTGGCGCTGCAGTTTGGAGGCGCAGCGGGCACGTTGGCCGCGCTGTCCGACCGCGGGCTCGACGTGGCGCGCGAGCTCGCGACCGAGCTCGACCTGCCTGAGCCAGTCGTGCCATGGCACACCGCACGAGCCCGGGTCGTCGAGCTGGCCATGGCGCTTGGAATCGCGGCCGGCGTTGCCGGCAAGGTCGCACTCGACGTCGTTCTCCTTGCGCAAACGGAGGTTGCGGAAGTGACCGAGCGCGCCGCCCCGGGACGCGGTGCGTCCTCAACGCTGCCGCAGAAGCACAACCCGGTGGAGGCGATCGAGATTCTCGCTGCGGTGCGAAGCATCAACGCGCAGATCGCCGGCCTGCAGTCGGCGATGCTCGCGGAACATGAGCGAGCCGCCGGCGCCTGGCAGGCGGAATGGCCGGCCTTCGCCGAGACGCTGCGGTTTGCGGGCGGCGCCGTCTCCCGGCTGGCATCCCTACTGGCGGGGCTGCAGGTCGAACCCGAACGGATGCGACGCAACCTCAACCTGTCAGAAGGCTCCATCATGGCGGAGCAGGTGGTGATGATGCTCGGGGAGCGGATTGATCGGGTCATGGCGCGGGCGCTGGTGGACACCGCGGTGACGACCGCGACGTCAACCGGACGGAGTTTCGCTGACGTGCTTCGAGAGGACAAGACCATCGGGGCGCACCTGAACGAGAGTGAGTTGGGCTCGGCGCTCGACCCCGGCCGCTACCTCGGCGTATCCGATGCCTTGATCGACCGCGCGCTCGTCGCCTATCGGGAGCAGGCAACGTGAGCGACGACGAGCGGCGTGAGCGCGGGATGAAAATCCGCCGCGAGGTTCTTGGCGATGACCATGTCGATCGCGCCCAGGCCAGCTCCACGCCCTTGACCCGCGATTTTCAAGACCTGATCACCCGCTACGCCTGGGGCGAGATCTGGTCTCGCCCGGGTCTCGACCGGCGTACCAGAAGCTGCATCACGGTGGCGATGACGGTGGCCCTCAATCGACCCGAAGAGCTGGCCCTGCATCTGCGCGGCGCGCTTCGCAATGGAGTAACGGTCGACGAGTTGCGAGAGGTCCTTCTGCAGACGGCGGTGTACTGCGGCATTCCAGCCGCGAACGCGGCCTTCCGGGTCGCCGAAGATGTCTTTCGCGACGGTTCCTGAGCTGCTCGCGTCAGCGGTCGAACGGTTCAACGACAGGCCTGCGATCGTCACCATCGATCGGTCCGAGTCCTTTGCGGAGCTGGCGGACGCCGTCGGTCGCTCCGCGGACTCCCTTCGGCGACGCGGTCTTCAAGTCGCCGACCGGGTCCTGATCGCAGCTCCGAACTCGCCAGGGCTGATCCATGCCTGGCTGGGTGCGATCTGGGCCGGCGGCGTCCCCGCGGCGGTCAACCCCGATCTCACCCAGTCAGAGATCGAGTACCTGGTCGACGATCTCCGGCCGCGGATCATCTTGCGCCAGCAAGACCTGGATGCCATCGACGTGGCTTCGTCCCACCCGGCGGCGGGCCCACCGATGCTCGAACCATTGAGTCCAGCCGCGATCGTCTATACCTCGGGGACGACCAGCCGGCCTAAAGGCGTCCTCGTCCGGCACGCGTCGTACACCGAGACCGGGCGGTCCTTCCCGGGTTGGATCGGTCTCGGTGGCCAGCAACGGCTATGGGCCTGCCTGCCCCTGTTCCACATCAATGCGCAGGCGTATTCGTTGATGACCGCGCTGGCCCACGGTTTTCCGGTGGCCCTGACACCGAAGTTCCATGCCTCGACGTTCTGGAAGGACGCGCGCCGGCTCGAGGTGACCTCCGTCAATGTCGTCGGCGCCATGCTCGAGATGCTCGCCGCCCAGCCGCCCGTCACCTGGGTGGAATCGCAACTGCGAACCATCTATGCGGCGCCCGGACCGGTCCCCGAGCAACGGGACCAGCTGGAAAAGCGCTTTCGAATCCGGATCGTAACCGGGTACGGCATGAGCGAGAACCCGTTCGGCTGTGTCGAGAGTCGGAGCTCGCGAGACAAGGCGCACAGCATCGGATCGCCCCGCCAACCCGCCTCCGGGGCCTTCCAGAACGAGCTCCGCATCATCAAGGAGGATGGCACCGATGCCGCCGGCGGAGAGGTCGGTGAGCTGTGCTTTCGGAATCCAGTGATGACGCCCGGATACTGGAGCGCTCCCGAGATCACCCAGGCGGCGCTTCGGGGCGGATGGCTTCATACCGGCGATGCTGGCTTCCGTGACGATGAGGGGGATGTGTTTCTGACCGGCCGCTACAAGGAGATGATCCGCCGCCGCGGAGAGAACATCGCGCCGGGAGAGGTCGAGGACGCGCTGTGCGCGAATCCGGCAGTCAAGGCGGCCGCGGTGTTTGGCGTGTCGGCGGGCTTGATGGAAGAGGAGGTGGTGGCGGTTGTCGTGCTGCAGAAGGCCGGCAGCCTTGACGAGCCGGCCCTGAAGACCTGGGCGGCGTCACGGCTGGCTGCGTATAAAGTTCCGGGCAGGATCATGTTTCGGGACTCGCTGCCCATGACGCCAACCCATCGGGTTGCCAGAGACCAGCTGCGCCGCGAATATGGCCACCCGGGCGACTGACCTGCACCATCGGATCGAGGGCCGGCCGGATGGCCCGGTGCTCGTGCTCTCGCACGCCATGGGGGCGTCGATGGCGATGTGGGAGCCGCAGGTGGATGGACTCTCCCGGGCGTTTCGGGTGCTTCGGTACGATCACCGCGGGCACGGCGCTTCACCGGTCCCGGCAGGGCCGTACACGATCGCGGACATCGGCGGGGATCTCCTTCGGCTGCTCGACCGGCTTGGTATCGACCGCGTCTCATTCTGCGGCCTCTCGCTTGGCGGGATGGTCGGCATCTGGCTGGCAGCCAACGCGCCGGAGCGCATCGACCGGCTGGTGCTGTGCTGCAGCGCGCCCAGGATGCTCCGCCCCGAGGACTTTGCGGCCAGAGCGCGGCGGGTACGCAGCGAGGGAATGGCGTCGATCGCGGATGCCGTCATCGGACGCTGGTTCACCCCCTCGTTCGCTGAGCGGCGGCCAGACACGGTGGCAGCGATTCGTGCCATCTTCGAGTCGACCCCTGCCGAGGGCTACGCGGCGACGTGTGAGGCGCTGGCCCAGATGGATCAACGCCCGGACCTTCGTCGCATCGTCGCGCCCACGCTCGTAATCGCAGCGGAGCACGACCAATCGATACCGCCTGAGCAGTCGCGGGAAATGGTCAAGCAAATCCCAAATGCTCGGTTCTTTCTGATCCCCGCCGCGGCCCACCTGGCAAGTGTTGAGCAGCCTGAGGCCGTCACTGAAAGGATGCTCGACCACGTAACCGCGCCACGATGAAGGCGCTCGATGCGCGCATCATGGTATGAAGGAGGGCGCATGAGCAACGACGACCTGGTCGTGAACCGCGTTCATTCGGAAAGCACGGCCACGCCCGGCCGGTCGATCAGCCAGGTGCGTGATCGGGAGCTGGTGATCGACGAGCCAACGCACCTCGGTGGTCCGGGTGAAGAGATCACCCCCGCCGACGCGTTCCTCGCCGGCGTGTCGGCCTGCGGCGTGCTGCTGGTCCAGGGCCGCGCTCGCGATACGGCGGTCGGGCTAAAGAAGATCGATGTGAACCTGGAGGCGGTCCGCCATCGCTCGGATACCTCGGTGTTTCAGCGGATCGACATGACCTTTCGGCTCGCCGGCCCATCCCAGGCGCAGGCGGTCGAACTGGTCGAGCACTACAAGAGCCACTGACCGCTCTATAAAGCGGTCGCGGTCGCGACCAGGGTCTCGGTCAAGGTCGAAGCCAGCCAGAACTAGCCACGGACCAGACGGTGGGCCGGTCGAGAATGGCCGAGTCGGACGAGCAGGGTCGAGGCCGCGATCGTCAACACCACGGCGGCCAGGATCGCCGCATAGAGCTCTCGGGGAATGACGTTGCGGCTCAAGCCAATGGTCGCCAGCACGAAGCTGAACTCACCGATCTGACCCAGGCCAATCGCAACCTGCAGCGGCCGTCCAGACAGCCGCCCGAACCTGGCGAAGAGATAGGTGGGTAACACCTTGGTGACCAGCAGGAGGCCGAGGATGAGGATGAGCCAGGCCCATCCCCTCAACAGGTTGGCTGGATCGATCAAGGCGCCGATGGCGACGAAGAAGAGAACCGCGAAGACGTCGCGGAATGGCAGCAGCCGCTCCCGGGCTTCGGTCGCCTCCCGGCTTTCGGTGATGGCCAGGCCGGAGACGAAGGCGGCCAGGGCAAGGGGAATTCCGAAGAGCAGGGCTCCGATCCCCGCCAGGGCAAGGCCGGTGGCCACGGACACGATGAGAAAGAGGTCATGCTCCTCGCGCAACTGCCGAAGGAATCTGGGGATCAGACCGGTGGCGACGACGACGATGACGGCATAGATCAACGCCAGTTCGATGGCCACCACGCCCGAGCGGGCCTCGAGCCCGAGGGCGATCAACGCAACAATCGCGACGGTCACGCCGACCAGGTCCTGGAGAATGCTCCAGCCGAGGAGCACGTGATCGGTCGCGGCGTCGGTCGTTCGCCGCCGGCTGCGGGTGATGTTCACGACGACCACGCTGGATGAGAGGGCGAGTGAGAGACCCAGGAGGACGGCACCGGCCGCCGGGAGCCCGGCAAGATAGCCGGCCACCGCCGCGAGCACACCCGTCAGGACCGTCTGGAGCGGGGCCAACCAGAAAAGGCGGCCGCGCTCTCGTCCGAGTTCCAGCGGATCGAGCTCGATCCCGACCTCGAAGAGGAGGAGCACGACGCCGACGTCGGCGAAGAGCAGCAGCTGCTGACGCTCGGCCACGTAGCCGGGGGTGAACGGCGAAACGAGAAGACCGACCGCAAGGTAGCCGATGACGGCTGGCAGACCAAGGCGTCGGGCAATCCAGCCGGCGACGGCTGCCGCCAGGAGGATAAAGCCGATTTCAAAAACGGCCGGTGCTGTCGATTCCACTCAGCGAATTACCCGCAGGGTTCAGGTGCATCGTAACGTTTCATTCGCATGACCTTCCTTCGCGTTGCGCTGAGCATCTTCGCCATCCTCAACGTCGTCTTCTGGGCACTTCTGGCCTGGACGTGGGCCGTCAAGCCAGCCTGGACCGCGCGACTTCCGCTTCGACTCGGCACTGACGAACGGTTCCGGACTACGGTGCCGGTGTGGGCTCGGCTCGCAGCGGCCATTGCCGGCTTCTGGGCGGTGGCGGCCGTGCTTTATCTGACGGTGTACGCGGGCAACCAGCTTGCCTTTATCGCCCTGTTCGTACTCGCCGCTATTTTCCTGATCCTTGGACTCGGCGCAGCCGCTCGCGTCTATACCGTGCTGCAACTGCCCAAGGCCTCCATGTTCGGTCAGCCGCGCCGGCAGCAGGCCCGCTAGACCTGCGCGTGGCGTAAAACGATCCCAGGAGAATCAGCGCCAGACCGATAAGGGCCCCGATCGTCAGCGGTTCGTGCAGCAGCGTCACGCCCAGCAACAGGGCGACCGCCGGGTTGAAGTAGGTGATGACGGTCGCCCGCACCGGTCCGACCTCGGCGATCAGCGCGAAGAAGAGCAAGAAGGCCAGCGCGGTGCAGAGGACGGCCAGTGTGCCGACCGCGAAGAGCACCCGCGGGGAGGGCATGGCGGCCGGGAGCTGTTGAAGCGCGAGCGGAGCGTACGCCACTGCAGTGACCACCAGCGAGGCCGCGACGACGCCGATCGCGGGGAGATGGGGCAGCCGGCGAGCGACGATGATCGGACCCGCCGCATAGCCGACGGCGACCAGGCCGACCTCGCCGACCGCTCCCAGGTCGCGGAACGAGACGTTGAGACCGACGAGGGCCGCCACCCCGATGAGCCCGATCACAAGTCCGGCGATCCGCCGCAGGTCGAGGCGATCGTCGCCTCGCGTTAGCCACGTCACCACCGCGCCGATCAGCGGAACAGCGGCGATCAGCAATCCAGTCAGCGAGCTGGAAAGCCCTCGCTCGGCGTCGGAGAGCAAGAACCAGGGGAGCGAGACCTCCACCACCGTATACGCGAGGACCCATCGCCAGTAGGGAAGGAGCGGCCGCAGGCCACCACGCGCGGCGGCGATCGGGAGCAGCAGGGCGGCACCGAGGGCGGTGCGCAGGAACACCAGCGTGACCGGCGTCAGCTCGCCCACCGCGATCTTAATCAGCAGGTAGGGAATACCCCAGATCACGGCCATCGCCGCAAACAGCACCCAACCGCGTCGCGTCACGTCAGGCGCTCGGGGCGATGTCCAGGTCGACGTCCTCCGGGACGACATCCTCGCCGGTGTAGGCGGCAGCCTGCAATCGAAAGAGCCGCGCATAGCGGCCGCTGAGTCGCATCAATTGCTCGTGCGTGCCCTGCTCGACCAGCTGCCCGTGCTCGAGGAACAGGATCCGGTCCGCCCGACGAACGGTTGAAAACCGGTGGGAGATGTACACGGCCGTCCGGCCGCGGGTCAGCGAGCGAAGCCGTTCGAAGAGGTCATATTCCGCCTGAGCGTCGAGCGCCGAGGTCGGCTCGTCGAGCAGCAGGATGCGGGCATCGCGCATGAAGGCGCGTGCCAGAGCCACCTTCTGCCACTCGCCCCCGGAGAGGTTCACGCCGGCGTCGAACCACTTCCCCAGCGCGGTGTCATAGCCGTGCGGCAGCCCATCGATCAGCCCATCGGAGCCAGCCTGCCGGCTGGCCTTGACGATGGCATCCCGATCGCCGATCGCCGCCAGGCTCCCCAGTCCGATGTTTTCCGCGGCAGTGGCCTGGTAGGTGACGTAGTCCTGGAACATGCCGCCGATCTGGCTGCGCAGTTTCTCCGGTTCAAAATCCCTGATGTCCACCCCATCAATAAGAATTCGCCCCGCGATCGGGTCGTACAGCCGGCAGATCAGCTTGAAGAGCGTCGTTTTGCCGGCCCCGTTTCGTCCGACGATGGCGATGGTTTCCCCTGGCGTGACGGTAAAGCTCAGATCCGTCAGGGCATTCTCCTTGGCATCGGGGTAGGCGAAGCTGACGTGGTCGAAGCGAATCTCTCCGCGTAGGGCGCCGTCGACGGGGACTGGCTTGGCCGGCGATGGCAAACCGCTTTTCGTTTCCATCAACTCGAAGAGGTTGTTCAGATAGAGGTTGTGCTCGTACATCCCCGAGAAACCGCCGAGGATCCCCTGGATCGAGTTCTGGACCGACTGGGCGGCGGTCGTGTAGAGCGTGAGGTCGCCGAGCGTCAGTCTCCCGGCGATCGCCTGGACCGCGACATATAGATAGGTCACCGATGTCGCGATCGTGCTGAGATTGCCCCACAGGAAACCGATCAGGTAGCGGCGCACGACCTGGCGCCGCTGGCTGCCGTAGTAGGCATTACCAATCATCCGGTACCGATCGATGAAGTACTGGCCCAGCCCGAAGAGCTTCACCTCTTTGGCGTAGCTATCCGTAGTCAACAGCGTGACCAGGTAATTCATCCTGCGCAGCAACCGCGAGCCCCAGCGGGCGATGTTGTAGCCACGCCAGCCGTAGCGGGTATCGGCGATGAACGCCGGGACGGGCGAGAGGAGCGCCAGCAGGGCGAGCAACGGGCTCACCGCGACGAGCAGCGCGATCATGGTGATGAACGTCAGCGTGGTCTGAACCAGGCCGAAGGCGGTCGAGATCATCTGGACCGGCCGGTTGATGGAGTCGGTCTGCGCCCGCCGCAGCAGGTCGTAGGAGGCGGGGTCCTCGTAGAACGCCAGGTCCAGTGAGGCGGCCTTCTCCATGACCATCAACTGGATCCGCATCGACACGGCGTTTTGCAAGAGCTGCTGCGTGATGTTCCTGATGGTGCTGAGGAAGGCGATCAGGGCAAAGATGAGCAGCTGCACAATCGCCAGGAAGACGATCGCGTTCAGCGAGGTGAAGACCAGGTGCCAGGGGCCAAGGTCGATCGGGTTCCGGTCGGGGATGTGCCTCTGGTTGATGATGATTCCCGCGACGACGGCGTTAACAAGGA
>VBEN01000124.1 GCA_005881175.1 Chloroflexota bacterium
CCCCTGTCCGTCGCCGGCATCCTGGCCGACCTCCAGCTCGACCGTGACACCCTGGCGGCGGCCATCCTGCACGACACCGTGGAGGACACCCACCTCACCGTCTCGGACCTGGAGCAGAGTTTCGGCCCGACGGTAGGCAAGCTCGTGGCCGGCGTGACCAAGCTGGAGAAGATCTCGTTTCACAGCCAGGAGCAGGCGCAAGCCGAGAACGTCCGCAAGATGCTGGTCGCGATGGCCGAGGACGTACGCGTCGTGCTGATGAAGCTGGCCGACCGGCTACACAACATGCGGACCGCGAACTACCTTCCCGAGAACCGCCGCCGGGCCATGGCGCAGGAAACCCTCGACATCTACGCCCCGCTCGCCCATCGGTTGGGGATGTGGAACATCAAGTGGGAACTGGAAGATCTGTCCTTTGCGCAGCTCCATCCGGACGAGTACCAGGAGATCGTCAAGAAGATCGCGCGCAAGCGGAAGGAGCGGGAAACCTACGTCAACGACATCAAAGAAATTCTGGAAAGGGAATTGACTGCGGTCGGCATCCAGGCGGAGACGACCGGCCGTCCGAAGCACGTGTACAGCATCGCGAACAAACTAGCGATGGGCAAGGACTTTGATGAGATCTATGACCTGTCGGCGATCAGGGTCACCACCGACTCGATCAAAGACTGCTATGGCGCGCTTGGCGTGATCCACTCGCTCTGGAAGCCCATCCCCGGCCGCTTCAAGGATTACATCGCCATGCCAAAGTCCAATGGATACCAATCGTTGCACACGACCGTGGTCAGTCACAGCGGCGAGCCAATGGAGATCCAGATTCGGACGCAGGAGATGCATCGTACCGCCGAGTGGGGAGTGGCCGCGCACTGGACGTACAAAGAAAGTGGCGGCAAGGACGATCGGAAGATGGACCAGCGGTTTGCCTGGCTGCGGCAGCTGATCGACTGGCAGAAGGAGGTGCTCGACGCCGAGAAATTCGTCGACGCCGTCAAGGTTGACGTCTTTCGGGACGAGGTGTTCGTGTTTACCCCCAAAGGTGACGTGCTGGCCCTGCCCACCGGTGCGACGGCGGTTGACTTCGCCTACCGGATCCACACCGAAGTCGGCCATCGGTGTATCGGCGCCAAGTCGAACGGCCGGATGGTCCCGCTCGACTATCCCCTACAGAACGGCGACATCGTTGAAGTGCTGACCTCGAAGGGCCCCCACGGACCAAGTCGCGACTGGCTGGGCTTCGTGAAGACCGCCGGCGCCTCGCAGAAGATTCGCGCCTGGTTCAAGAAGGAGCGTCGCGAGGAGAACGTCACCAAGGGAAAGGAGCTGCTCGACAAAGAGTTCCGGCGCATGCAGCAGCGTGCCCTGGCATCGATCGGCGATGAACGAGTCCTCGAGTTGGCTGCGGAATTTCGATTCAGCAACCTTCCCGATTTCTACGCGGCGATCGGATACGGTGACGTCAGCCCGCACTCCGTCCTGCTGAAGTACATGGCGGCCGGTCAGCAGCCCGATGGGAATGGAGCGTTCCCGCTGATCCCATTGGTGCCGCAGTTCAAGCCAACCGGCGAAATCCGGGTGAAGGGGGAACGGGGGGTACTTACCCAGATCGCGCAGTGCTGCAAGCCCGTACCGGGCGACCCCATCAGCGGATACATCACCAGGGGCAAGGGCATCACGGTGCACAGAACGAGCTGCAAGAACGTCATGAACGTGACCAACCAGGAGCGCGTTGTCGAGGTCGATTGGGATACCGGCGGCCGCCAGCTCTATCCGGTCGGCATCAAGATCGAAGCCTGGGACCGCACCGGATTGCTCCGCGACATCGCCACGGTCATCGCGGAGAGCAAGATCAACCTGACCGGCGCCGAAGTCCAGGTCTACGACGACAAGACCGCTGTGATCTCCACAACCGTCGAGATCAGCAGCCTGACCCAGTTGAGCCGCCTGATGGAGCGACTGGAAACGGTCAAAGACGTCCACACCGTCGCCCGCGAGGGCAATCTCGCCGCCACCTGACGGCCGGCTTTACTCGAACGTTACGAACTCGTTTGCGGAGGGCTGGGTCGTGGGGGCGGGGAAACGGTCGCCGTAACTCCGGCTGCCTAGCATCGGGGTACGATGGGTGCCCATTCGAGCGGTGGACGCGCGCTTGCCGGCTTCTTCGGGCTGACCATCCTGGTCGTGCTGCTGTTCGGGCTGGTGGCGCTGGTCGCCCTGCGACCAACTGATGGGCTCGCCTGGGTCCAGGTGCCCGATTTGAGTGCGGACCTGCGCCTCGATGCCGGGCTACAGACCAGGCCACTCAAAGACACGGTGCTGGCCGAAGCGCTGCACGATCGGGCCCTCGAAGGCAATGCCGTCGAGGCACTCGCCGTCCCACCTGCGCTGGCCGTGACACCGCCCAAGCCGGTCGTTGCTGTCGTCCTCCCGCCGTCGGTGCGGCCGGTGACGACACCGCCAGCGACTCCCAGCCCGGCCCCCAGCTCGCAACCCACGCCTACGCCGGTTGCGACTCCAAGCCCATCTCCGACCCCGACCCCAACGCCCAGCCCGACGCCGGTCCCAACGTCCACGCCGACCCCGACTGCCACGCCGACTCCCATGCCCTCACCGACCCCCGCGCCGAAATTCGCGATCACCTGGGCCGGCGAGCTGGTCACAAGGTCAAAGAACGGCCAGGGGGTCCGCTGCTCGCAGATCACGGTCACGGCCGCGGGTGGCTTCACCACAAACGGCGTCGGTGGCACCATCTCCTACCAGTGGGTGCGCGTCGACAGCCAGGGCAACCGGACGAACGGCGCCTCGGGGACGGTGTACGTGGCGGCCGGCGATAAGAACTGGCACGGCGTGACCAGCGACGTCTTTACCCCGGTTCACAGCGGGTCCGATCAATTGGTCTTTTCGAGTCCCGCCTACTCTGTCCCGGCGCAGAGTTGGACTTGCAGTGGCTAGGTCGCGCGTCCGCCCCCGCTTGACGATGCCCACGCTTAAGATCCGCACGCAGATCATCCTGCCCTTCCTCCTGCTCATGCTGATCCTGGGCGTGATCGGCACCTACTTGACCACCAGCCTGGTTGCCACATCACTCGAGCATCGCATCGCCGATCAACTCGTTCATGCCGAGGATGCGGCGCTCGATGCCGCCGTCAAACTCCAGGGGCGTCAGGTCGCGGCCATCCGGCTGGTAGCCAACACGCAGGGTGTCGACCAGGCCGTCCGTGCCGGGGACGCCGCCGCGTTGCGTGAGCTCATCGTGCCGCTGGAGGTCAACAACCGGCTCGGCACCGTGATGATCTTCGATGCCCGCGGGCGCACCATTCTGGAAATCAGCCAACCGGACGGGACGAACCCGAGTGGCCTGGTGTTCAGGAGCGGCACCGATCTCTCAGGCGAGCCGATCGTCGCCCCGGTGCTCAAGGGCCAGTATGACTCGCTCGGCGACAAGTACATCGGCTACCGCGGCTCACCTCCGGCAGCCCTGGCCGCGGCCGGGCCAGTGGTACTGGGTGATCGCGTCGTCGGTGGGGTGCTGGTGGAGACCGCCCTGTCGGCTGTGCTCAACGATATTCAGTTAACGTCGCAGGCCCAGATCGTGCTGCTGGACACCAACGGCCGGCTGCTGGGCAGCACGATCGCCAATGTGAAGGGCGACCTCATCGACGAGCACCTGCGCTCGTACCTGGGCCTGGCCTCGCCTGGGCGCGCGGCGACGCGAAGCATCACCATCGCCGGCCAGGAATACGAATTCCAATTCACGAACTTCTACCTCCGCCAGCACGTCGAGGGATACCTCGCGGTCGCCCTCGCGCGGAGGAGCGTTGTCGAGGCCGGTCTCCAGTCGGCATTTCAAATGGCCGTGCTGTTTGCGGGCGTAGTCCTGATCCTGCTCCTGATCGGCTACCTGCTCGCGCTCAGGCTAACCCGGCCGATCGAAGCGCTTGTTGCCGGGACCCAGGCGGTGGCCCGGGGTGACCTCAGCAAGCGGCTCCAGGTCAAGCGTCGTGATGAGCTCGGTGACCTGGCGAGCGCGTTCAACACCATGACTCAAGATTTGCAGGAGCGCACTCGCTCGCTGAACGAGCAGATGCGCCGGCTTGCCGCCCTGTCGCAGTCGAGCCAGGGCCTGGGCAAGGAAACCGAGCCCGGCGCCATGGCCGAAGCCATCCTGGGGGTCAGCATGAAAGCGCTGGGACTCGAAACGGCGCTGTTGCTCGCACGCAACGAGGCGAACGGACTCGAAGTCCGGTCCGTGGTGGGCCTCCTGTCGAAAGCCGCCGGACAGCTGGGCAGGCTGAGTCCGGCAAAGCTGGCTGAGGGCTTTGCCACCGAATCGACCGCGGGCGTCGAGACCGTCACCAACCTTTCCGACGACCCGCGCCGGGGCCTGCGCCTCTTCGGCGAGCTTGCCGGGACCCAGGAGGCTCTGGTCGTCCCGCTCGTCCGGGCGGAGCGGAACGCCGGTTACCTGGTCACCGGCGTCGCAGCCGGGTACCGGCTGCCCCAGCAGGACGTCGAGCTGCTACAGACGATCGCGACCGAGATGGCCCTGATGATCGAGAACGCCGACCTTCGGAGGAAGACCGAGCTCCAGGCGCATCGCCTCGACCAGGCGATCATTGCCCTCGAGAAGATCTCGCAGGCGCTGACCGCGGTGACGGTCGGCACCGACAACCTGCTTCGGGCCGTCGCACACGCCACGGCTGAGATCCTGGATGTCCCCTACGCCTCCTTGCACCTGCGCAAGCCGGTCTGGCGGCAGCAATTCTCCGACGTGATCGTCGGCTCCACCACGCGACGTGAAATGGCTGCCGTTCGGCAGAGCGGAGACCTGGCCTCGCAGCGGGTGGAGCGACCAGAACAGGTCCTGGAGCTCGACCTGGTCGATGAGCATGGGCAGCCCCTGTCTGCGGCGCGACGGGTAGGGTTGCAGCGGGCGGTTGCCGTTCCGATGTGCCTGGCCGGCGAGATCGTCGGCGTTCTCGTCATCCACATGCGCTCGCCGCGCATTCTCGAGCGGAGCGAGATCCGGGTGCTGCAGACGCTGGCAAACCAGGCGGTGATCGCGATCGAGAATGCCGCAGCCTACGAGCACACCAAGCAACTCGCCACCACCGACGCCATGACGGGCGTGGCGAATCACCGGGAGCTGGAAGCCTACCTCGACCGCGAGCTGCAACGCTCGAGGAAGACCCGGGAACCGCTCGCCCTGATCATGTGCGACCTCGACCATTTCAAGGAAATCAACGACACCGTGGGTCACCCCGCGGGGGACGCCGTGCTTCGCCACCTGACCCGTCAGATCCTCGTGCCGGCGGTGCGACCCAAGGACCTGGTGGCGCGCTATGGCGGCGACGAGTTCGTGCTCGTCCTGCGGGGCGCCGACAGTCGAGCGGCGCTCGCCGTCGCCGAGCGGATTCGCCGGACGATCGGCGGCCAGGCCGTGTTGCTTGACGGAAAGGCGGTATCCAACCTATCGCTTAGCCTGGGCATCGCGATGTTCCCGCGTGACGGCGACACTCGGGAGGCGCTGGTCCAGGCGGCGGACCAGGCGCTCTATGTAGCCAAGCGGACCGGTCGGAACCGCGTGGTTCACAGCGATGCCGCAGCCTTACTGGGACGCGATGTCGGGTGCGGCGAAAGACCTCGCCGAGGGGTTCGGTTACCTGCGGATTGAAACCCCGACCTTCGAGGCCACCGAGCTCTTTGTGCGCGCCGTGGGAGAGGCGAGCGACATCGTGAGCAAGGAGATGTTCACATTCAAGGACCGAGGCGATCGATCCCTGACGCTGCGCCCGGAGGGGACTGCACCGATCGTCCGCGCCTACTTCGACGCGGGCATGCAGCTGGAGCCGCAGCCGGTCCGTCTCTATTACCTGGGCCCGTATTTTCGCTCGGAACGGCCGCAGCGCGGTCGCTTCCACGAATTCCGTCAGTTCGGTATCGAAGCGATCGGCGATCCCAGCCCCCTCCTCGATGTCGAGGCGATCGTTTTGGGCTGGAGCTGGTTCGGCGCGCTCGATACCGGAGGCATCCATCTCCTGCTCAACAGCATCGGGGACGAGGTCTGCCGTCCGGCGTATCGCGAGCTGCTCCGCGACTACTATCGCCCGCATCTGGCCGAGCTGAGCGGGGAAAGCCGCATGCGATTCGAGAAGAACCCACTGCGCCTGTTCGACTCGAAGGAACCGCAAGACCAGGAATTGAAGCTTAAGGCGCCGCGCATCGTCGACCATCTCTGCCAGCCGTGCGCGGAGGCCTTCCAGGCGGTTCGGGAGGGACTCAGCGCGGAAGCGATTCCGTTCACCCTGAATCCCGAGCTGGTGCGTGGCCTCGACTACTACACCCGGACCGTCTTCGAATACCAGCACGAAAGCCTGGGTGGGGCGCAGAACGCGCTCGGCGGCGGCGGCCGCTACGACGGCCTGGCCGCGGCCCTGGGCTATCGGACCACGCCCGGCGTTGGCTTTGCCATCGGCCTGGATCGAACGGCCATGGTACTCCGAGAACGCAAGCCGCTTGCGCCTCCAGTGCCCGACGTCTGGGCGCTGGCGGTCGATCCCAAAGATGAGCTTTATGTCTTTCACCTGGCCGGGACCTTGCGGGCGCGGGGTCTGCGCGTCGTGGTGGATCCAGGTGCGGCCCGACTCGACGCCAAGCTCCGCAAAGCCGCCAAACGAGGGGCGCGCGTCGCCCTGCTCGTCGGGCCGGAGGAGCGAGAAAAGGGCGAGGCCGTCGTCCGCGACATGCGCTTGAAGACGCAGGTGAGTGTTGCCGAACGCGAGGTCGTGCCGACCGTGACTCAAGCCTTGAGCGCCGGGTGAGCCTGACAGCCCGAACCCCGTGTGGCGCGCTCCGGATCGAGCAAGCGGACCAATCGGTCGACGTCTATGGTTGGGTGCACCGCCGTCGCGACCTCGGCGGCCTGATCTTCATCGATCTGCGCGACCGGAGTGGGATCGTCCAGGTGAAGTTCGATCCGGTGCACGCCCAGGCCCATGCCACGGCTGGCGAGCTCCGGCTGGAGTCGGTGGTCCACGTCCGGGGGCCAGTCGTAAAGCGCCCACCGGGAACGGAAAACAAGGAGCTCACCACCGGCGCGGTCGAAATCGACGCGGACGCCGTCGACATCCTCAATCGCGCGCAGCCGCCCCCCTTTAACGTCAATGAGGACGGCGTTGTCGATGAGCAATTGCGGCTTCGCTACCGGTACCTGGACCTTCGCCGGCAGCGGATGGCCAGGAACCTCCAGCTCCGGCACCGGATGGCCAAGGCCATTCGCGATTTTCTCGACGACGAAGGCTTCGTCGAGATCGAGACGCCGGTCCTGATCCGCAGTACGCCGGAAGGGGCGCGTGATTACCTGGTTCCGAGCCGGCTGAAGCCGGGCCACGTCTATGCACTGGCCCAGTCGCCGCAACTCTACAAGCAGTTATTGATGGTGGCGGGGCTGGACCGTTACTTCCAGATCGTGCGCTGCTACCGTGACGAAGACCAGCGGGCGGACCGCCAGCCAGAGTTCACCCAGCTCGACCTCGAGATGTCCTTCGTCGCCGAGGATGACGTGCTCGACGTCGTGGAACGCTGTTTCGCGCACCTCTGGAAACAGGTGCTCGGGGTGGTCGTGCCCACACCGATTCGCCGCATCACCCACGCGGAGGCCATGCTCCGCTACGGAGTGGACAAGCCCGACCTCCGCTACCAGCTCGAGATCCAGGAGCTGTCGTCGATCTTCGCTGGTACCGAGTTCAAGATTTTCCGCCAGGCACTCGATGCCGGCGGGGTGGTCCGCGGGCTTCGCATTCCGACCACGATCGGCGGCAAGGAGATCGACGCCTTCACCGAGACCGCCCGCGCCGAGGGTGCCAAGGGGCTGGCCTTCTGGCACCGGGAGGCGCAAGGCTGGCGCTCACCGATTACGAAATTCTTCAACCAGCGGGAGCTTGCCGAGCTGGAGCAGGTGACGCAGGCACAACCCGGCGATGTGGTGGTCGCGGTGGCCGACCGCGTGGAGGTCGCCGCGGCGGCGCTGGGATCGGTCCGTAAGTCGGCGGCCCGATCGCTGGGTCTGATTAACGAGGCGGGCCTCGAGTTCGTCTGGATCACCGAGTTTCCACTTTTCGAACGGAGCAAGGAGACGGGCGAGGTGACCGCCGCCCACCATCCCTTCACCTCACCATGGCCGGAGGACGTTCCCCTGCTGAGCAGCGAGCCAATGCGGGTTCGCGCCCGCGCCTATGACCTCGTCCTCAATGGCACTGAACTTGGCTCGGGCAGCATCCGGATCCATGATTCGGAAATGCAGCAGCGGGTCTTCAGCGGCCTGGGCATGACGCGGGAGGACGCCGAGCGACGATTCGGTTTCCTTCTGAACGCATTTCGTTACGGTGCGCCACCGCACGGCGGCTTCGCCTACGGTCTGGACCGCGTGGTCATGCTCGCCGCCGGCGAGGAGACGATCCGCGAGGTGATCGCGTTTCCCAAGAACCAGCAGGCCGAAGAGCCCATGACCGACGCACCGGCTCCGGCTGATCTCAAACAGCTGCGCGAACTGGGCCTCGAAGTGGTGCGTCCGCCCGTGAAACAAGGCCGATAAGGCTCCAGCCGAAACTGTCACTGTGGTTTTTCGACCCCGTTACGGGCCGCAAGGTATTGCCATCGAGCGCGTAAGGTACGCAACTTACAGTAGGCGACATGAACGCCGCCATCTTCACCAAGTCCGCGAAAGGTCTCATTCTCGCGTCCGGTTTGATCGCTGCTTCGAGCATCATGGGCTACGCACAGGACGCCCCGGTGGCCCTGGGCGCGCAGGCGACCGTCCCGCTCAGCGGGATGTACATCTTGGCGCCGTCGGGCATCACGACCCTGGGTGGCCACACATTTGACCTGACCGCCGGAAACGCGATCCAGCTCGTTAACGGCCAGAGCGTGAGTTTGAGCGGGTCCTGGGCGAATGCGACAGGCGCCTACCTGCTGCTCAACTCGGCCAACACCTATCTGTGGTACGACCAGACTGTGGTCGGCAACGTGACGCTGACCTTCAGCGATGGCACGAGCCAGAGCACCGACCTGACAGTCGGCGGGAACCTCCGCGAGTGGAGGACCGGTGCGGGCTTCACGGACAACATCATCAGTGACCCGGCGGCCGCGAACGTCTGGACCGGTACGGCGATTGACGGCTCGGAAGGCGTCATCGACATGCTGACGATCGGCCTGGATGGCACCAAGACGGTCACGGGTATCAGCTTGAACGACACGAATACCTGGGGTGCGCTGGCGATCGTGTTCAGCGGCCTGACGGTTTCAATTACCGACCCGACGCCGGCGCCCGTGCCGGGCTCGGACTGCACACGCCCGGGCAACTCCTGCAACACGCCAGCGGCGGAGAACAGCCAGGCGGACAAATGGCAGCCGTTGCCCACCGTCCTCTCGACGCCCAGCGTTACGCTGCCGAGCGACAAGCACACGAATAGCGGACATCACACCCACTAGACAACGCGAGCTTCGGGAGAGGTCCGGCCAGCTGGCCGGGCCTCTTCTTCTTTTCAGACAGCCCGCCCGCATCCGCTACACTCGCGGCGTTGCCTGTGCCGATCCCGCCGGTCTTTGTGCTGGCCATGCTCCTCATCCTGCTGGGCACGCAGCTGGGCTACCTGGTGGCTCCCAGGGCGCCCCGGTACCTTACTCGGCTGGGGCTCAGCACTCTGGCGGTACTGATCGGTGAAGCGCTCGGGATGGCCGGAGTGGGCGCCCGACTGGCGCTCGGTGAACTGCACCCGATCAATGACCTGGCGCTCTTAGCCGTTTTCCAGTGGGCAGGGACTCGCTGGACCCGAAGGGAGCAAGCGGCGTAGGGCTGCGTTTGAGGCCTCCACAAACGCGGTACAACTTGGGCAACGTCCCATGACGGGAAACGTCGGGAGGATTGTGTAGGTGGTATGGCAGGTGGGCGTGCTCCTGGTGGGGGCTGGGTTTCTTCTTCTCAGCATCTTTGCCTCGTTCACCTTGCTGAACATGACTCGGAGCTTACGGACCATCGAAGCCATCCTGACGCTGACCCTCGATGAGGCCAGGTTGGCCCTCCCTGAACTCCGGCACAGCCTGCAGCAGATCGATGACATGGTCACCGGGGTCAACGACAAGTTCACGGCCGCCGATCGGGCGATGAACGCGACCGGCGCCGCCATCACGGGCTGGCGGGACCGGATCCGCGAGCGCCTTGGCGGACTCGGCCGCCGCCGCGGTGGATCACAGGCCAGCCAGCACCGGGAGGAATCATGAGGGAAAATCGACTTCGGCACCAAGCGACATCCGGCGCTAACCTTCAAGCCAGCGCCTACGTGACTGAGCTAAAACTGCCGGCGGTTACCGATTACATCGTGGTCGCCAAGCGCGTCGCGTCGTCGCTGGGACTCGTGGTTGGGTTTTCCCTCCAGGAGATCGACGACCTCAATATCGCCGTCACCCAGGCGTGCGAGAACGCCTGCGCCGCGGCCGCCCAGCAGTGGGGGAGCGGGAACGGGCAGCTTAAATTGATCTTGAAGAGCCGGCCGCGCAGACTGGAGGTCGAGGTGCGAAGCGTTCCGCCGCGGGCCGTTGAGCAGCAGCAGCAGGCCGTTCGCAAGCCCCATCGCGAAATGGAGCTCGATTATGAAACCATTGGTTTGAACATGATCCGGCTGTTTGTCGACGAACTCCGCTACCAGGTCGATGACCAGACTGGCAGCATGCGGATGAGGATGGTCAAATACCTGATCGAGTAGAACGCCCACCCTCTACGCAGTCCACCGTCCGACCCAACCGTGAGCTCGTTCGCCGCCTCTTTCTCAAGTATCAGAAGACCAAGGATCCTGAGGTCCGCCAGCAGCTTGTCGAGCTATTCAACAATCTGGTGGTCTTCTTAGCCAAAAAATTCAGCAACCGTGGCGAGCCGCTCGAGGACATCGTCCAGGTGGGTTATATCGGGCTGCTGCAAGCCATCGAGCGGTTCGAGCCGCAGCGGGGCCTTGAGTTTTCGACCTTCGCCACGCCCACCATCGTGGGCGAGATCAAACGTTACTTCCGGGACAAGAGCTGGGCCGTGAAGGTGCCCCGCCGTCTGCAGGAGACCATGCAGCGTGCCGACCTGGCGCAACAGCGACTGCAGGCCAAACTCGGCCGCCAGCCGTCGGTCAACGAAATCGCGAAGGAGCTCGGACTGGAACCGGAAGAGGTGCTGGCCGCGATGGAGGCGAGCCCGGCCCAGCGCACGATTCCTTTCGAGTCGACCGGCCCCGCCGCCCGCGACGACGACGGCCTGCAACTGACTGAGCGGCTTGGACTGGAAGACGAGAATCTGGACAAGGTGGAGTTGCAAGACCTGCTCGACCAGGCGATGCGCCACCTGACGCCGCGGGAGCGGCGCATCATGTACCTCCGGTTCGTGGACGAGCTGCCCCAGGCCGAGGTCGCCAAACGGTTGGGCATCTCGCAGATGCACGTCTCGCGGCTGCAGCGGGCGGCCGTCGAGCGACTGAAGCGCGAACTACCCGTCAGTTAACCCGGCCATCTGCGATGCGGGCACGATGCTGACAGCGGGTGCGCTGGCGGGTGCGTGCCGGCCGAAGCCTTCGAGGATCAACTCCAGGAATGGCAAAGCGTGGAGCACCTGGCCACCCCGAATCGCCAGGTCCCAGAAGGGCTCGAACTTTTTCCAGCCGCCCGCATACGCAATGTGTCTGAGTCGATCACGAGGCGCCGGTTTGGTAGCCGCGCTTCGCCAGATCGATCCCCAGCGATAGAACTCCCGGTAGGCGCGCCAGTATCCGGCTTCGAGCTCTTGCGGTTGGAGCTGGGCGGGCCGAAAGACGACGTGTCGCGTGTCGAAGCGATCCCAGTCTCGATGCAGAATTCGGTTCTCGGTATCCATCCGCTGGTAGAGGGCCGTGTCCGGGTAGGGCGTCAGGATGTGGAAGGTGGCCGTCTCGATGCCCTGCTCGATCGCCCAGGCGACCGTGCGGTCGAAGACATCCGGCCTGTCATGATCCATGCCGAAAACAAAGCTACCGTTGACCATTACGCCCAGCTCATGCAGCCGACGAATAGCGGCCCCGTAGTCACGGCCGATGTTCTGGAACTTTCGCTGCTCCGAGAGGTTGGCCGAGTTGACGGTCTCAAAGCCCACGAAGAGGCTACGCAGTCCCGCCCGCACCGCTTTCTCCAGCAGCGTGGGCTGTTCGAGCACCGCCTTCACCGTTCCGGCCGCCTGCCAGAGCCGTCCCATGCCTTGCATCCCGTCGAAGAGGGCGGTGGCAAACGGAGGGCTGCCGAACAGGTGATCATCGAGAAAGTACAGATGCCGGCCGGGCAGTCGGCTGATCTCCGCCAGCGCGGACTCGACCGGCTGCACATAGAATTCCTTCCCGCCTTTGAAGAAGGCGACCTTGTAACAGAAGTCGCAGACGTGGGGGCAGCCGCGGGAAACGACGATGGAATTCGGCACCAGGTACTTGTGGCGCCGGATGAGGTCACGCCGGATCGGCGGTACGCCCAGCAGCGTCCGATGCTGTGAGGTGTAGCGGCTGCCTGGATGGCCGGCCCGGAAGTCCTGGAGGAATCTCGGCCAGGTATCTTCGCCCGGGCCCAGGAACACCGTGTCGGCATGGCGTTGGGCCTCATCAGGGAGTGACGTCACGTGCAGGCCGCCCAGAGCAACGTAGACGCCTCGGGCACGGTATTGGTCGGCAATTGCATAGGACCGCCTTGCCGACGTGATATAGACCTGGATGACGACCAGGTCGGGTTCGTCGTCCAGCGGCACCCGCTCGACGTGCTCATCCCAGATCGATACTTCGTCGTCCTCGTCGAGAAAACCAGCCAGGGTCGCGAGCCCAAGAGGTGGGAAGAGCGAGTACTTGATGGGGCGGAAGAACGGGCTGGTGGCCTCGGTCAGGGCGGGGAGAATCATCTTTACCCGCATGAGCAGCTCACCTCCTGACCCATTTGCCACAGTCAACGTGGAACGCTGGCTGTTGGTTTCGCCCTCCGCAGTACAATTCACAGAGCGCGCAGGCCGCATATGACAAGCGCGGAAATCCGCCAACGTTTTCTCAACTTCTTCAAAGAGCGGGACCACAAGGTGTTGCCGAGCTCATCCCTGATCCCGTTCGGCGATCCTACCCTGCTGTTCACCAGTGCGGGGATGGTGCCCTTCAAACCTTATTTCCTGGGCCAGGCGAAACCGCCCCATCCGCGCGCCACGACTGTTCAAAAAGTCTTTCGGTCATCGGACATCGACGTCGTTGGCCACGATGGCCACCACCTCACCTTCTTCGAGATGCTGGGCAACTTCTCTTTCGGTGAGTACTTCAAGGAGAAGGCGATTCCATACGCCTACGAGCTCCTGACCAAAGACTTCAATCTCGAGAAGGAGCAGCTGTGGGCGGGGATCCACAACGATGACGACGAGAGCTACGAGATCTGGAAGAAGACTGGCATTCCGGACGAGCGCATCCGTCGCTTTGGCGATGAGTTCAACTTCTGGGCGGCCGGCCCGACCGGGCCGTGCGGTCCGGACTCCGAGGTCCACTACGACTGGGGCGAGGAGCATGGGTGTCGGATGGCGGACTGCGGTCCGAACTGCGAGCACCCCGGCTGCGACCGGTTCCTCGAGATCTGGAACCTGGTGTTCATCCAGTGGGACCGCGACCAGGCCGGCCACCGGACGCCGCTGGCACGCAAGGGTATCGACACCGGGATGGGTCTGGAGCGCATCACCGCCGTCGTCAACCAACAGCGTCGCGGTGTTTTTGAAACGGACCTGTTCCGGCCGCTGATCGAACACTGGGAGAAGGAAACCGGAAAGCCGTATGGGACGCAGGCTGAGGTGGATACGTCGCTTCGGGTCATGGCCGACCATGCGCGGGGCACCACCATGCTCATGGCGGACGGGGTCATCCCCTCGAATGAGGGGCGGGGTTATGTCCTGCGGCGCCTGATCCGGCGCGCGATGGTTCATGGCCGACGGCTCGGTCTCAAGGCCCATCTATCGTCGGGCGTGCCAATCGTGGTCAGAATCCTGGGCGATATCTACCCAGAGGTACGCAAGCAGGCCGGCCAGATAACGGACATGGTGCGCTCGGAGGAGGAGCGCTTCAGCATCGCGCTGCGGCAGGGTATGGAGCGCCTCCAGGGGCTCATCGATCGGAAGGCGCTGACCTCCGAGGAGGTCTTCTACCTCCACGACACGCTTGGTTTCCCGGTCGAACTGTCCGCTGAGCTGGCCCAAGAGCAAGGCATCGCGGTCGACATGACTGCGGTCGCGGCCTTGATGCAAGGTCAGCGAGAACGGAGTCGGGTGGCAACCGGCTTATTCACGGCACCCCTGGCGGGCCGAGCGACGCGTTTCATTGGCTACGACCAGCTCGAAGCCGATGCGGTCGTCACCGACGTCTTCGCAGTCGCCGGTGACCCAGAGCAAGCGGATGTGTTCCTCGAAGAGACGCCCTTCTATGCCGAGCGGGGCGGGCAGACGGCCGATACAGGCTGGTTGACCTGGAACGGCGAGAAGGCGAGTGTCGTCGACGTCCAACCGCAGGCTGAGGCGATCCGCCACCGGGTCGCGGTGTCAACCGATCGGCTCAAACCCGGCGATCGGGTTCGCGCCGTGGTAGATGCTCCGCGCCGGCAAGCCATCGCTCGTCATCACTCGGCCACTCACCTGCTGCATCGCGCTCTTCGCGACGTACTGGGCGAGGACGCGAGTCAGGCGGGATCGTCGGTCCAACCAGACTACGCCACCTTCGATTTTCGTTTTCCGCGCGCGCTCACGCCGGACGAGGTCGATCGTGTCTTTCGTTTGCTGAATGACAAGGTCCGCGCGAACCTTATTCGGCGCGTGGAAGAGCTTCCGCTCGAGCAGGCGATTGCAACCGGCGCCGTGGCGCTATTCGACGAGAAGTACGGCGACCTGGTTCGGGTCGTTTCATTCGGTGACTGGGCCCGGGAATTGTGCGGCGGCACGCACGTCGAGCGCACCGGCGAGATCGGCGTGGCCCTGATCTCGAACGACCGCAGCATTGGCGCCGGTATTCGTCGAATCGAGATGCGGGCCGGCGTGGCGGCCGACCGGCGGGTGCGGGACTACGAGCGCGTGCTCGCCGAGCTTGGCGAAACTCTCCGCGCGGGTCCCTCCGAGCTGCCTTCGAGGGTGGCCACCCTCCAGGCTGAGGTCAAGCGCCTCGAAAAAGAGATCGCCAACGTTCGCCAGCGTCTCGCCGCCGGTGGTGGAGCGCAACTCGAGGAAGCCGACGTGGACGGTGTGCGCCTGTTCCTTCAGCGGGTGGATGCCGGCGAAAGGGACCTGCTCACCTTTGCCGATCACGCGCTGACGCGGGCCAACGGCAACGGAGTCGCGGTAGTCGTCGGTGGGCGCAACTTCGCCGTCAAGGTGGCAAGCCCGCTGGCGGATCGGCTGCCCGCCAATGACCTGGTGCAGGCCTTTCGCCACGTGGCGGGCGGAAAGGGCGGTGGCCGCGGACCCGTCGGCCAGGGAGGCGGGATCGATCCCGAAAGGGTGGATGAGGCGTTCAAGTCCTTGCAGGAGTATGTGCGGAAGCATTTGAACCCCCCACCCCGACCCTCCCCCACAAGGGGGGAGGGAGATAGATGATCAAGATCAAAGACCGCATCAAGCGCTTGCGTCGAGGCGCCGACTACGAGAACTACTACACCGCCCTGGACATCGGCACCGAGTACATCAAGGCGCTGGTGGTGAAGCGCGAGGGACGCAACGGCGTCGTCCTGGGGGCGTCGCGGCAGCGCCAGGAATTGTCCGACATGCAGGCCGGCGTCCCGTCCGATATCCAGGGGATCATCGACAGCTGCGATAAGGCGATGTCCCAGGCGGAGGACATGTGCGATACCATCCCCGGCCAGGCGGTGATCGGCATCGCCGGCGAGCAGGTCAAGGGCTTCAGCACCTCGGTCACGGTGCCGCGCCCCGATCCCAACCTCAAGATCAACGAGGTCGAGCTGCTCCAGACGCTTCAGCTGGTGCAAAGACGGGCGCTTCGCGAGGCCGGCCACGCGATGAGCCTGGAGCTTGGCGTTGCTGACGTCAGCGTCAAGTTGATCAACTCCGCGATCACCAGCGTCCGGATCGACGGCTTTGCCGTGAGCAATCCCATCGACTTCCAGGGACGGCAGATGGTGATCACCGTCTTCAACACGTTTGCGCCGCTGACCCACGTGGGCGCCCTGCAGACGATCGCCACCGAGCTGGACCTCGAGCTGCTGGCCACAGTGGCCGAGCCCTACGCGATGGCGCGCTGCGCCGCCACTGACGAGGTCTACGATTTCGGGGGGATCTTCATCGACATCGGCGGTGGCACCACCGACATCGCCCTCATTCGCAATGGCGGGATCGAAGGCACTCGAATGTTTCCCATCGGCGGGCGGGTTTTCACCAAGAAGCTGGCGACCCGCTTCGGCATCTCCTTCACCGAAGCGGAAGCCGTCAAGGTTCGCCATTCGAAGGGCGAGCTTCCGCCGGAACAGGCCGAAAAGGTGCACGCCGTGGTGGCCCGGGATGCCGAGGTGCTGGTCGAGGGGGTGGCGATCACCCTTCAGGAGATGGCGAAGGGAGAGCGGCTCCCGACGGCAATCTATCTGGCCGGGGGCGGCAGCGCCCTGCCGGAGGTCAAGGAGCAGCTTCGAAGCTTTGCCTGGGCAGACAAACTTCCGTTCGGCCGCACCCCGGGCGTCAACGTCCTACGCCCGGTGGATATTCGAGGCATCTACGACTCCACCGGGTTGCTGCTCGACCAGCAGGACATTACGCCGATGGGGTTGGCTTTTCACGCGATTCAGCAGCAATCGGAGGATCAGGCCCCGCTTTTCGGGCTGATGCGGAAGGTGCTGAAGGCCATGAAAGTCTGACAGCCGGGACGACAAAACCTGACACCGTAACGACTCGACTATCGGTGACGTTTCGGGTATGAAAGGCTGCGACGTGTTAAAACTGTGAAGACTCTGGCCAAGCTGCTCTACGTCGAAGCCGACGAGGAGATCACCGACCTCGTCGACCGCCTGCGTGATCTCAGCCTCGAGGATGAGGTCACGTTCGTAGTCCCCGAGCGGGCCCGAGCCCTGCAGAGCGCTATGAGCTTCCGGCTTCTGAAGCGCTATGCCGACAGCTACGGCAAACGGGTGAACCTGGTGAGCAGCGATCCCCGACTCCAGGCGATGTCACTGGAGGCCGGCGTGACGGCGTTTCCGAGCCTGGCGGCCTATGACACCGGAACGGAGGTCCACCAGCCCGGGCTGGTCGATGAGGCGCCCGCCCCGGGCGGTGTCCCGTCGGCGACGGTCCCGGCCGGTGCGGCGTCGGGGACCCGGATAGCAGGCGGCTCCGGCGGCGTCGCCACCCTCGACCGCCCACGGGAGGCGTCGGTGATCTCTGCGCCACCAAAGAAGACGCCCGCAGCGTCGATGCCGGCACGGCCGGGGCCCTCCTTCAGGAGTTACCGGCCCTACCTGATCGGCGCCGGAGCATTGGCGATCGTCGCGTTGCTCGTGGGCATCCTGTACCTGCCAAGCGCAACCGCGACGCTGTCCGTGTCGGGCACGCCGGTCAAGGCAGACGTCACCTTGCTCGGCGCGCCAGGGACCGCAGCCGGATCAGGCGACCACTTCGCGACCCAGGCGGTTCACGCCAGCCAGTCACAGACGATGCCCGGCACGGCGACCGGCCAGAAGCAGATTGATGCCCAGCCGTCATCTGGTTCGGTCACGTTTACGTATAGCTGCACCTTCTTCTGCGACAACAACGCCAAATCAATCGCGGCGGGAACGTCGGTCAGTACCGGCGAGGGTAAGCAGTACTTAACCCAAAAGGCGATTACGGTCTCATCGCCAAAGGGGTCCGCATCCGTTCAGGTAAAAGCGGTCCAACCCGGACCTAGTGGTAACACCGAACCACATACCATTACCAACGTCAACAACAGCCGTGATTTCAACCTCACGGTTGACAACGCTCAGGCAACGACCGGCGGTGCGGATCCGCGAACGGCAACCGTAATCCAGCAGTCTGACATCGACGGCATCCGCGACGTCTACGCGAAAGATGCGGTCCCGCAGGTCACGGATCAGCTGACCAGCAAGGCGCAGGGTCTCAAGCTCGTCATGGTCGGCAATGGGGTACAGGCGACCGTAACGGCGGACCACAAGGTAGGCGAGGAAGTGTCGGGCTTCACGGTCACGATCAAGGTCAGCTGACCAGCAACGTCAACCTCAGCTACGAGGCCATCGATGCGGCCGCCGACGGTCACATCACCCTGAACGGCCATGCCTCGGTCCTTTCCACACCGGTCTTCCTGGAGAGCAACATCCGGGGCCATCTGAAGGGCATGAGTCCGTCGAAGGCGCACGCGTTCCTCCAGTCTCTGCCAAACGTCGTCGACGCCCGCGTCAGCCAGTCACCATTCGGTCTGCCCTGGCTGCCGCTGTTCAGCTCGCGCATCTCACTCAAGATCCAGGAGGTCTCCGGCAGCCCGAGCTCTTGAGGATCCTCGCGATCGATCCGGGCAGCGTCCGGCTCGGGCTCGCATTGAGTGATCCATCGGGGACGATCGCCCAGCCGCTGAGCGTGCTATCACGACGCTCAGAGGCGGAGGATCTCAAGGCCCTCGTCGATCTCGTGGCACGCCACGACATCGCCGCGATCGTGATCGGTCTTCCTCGCACCATGAATGGTCGCCTCGAGACCGCAGCCCAGGAGGCCCAGGCATTTGGGGCACGCGTCGCGCAGGCGACCGGGCGCCCGGTGGCATACTGGGACGAACGCCTGACAACGGTGGCCGCCGAGCGTTATCTGATCGAGCAGGGCAAACGGCGGAGCAAACGGCGGCAAGAGGTCGATCGGATGGCCGCCACGTTATTGTTGCAGGGGTACCTCGATTACCAACGCGGGCGGGGGCCAGGAGGCTGAATGCCAGAGATTCCCGAGGCGAACGGCGAGATTCAAACCATCGAGCTGGTCAACGAGAAGACCGGCGAAGAGGAGAGCTACGTCGTTCACGACGTCGTGGAGATCGAGGGTGAAACGTACTACGTCCTGCAGGCGGAGGCCGACGAGGACCGCGTGCTCATTCTGCGCCGTGAAGGCGAGTCGCTCGTGACCCTGGACGATGATGAACACGACCGGGTGGTCGAGCAGCTCGAGGAATTCGAAGAAGACGACGAGCTCGATGAAGACGGCGGCCCGGAGCGCTGACTGACCCGGCCCGGCAACCGAGCCCGCGGGCGCCGCGGCGGCGCAGCCGCGCATTGGGCTGCGTGCAGTGGTTTGTCGTCATCCTTTTTCTGTTGCCGGCGGCGCTCGGCATCCCGGGTGTGCTCGCCTACAACTGGGTCGACCATCAGCTTCACCAGCCCGCCAATCCGGGGAACGCTAAGGTTCGGTTCGTCGTGCCACCCGGCGCTAGCTTTCATGAGGTCGCCGACACCCTTCATCGTGCCGGGCTGATCGACTCCGTCACGGTCTTCGACGTCTACGCCCGCTACAAGCACCTCGACCGCAATGTGCAGGCGGGCGCCTACGAACTCAGCCGCAACCTCAATATGGTCCAGATCCTGGAGGATCTACAAACGGCCATCCCCGAGGAGATCTTCGTGACGGTCCCGGAGGGCTATACGATCAAGAAGACGGCCGCGCTGCTCGATACAGGCGGTGTGATCAAGGGCAGCGACTATATGGCGCAGGCCGTGGCTGGCCAGTTCAACTACGACTTCCTGAAGGACCTTGCGCCAGGGAAGTCGCTCGAGGGATTCCTCTTCCCCGATACCTACCTGATCCCGCGGAATGGGACGGCAAAGCAGCTGATCACGCTGCAGCTCGAGCAGTTCAGGAAGCGCTGGAATGACACCCGGAAGGGGCAGGCAAGCCAACGCAAGCTGAATGCTCTGCAAGTCGTCACCATCGCCTCGATGATCGAGCGGGAGGCCCTATTCGACGAAGACCGCCCGCTCGTGGCCAGCGTGATCTACAACCGGCTCTCGGCCGGCTGGGCGCTGGACATCGATGCCACCGTGCTGTACGCGAAAGGCGCCTGGCAGGCGACCGTCACCACGGACGACCGCAAGATCGATTCGCCCTACAACACCTATCTACATACCGGACTCCCACCAGGACCCATCGCGAACCCCGGCATCAAGGCCATCGATGCCGCCCTCCAACCGGCGACAACCGGCTACTTCTTCTACCTCTCCGACAAACAGGGTCACAACCACTACGCCAAGACCAACGAAGAGTTCGCTCGCCTCCTCAAGCAGTACGGCCTCGAGTAACCCGCTCCCCGACCCTGCCCGCCGGAGAGACGGGGGTGTTGCCCGGCTTCTGCTGGTCGGTGGGGACGAGGGCGGCGAGCTGGCCGCCACGCTCTACGATGCCGGGTTCGCCGCCGCCGGCATCGATGCGATATGCGAGGCGCGGGTGGTCCGGCCGGCCGAGCTGGCCGATGCCGTGGCGCATATGCGGGCGGACACGCGGGTTCTGGGCGCCGCCGTGACGATGCCGCATACGGTACCGATCAGCCGGTTGCTGGATGGGCTGGGGCCAGAGGCGCAGCTGGTCAGGGCCGTCGACACCATCAGCCATCGAGCCGGCGCGCTGATCGGCTGGAACACCGATCGCTCGGCGTTCACCCTGGCCCTCGAAGAGGCCGGCTTCCAGGCGAAAGGTCGCTCGGCACTCATCCTGGGCGCGGGTGGCGCCGCCCGAGCGTCGGTCGACGCGCTGCGCGAGTCCGCCGGCAAGATCTGGGTGTCGAGCCGCGACCTCGACGAGGCCCGGGCACTGTGCCGTGACCTCGATATCAGCAGCGGCGGGCCATCGCCTATTGGATCGCTCTCCTTGCTCGTCCGCAAGGTTGAGCTGATCGTGAACGCGACCCCGGTCGGCAACGACGGCACCGCCGTGCCGTTTCCGATCGAGTGGCTCGTGCCCAGTCACTTCATCTTCGATCTCATCTATCAACCGCCCATCACTCCCCTGGTGCGGGGCGCTCGCGACCGGGGCGCTCGGGCGATCAATGGATTGTCGATGCTGCTCTTCCAGGGGCTCGCCGCCTTCGAGATCTGGACTGGCCAGCCCGCACCGGAAGCCGAGATGCGGGCGGCGTTGGAGCGGGCCGTGCTGGGGCGCCTCAGCTCGTGAGCCACCTGCCCCTGGCGCTGGCCTGGGCCCTCGCCGGCGTCCTTATGGGTGCCGGCTTGAACTACCTGTCACGCTGGCTGGCGGGGATCGAGGAGATCGAGTTCCAGCAATCACGCCCCGAGACGCTGCTCATGCCGGGTCTCTGCTCCCTGCTGTTCTTTCTGTTCGCTTTGCAGCTCGGCCTCCAGCCGCTGCTGTTCATCGATTCCGTCTACGCTGCTCTCCTGGTGCAGGTGCTCGGCTTCGACTTGAAGACGCGCTACATCCTCGATCTGGTGATGTTCCCCAGCTGGGTGATCGCCCTTGGGCTGGCCTTTCTGACGCCCTGGACGCCCATTGCCACCTGGCCATGGCCGGATTGGCGCACCGCTCCCATCGCCGCCCTGATCGCCGGGGGGATTTTCTTGCTGCTCTACCTTGGAGGCCAATTCGTCTTCGGGACGGAGGCCTTTGGGTTCGGTGACGTCAAGCTCGCCGTGTTCATCGGGATGGCCACCGGCCTCTCGAATCTACGAATGGTCCACGCCCTGCTCTACGGCGTGTTTCTGGGGGGATTTGTGGCGATAATTCTGCTCATCACCCGGATCCGCCGATTGAAAGAGGCCGTGCCCTACGGCCCGTTCCTGGTAATCGGGACGCTGATCATTCTGTTGACGCAGCCGCCATGAACGCGCGCGATCTGCTCCCCGGGGAACGGATCCTGGTCAGCTCGGCGCGTCACTGGGTAGTCCTGGTGCGCCCAACGGTGACCACCGTCCTGGCGATCGCCGTCTCGCTCGTGATTCTTGTCCTGCTGCCCGTTCCGGGCGAGCTCCGCCTCTTCCTGATGCTCGGAGTGGTTCTCGCGGGGCTGTTTGTCCTCAACCTCTATTACTGGGGCTGGCGAGCCCACGAATATGTCCTCACCGACCAGCGGGTCATCTTGAACGAGGGCATCATCTCCAAGTTCTCCCGGTCGATCGCCATCGATCGGATCCAGGACCTCACCACGTTCCAGGGCATCTGGGGCCGCACCTGGGGGTTTGGCGACATCCAGCTCGAGTCCGCCGGTCGGGACAGCGGCGAGGTGCTGAGCATGGTGCCCCGGCCGCAGCAGCTGCGCAACGCGATCTTCTCTCAGATCGAGGCCCGGCGCCATCCGAGCTGAGTCAGGCTAAAATCCCTCTCCGGACATGGTTAACCCCAGCGATTTCCGCAACGGGATGACGATCGAGTGGGAGGGGGAGCTCTGGGTCGTGATCGAGTTTCAGCAGGGCCAGAACGCCCGCGGCGACACCTTCTTCCGCACCAAGCTGCGCAACGTGCGCAGCGGATCGATCATCGACCAGAAGTTTCGCGACAAGGACCGCTTTGCCAGGGCTCGGATCGAAAAAGTCCCCATGCAGTACCTTTACAGCGATGGTGATCGCCATTTCTTCATGGATCTCGCCAGTTACGATCAGCTACCGCTCAACGATGACCAACTGGGCGACACCCTGAAGTACCTGAAGGAGAACAGCTCGATCGAAGTTCTCATGTATGACGGGGAGCCGCTGGGAGTGGAACTTCCGACCACCGTTGATCTCAAGGTGACCCAGACTTCGCCAGGTTTCAAAGGTGATACGGCCGCAGGGGGCGGCAAACCGGCCACGGTCGAGACCGGGCTGACCCTCAACGTGCCCTTCTTCGTCAACGAAGGCGACGTGGTCCGGGTCGACACGCGGACGGGCGCTTACGTGGAGCGAGTCTAAGGCCATGCCAGACCGGCCGCTCGGCTCGGTGAAGGTGGCGAACGAGGTGATCGCCCACATCGCCTCCCTGACCGCGAGCCAGGTGCAGGGCATCGTAGGGATGTACCCGGCTCGGGCTCGGGATGGCCACCGGGTGCTTCCGGCCAGTAACTCCTACAAGGGCGTGCGCGTCGATATGGGCAATGACGCGCTGAACCTGGAGCTGTTCGTGATCGTCGAGCATTCCGCCCACGTCCCGACGGTGGCGGCTGAGGTGCAGCGGCAGGTAGCGGACGCGATCGACAAGATGCTCGGCCTCGAAGTGCGCCAGGTCAACGTCTTTGTCGGCGACGTGAGGTTCCCCGAGGACGCGTAGTGCGACGCCTCATCGCCGGGGCGCGGGGCTAATGGGCCGGCGCCATCTGGCCCGGGAGCTCGCGCTCAAGGTCCTCTTCGAGCTCGAGGCCGATGGCGGCGATGTCGAGCGATCGCTGCAGTACCACCTCGCGGAATCGCGCGCCGACGCCGAGGTGGCTGACTTCGCCCGCACCTTGATCTTCGGCGTGCGGGAGCATCAGGCGGATATCGACGCGCACCTGGCCGAAGTGTCTCGCAACTGGGGGCTCGATCAGATGGCCAAAGTCGAGCGCACCCTGCTGCGGATCGCGGCATTCGAGATCCGCTATCTGCCCAGCGTGCCGCTGAAGGCGGCGATCAACGAATCGATCGAGCTGGCCAAGACGTTCGGGGGCCCCGACTCGGGCAAGTTCGTCAACGGCATCCTCGGCCGGATCGCCGCGGACGAGGAGGTGCGACGTCACCCCGACGAGGCCGCCACCCAGGGTGCCTCATGACCATCGACGAGGCCGTGGCGCAGATGGATTATGAAACCGCGGCTGCCGAGCTGGAGCGGACGGTTCAGCAGCTGGGAAAAGAACAGGAGGATCTGGCCGAATCCGTCCGGACGTTCGAGCGAGGACTGGCGCTGGCTCGACGGTGCGCTCGACTACTCGACGAGGCCGAGCGGCGGCTGAATGAGCTGGCTCCGGCCGGCGAGCGGCCGCCCGGCCCGTGAGCCTGCTTCGGAACCCCTACTTTGTCGTTCCGCTGGTGGCGTGGGTGATTGCCCAGGCCAGCAAGGTGATCATCGACTCGGTCCTCTTACGCCGGCTTAGCGTGCGCCGGCTCGCGACCGCCGGGGGGATGCCGAGCTCGCACAGCGCCCTGGTGGTATCGCTCACCACGATCATCGGGCGGCTCCAGGGCGTCGAGTCGCCCCTGTTTGCCCTGGCGCTGATTTTCAGTTCGGTTGTGATGTACGACGCGACTGGGGTTCGGCGGGCCGCCGGCCAGCAGGCGATGATCCTCAACCGTTTGCTTGACGACCTGTTCATCGCTCATCGCGGCATCCATCAGGAACGGCTCCGAGAACTGCTGGGTCACACGCCGATCGAGGTGATCGCGGGTGCCCTCCTTGGAGTCGTGATCGGCCTTGGGCTGTGGCGATGATGGTGGCGGAACGCCGGCGCCTTGACCAGGCGTTGGTCGAGCGCGGCCTGGCAGCCTCCCGCGAACGGGCGCAGGTGATGGTACGGGCCGGTCTGGTGCGAGTCGGCGGCACGATGACGGAGCGACCGGACCAGATGGTCGCGGCCGACCAGGCGATCGAACTCACCGGCGCGAGGGATTACGTCAGCCGAGGTGGGGAGAAGCTGGCGGCGGCACTCGACGCCTTCGCCATCGATCCGCGCGGCCGTCACTGCCTCGATGTGGGTGCGTCGACCGGCGGCTTTACAGACGTGCTCTTGCAGCGCAGCGCGGAGCGGGTGATCGCGGTCGACGTCGGCTACGGACAGCTGGCCTGGAGACTTCGCCAGGACCCCCGCGTGATCGTCCTGGAGCGGGTCAATATCCGCCGCCTCGACCAGCTCCCCACACCGGCGGACCTCGCGGTCATCGACGTCTCATTCATCTCCCTGCGTCTGGTCCTCCCGCGGGTCCGTGATCTTCTGAGCCCGCCGGGCGACGTCATCGCCCTGGTCAAACCGCAGTTCGAAGTCGGTAAAGGGGCGGTGGGGAAGGGTGGAGTGGTTCGGGATCCGGCGCAGCATCAGCAGGTTCTCGACGCGATCAGCGATTTTGCCCGCGAGCTCGGATACCTTAAGGCCGGCCAGATGCCATCGCCCATCCAGGGCGCCA
>VBEN01000125.1 GCA_005881175.1 Chloroflexota bacterium
GACCGAATCTGGGTCCCGATCAGATCGGCGACCGGGAGCATCTCCGGAATGCGGCCATAGCTGACGCGAGAGCCGTTAGAGGAAGGCTGAATCATGGACTCTCCTTTCAGATGAAGCAGGAAAAAATGGTGGGCAGGCTAATGGTGCTAGGGACGCGGAAAAGCAACCCAGGAAGCACCGAACGGCAATAGTACCATCAGGGTACCCAGGGTGTCAAGCGCGCAAACATCTTTGTCGCGAAACCGGAGCTTCGCGAGCGGGCCCGGGGCGGGTTCCCCGGGGTGGGAAAAGTCGATCAGGTCGCCGGTTGGAATTCGATCAGCCTAATCGGGCAGTAGTCTAGCACTCCCCGTGCCCCAGGGGAAGAGGTTTTGGCGCAGATTCGGCCCTCGTAGCCGACGGCCCGGATCACGGCGAGAAGGGCGACGATGGCTGCTGAATCCCGAACCAGGTCAGGCCGGGAATCGGGACCCCCAGGACAAACAGGACAAATCCCGTGATCACCCCCAGAACCAGCACGAACATGAGCATCCAACGGAACACGGATCTACCCTCCGGGAAGAACAACGGCGGCTGCCCGGCAAAGCTTGGCTGGGTCAGATCCAGCCCAGCCGGCGGTAATACCAGAGCTGGGCCCCGGCGGTCGCGGCCATCACCCCGACGGCCAGGATCCAGAATGTCCAGGCGGGGGCGATGTGGCCCACCAACCAGGCGAAGTTCATCCCGAAAAAGCCGGTGAGGAAGGTCAACGGCAGGAAGAGGGTGGCGAACACAGTGAGCCGGGTGATCCGCAGGTTCAGCCGGTTGGAGACGGTCGAGAGGTAAACGTCCATGGCGCTGGCCAGGAGGTCGCGGAGGGAGTCCACCGTCTCGTACTGGCGGACCAGGTGGTCGTAGACGTCGCGATAGTAGATCGACATCTCTTTGTCTTGCGGATCGCCGATCGCCCGGGTAGTCAGCCGCTGAAAGACGTCGCGCTGCGCGCCCAGCACCTTCCGTAGGTCGACAACGATCCGCTTCAAGAGGGACAACTTCGTCAGGGCGGCGGTATCCGGGCGGTCGATGATCGTGTCCTCGAGCGCATCCGTGGCGTCGTCAACCTGTTCGAGCACGGGAAAGAGCGCATCGACCAGCTGGTCGACCACCAGGTAGAAGAGGAAGGGCAAGCTTCGGCGAGTGAGGTCGGGGTTCTCCTTGATGCGCTGACGAAGATCGGCCAGCGGCTTCGAGGGCTCGAGATGGACGCTCACCAGGTATTGCGGCGAGAGGTAAATGTGGTGCTCGCGGATCTCCGCCCGCTCGTCGACCATCTCGGCCGTGAACAGGACAACGAAGGCGTAGCCGGGGAACTCCTCGACCTTCGGGCGCTGGTTGCGGTTGCGGATGTCCTCCAGCGTCAGCGGGTGAAACTTGAAGGTCTTTTCGAGGAGGTCGAAATCGGCATCCCCCGGATTCTCGATGTCGAGCCAGAAACCCTGCTTTCCCTCCTTGAGGCAGGCGAGCAGGCTGACCGGCGTGGGGTCGAGCTGGGGCCCATCGGTGGCGACCAGGTGCCGGATGGAGCCTTGCTCCCGGTCGCCCTGGCGCTCGGCCACATTGGCCGGCGCGGTGCTCGACCGCGCCGGTTTTGTGGTCTGCCTACTTGATTTCCGCGCCAGCGCCGGCATCCTTCAATTTCTTGAGGACGCTTTCCGCTTCCTCCCGATTGACGCCCTGCTTGACCGGCTTCGGCGCCTGGTCGACCAGGTCCTTGGCTTCCTTCAGCCCAAGGCCGGTGATCTCCCGAACCACCTTGATGACGCCGATCTTGGCATCGCCCGGGGAGGTGAGCACCACCTGGAACTCGGTCTGCTCGACTTCCGGTGCCGCCGCGGCTGCACCTCCAGCGGCCGGGGCTGCGGCCACCGCCACCGGGGCGGCCGCCGTAACGCCAAACTCATTCTCGATGGCCTTGATGGCGTTCATCACGTCCACCACGGTCCATTCTTTCAACGCGGAAACGAAATCGTCGACACTGACTTTTGCCATGAAGTTCCTCCTAACTTGCGGCCGGCGCTCCGGCCGGTGACTGCGATTCTTTCTGACTGCGAAGGGCGTCGAGCGTACGGGCGAGCTTGACGATGGGGGCCTGCAGCACGCTGGCCAGATTGCCTAGAGGAGCTTGCATGGCGCCGAGCAGCCGGCTGAGAAGCACCTCGCGGGATGGGAGATCGGCGAGTTCCGTGACGGCGTCCGCCTTGATCACCTGGCCTTCGAGCAGGCCGGCCTTGATGACCATCTTCCGGTTGGCCCTGATGTACTCGTTCAGGATGCGGGCGGGGGCCGACACGTCATCGACGGCGAACAGCATCGCGACCGGCCCCACCAGCTCGGCACTGAGCGGCTCGTAGCCGGCGGCCTTGGCGGCGCGCCGCGCCAGCGTGTTTTTGACGACGACCATCTCGATGCCGCCCCCGCGCAGCTTGCTGCGCAGCTCCCGCATCTGGCCGACCGTCATGCCGCGATAGTCCGCCAGCACCGCGGTCGACGACGCTTTCAGCCGAGCGGTGAGATCGGCGACCGTCGCCGCCTTCTCCGCCTTCTTGTCGATCTTCTCTTGTTTCTTCAGCGCCGTGGCCAATAAAAAACCTCCTTCGCATCAGGCGAGGAGGCCATAGACACCTTGCTCACCTGCGCTGGACATTAAGCCGGCTCGGCCGGCACCAGCGGTCTTCGGCTATTCAGTTGTCGCGGATCGTGAGTATATCAGCCGCCGTTGCGCAATGCCTGAAGGGCGTCACTGACCAGCTGGCGAACGGCTGGGGCGGCGGCCGCCTCCGCGGAGGTCAGCTTGACGTGCCGGATTCCGCTGCCGGTTCCTTCCAGCAACCCCTGCGGATCCGCCAGGTCGGCGCCGTTGGTTAACCCGAGGTTGACCCGCTCTTTCTGCGGCGACATCACCGCGAAGACGCCCTCCCGACCGGCCCCGGCGCCATACTGGATCACCTTCCAGCCGGGAAAGACCTTCTCGGTCGCTCCCGGAAGTACCGAGAGGATCACCTCGCGGGTTTTGACCGCGATCACCCGCACCTGCGGCGAGTAGCCCTTCAGGAAGGTGTCGACGGCGGGGTCGCCGGTCTTCTCGTTCGCCATTCGACGGGTGGCCGGGTTAACTCATCCGGCCGGCGGCGACCGGGTCGACGGGCACGCTCGGACCCATCGTGGGCGAGAGGTAGACCGAGCGGAGGTACTGCCCCTTGGCGGAGCTGGGCTTGGCCCGGACCACCGCGTCCATCAACGCGACGAAGTTATCGCGCAGCTGCGTCTCGCTGTAGGAGGCCTTGCCGATGTTCGTGTGAATGATGCCGGTCTTGTCAACCCGGTACTCGATCCGGCCACCCTGGATGTCCTTCACCGCCCTGGCGATGTCGAAGGTGACCGTGCCGGCACGGGGATTCGGCATCAGGCCGCGCGGCCCCAGGATTTTGCCAAGCCGGCCCACCTGACCCATCAGGTCCGGGGTGGCGAGCGCGACGTCGAACTCGAGCCAGCCTTCCTGGATCCGCTTCACCAGGTCATCAGCGCCGACGTAGTCCGCGCCGGCTTCGGTCGCCTCGCGCGCTTTCTCCCCGGCGGCGAACACGAGCACCCGGCGCTTTTTGCCGGTGCCGTGCGGCAGCACCACCGAGCCGCGCACCATCTGGTCGGCGTGGCGCGGGTCAACGCCCAGCCGCAGGTGCGCCTCAATCGAGCCGTCGAACTTCGAGGTCGAACTCTTCAGCACCAGACGCACGGCGTCATCGGGCGCGTACGGCTCGGTGCGTTGAATCGCCTTCGCCGCTTCTTTGTACTTCTTGCCTCGGGCCTGCGGCATCAGGCCAACACCTCGATGCCGAGTGAGCGCGCTGTCCCCTCGATCATCTTCATGGCCGCCTCGACGTCGTAGGCATTGAGGTCCTTCAGCTTGAGCTGCGCGATCTCGCGGACTTGTTGCCGGCTGACCTTGCCCACCGGTTCCTTGTTTGGCTTGGCGGATCCTTTCTCGACGCCGGCCGCCTTCTTCAGCAGCGCCGCGGCGGGCGGGGTCTTCGTGATGAAGGTGAAGGTGCGGTCTTCGAAGACGGTGATCTCGACGGGGATCACCTGGCCGGCCATCGAAGCCGTGCGGTCGTTGTAGGTCTTAACGAACTCCATGATGTTGACGCCGTGCGGGCCGAGCGCCGTGCCGACCGGCGGGGCGGGCGTCGCTTTGCCCGCCTCCATCTGGATCTTGACCATGGCCTTGACTTTCTTCTTTCCCATTACTTCAGCCGCTCCACCTGGAGGAGGTCGAGCTCGACCGGAGTCTCCCGGCCGAACATGTTGACCAGGACCTTGAGCTTGCCCTTGTCGGCGTTGATCTCGTCGACCTTGCCATGGAAGTCCGAGAACGGTCCATCGATGACACGGACGTTCTCCCCGACCTGGTACTCGACGCGGACCTTGGGCGCCTCGGCCTTGATCTGCTTCTGGATCGACTTGATCTCTTTCTCTTGCAGCGGCACCGGTTTGTTGCCGGAGCCGACGAAGCTGGTGACACCGGGCGTGTTGCGCACGACGTACCAGGACTCGTCCGACATGACCATGTTGACCAGGATGTATCCGGGGTAGGTGCGCTTGGCCACATGACGGCGCTGTCCGTCCTTGATCTCGATGACGTCCTCGGTGGGAACCAGGACCTCGAAGATCCGGTCGTGCATATCCATCGAGTCGACGCGCTTCATCAGGTTATTGCGAACTTTCTCTTCATGGCCCGAGTAGGCATGCACGACGTACCAGCGCGCTTCACCCTCGGCGGCGACTGGCTTCGCCTCGCCTGCCGGGATCACGGCGGCCGGCGGGGCCGAGGGCGTTTCCGGCGGGGCGGGGTGACCCTCTCCGACCCTTACTCGTTCGCCGGTCCAGATCCGGCCGGCTTCGGCGGCCTCTTTGGGCGCGGGGCGGCGACCGCGCGCCTTGGCGGGGGCGGACGCGGCGGCCTCTTGCGGGGTGCCGTTCTGCGGGGTCTCGTTCATTTTTGTGTTAGCCAACTCTAGGGAACTCCACTTTGACAAGGGTTTGGGTCAGCAGGTAGTCGATGATTCCAAGCAGAATCGATACCACGATCACCGTCACGATCACGACAAACGTCATGGTCCGCAGCTCGCCCCAGCTGGGCCAGATGACCTTGCGGAGCTCGCCGACGATGTCCTCGAAGTTCCGGACGATGCCCCGGCGCGGTGAGGGAGTCGTGCGTTGCACTCTATTCGACCTCGGTTCGGTGGGAACGACCCTGGCCATGGTAGTTATACCTGAGTCTGGCAGGGGTGGAGCGACTCGAACGCCCGACCCGCGGTTTTGGAGACCGCTGCTCTACCAACTGAGCTACACCCCTGTGCCGGTCGGCGCCACCAGTATAAGAAGGATGCGGACATGCTATTTGGTCTCCCGATGGGCGGTATGCTTCCGGCACCGCGGGCAGAACTTCTTGACCTCGAGCCGGTCGGGATCATTCTTCTTGTTCTTGACCGTGGTGTAGTTGCGTTCCTTACAGGTCTGACATTGCAGGGTGATGGTCGAGGCTAGGGCAGGCATTGATCTCCAGGGATGAAAAAGAGTCCAGACACAAAAAAGACCTAGCGATTGCTAGGCGAGTTGTAATAGTAGCAGAGTTTGGCCGGGCCGTCAATCGCGCGATCGCCTAAAGGCAGCCCCCTGCTCTCGCCCTTCCCCTCCCTGCGGGAGAGGGAAATTTGGCGCCTTATATAAGTAAGGTGTCGGCGGCTAGTACTGGACGACGACGGTGGTGCCCATCGGAGTCCAATTCCACAGGAACGACATCGGGCTGTACGGGACGTTTACGCAGCCGTGAGTGCCGTTATAGAGGTTCGAGCCGGGGCCATACCAGGACCGCCAGGGCGCATCGTGGATGAAGTAGCCGCCGGCGATGAACTCCATGGCAAAGGACGTCCATGCGCTCGGATACCAGTACGGGCTGCCGTAAGGCCAGGGGGAGATGAATTTGTAGGGTGAATACTTATGAAAGACGCGGTAGACGCCGGGAGGCGTGGGCAGCTGGGGCCGCCCGGTCGCCACAAACGTCGTCATGACCGCCGCCCCATCCTGGTAGGCGGTCAGCACCTGGCGCGACAGCGAGATCACGATCAATTTGCCCACGCCGGCGTTATAGGAGACCGGCGACATCTGCCTGGTGAAGATGGCGCTGGCCAGCGCCTGCTTCTGCTGGTAGAGCTGCGAGGTCAGTGACTGGAACGCGCCCTGGTCGGCGGCCGTTCCCAGCTGGCCGGCGAGGCCGTTGATGACGCTGGGCCGATTACCGACGATGGCACCAATCCGCTGGGCTGTCGCCAGAGTTGAGCGGGTGTCCGCCAGCTGGTTGTAGGCCCCGGTGCGGGCGTTGAGCAGCGCCTGGACACCGGCGGCGGTCTGCTGGAGCCGAGCCAGGATCGGCGCGAAGGCCTCCGTGCTGTGCACTGCGTCGAGACCGGCCGTGGCGGCTGTGACCTGGTCCTGGAACCCGCCAATGCGCAGCTGCGGATACTGGCCGGCATTCGCCAGCAGCGTGCGGGCATTCTGGGCCGCGGCGTCGACCTGGGCCCGTGCGGTTCGGTAGGCGGCCAGCCGGCCGTCGAGGATCGCGTACTGCTGGCTGAGAACGGTGGCCAGCGCGTCGAGGCTATTCGGGGTGGTCGACATCGCCGGATGGGTGCTGAGCCGCGCGCTGCCGCGGTCGAGCCCGTCGGCGGAGATGCCGTCGCCCTTCGCTTCGGCGAGTAGCAGGTTCCAGCGGTGCAGCTGCCGCTCGAGGGCATCACGGCTGTCGGTCAGCTGCTGCTGGTAAACCGTATCGAGTTCTTTCTGAAGCTGGCCGATGCTGTCGAGCTTGGTGTGATCGGCGACGGGGACCTGCCACCAGGCGGACGGCTTGACAGCCTGCACCTGGCTGTACCGCCACATGAGGCTGTCGGCCTCGCCTTTTTGAAGGCCCCCGCCCACAGCCGCCGAAAGCGACTGGTCGAAAGCGGTCTCGGCTTGCCGGACGCTGTTCGACAGGAAGCTTTCGCTGGCCACCGCGGAGAGTGGGATCGCAGCCAGCAATGCGCCCACGACGATGATGAAGACGAAGCGACGGAGACCCCTCACCGCACGGACACCCCTTTTCGTTAGGCAGCGTCGGGGTCGGTTCGCCTCCTCAGGTCGCCGACCGCTCGCTCTCGCCGATTGACATAACGTTACGCCGATCCCGAGGTCACGCCAAGTGGCAAAAAGTTACGGCTGTCATGGGGCCGTCACCGGCACCCCCCACCCAACCCTCCCCCCGAGGGGGAGGGATCTTCCTTAGCGGCGAGTCCTATGGGGGAGGTTTTGGCTTAGCGCTCGATCGGAGCGGCGATCAGGCTTCCCCACTCTGTCCAGGAACCGTCGTAGTTCCGGACGTTGGGATAACCGAGAAGGTAGGTGAGGACGAACCAGGTGTGTGAGGAACGCTCGCCGATCCGGCAGTAGGCGATCACGGACTTGTCCGGTGTTACGCCTTTGCCCTGGTAGAGGGCCTTCAGCTCATCGGCCGGCTTGAAGGTGCCGTCTTCGCGGACCGCCTGGCCCCAGGGGATGTTCGCCGCGCCCGGGATGTGACCACCGCGCTGGGCGCCCTCCTGCGGTAGGTTTTCCGGAGCCAGCAGCTCGCCGCTGAATTCTTTGGGCGAGCGGACATCGACCAGCACGGCGCCGGCCTTGCCCAGCTCGGCGAAGACCTCATCGCGCAGCGCTCGGATCGCCGTGTTCGGCTGCCCCGCCTTGTAGGTCGCCGGCCTCACGGTTGGTGGATCCGTGACCAGTTGCCGGCCCTCGTCCTGCCATTTCTTCCGGCCGCCGTTCATCAGCCGGACGTCCTTGTGGCCGTAGTACTTCAGGTTCCAGACGAACCAGGCGGCGAACCAGTTGTTGTTGTCCCCGTAGGCCACCACCGTGTCGTCGTTGCTGATCCCCTTCGAGGAGAGCAGCGCCTCGAGCTCCTGCTTTGATAGCAGATCGCGGACTGGACGAGCCTGCAGATCCTTACGCCAGTCGAAGCCGATCGCCCCCTTGATATGGCCGGTGTCGTAGGCGGTGGTGTCGACGTCGACTTCCACAATCTTGACCTTGGGGTCGCTGACGTGATCGGCCACCCACTGGGTGTCGACCAGCACTTCGGGACGCGCATAGCCCGCCTGGGCGATCTCGGCTGCCGATTTGGCCATGGTCCTCTCTCCTTAAAGTTGACTAACTGGATTCACAAACTCAACAATGAGGCTTCACAGTCTACGGGGGGCCAGGCGCAGGGGTCAAGCCGGAGTACGGTCGAGGGGGCGGCTCGATCGCAGGAAGGCTTCCGATGAGGCGTTATTCGAGCCAGCCGAGATGAGCCAGGCCGCGCAATACACGCCCGCCGGTCCAGAACAGCCCGCCCGACGGCGTGGACGCACCCGCCTGCTGCTGGTGCCGCTGGGGATCGTTGTCCTCCTGCTCGCGATTCCGGGCGGAGCGTACGCCTTCTCGCAGAATCGGCTCTCGCAGGCGCAGGCGTCGGAAGCCAGCAGCGCATATGCCCAAGCGCTCCGCGAGTACGCCACTGTGGAGGCGTTCGCCGGCAATCCGGTCTCCCGCGTATTGCTCGGCGACCTGGCGGATCGTGCGCAGACTGGGACCGCGGAAACCCATTTCCTGTGGGGCGTGCAGCTGCGCCAGCAGGGGAAGTTCGCGGAGGGCGAGACGCAGCTGCGCGCCACGGTCAAGAGCGGCTTCGCCGATTGGGGTGCCCGCGGCAACGCGGCTCTCGCGGACCTGTTTTATGACTGGGGCAAGGCTTTAGTCGCCGATACGCAGTTCCAGGCCGGGATCGACAAATACAAGCAGGTCGGCGCCTACGATCCCACCGGGAACCTCGCGGCCTCAACTGAGGCAGCGCTGGCGACCACGTACTCCGCGTTTGCCCAGTGGTACGTACAGCAGGTGCCCGCGGATTATCCGAATGCGCTTGTCTGGTACCAGAACCTCGTCAAGGATTTCCCGGACAGTCCGGAGGCGAAACAGGCCCAGGCATCGGCGCTGCCGCAAACCCTGTACAACGCCGGCCTCGCGTTCGTCCAGCAGCTCAAGTACCAGCAGGCGCGCGACGCGATGACGGAACTGGTCCAGAACTATCCGAAAACCAGTTGGGCGACCCAGGCCAAGGCGGCCCTGGCGGCGAAGCAACCGCTGACCGGTCTCCTGATCGTCAGTGACCAGAACCCCGCGCCGGTGGCCAATCGGCTGGTGCGGATTGCAACTAAATGGCGGATCGTGAAGGCGCACACCTACGACGATGCCGGCGGTCCGACGTACAACGCGACGACCGACGCGAACGGCAACTTTTCGGTCGTCGGCGGAATCCCGCCCGGCCAGAACTATCTCATCACCTGGTGGGACCCGGCGCGAAAGACCTTCGTGACGACCTTTCTAAGCGACAACGTGCCGGTCAACACCATTACCATCAATCCGCTGGAACCGGCGCACACGACAGTCGCGACGTCCTAGCGCCGACGCTTCTTCGCTTCGGTCACCAACAGGGCGTCGAGCTCAGCGCCGACCAGGAACGCGATCGAGGCTACATATAAGTAGGTCATCACGACGATCAGCAAGGAAAGGATCCCGAAGGCCTGCTGATAGCCGCGGTACGCGAAGTTGGCGATATACCATCCGAACAACCACGACGCCGCGAGCCAGATCGTGATCGTGATGGTGGAACCGAGGGTCACCCACTTGACACGCAAGTGCGCGGGCGTCGTGAACCGGAGCAGCATCGCAACCAGGAACAGCAGAACGACCGCGCTGGAGCCCAAGCGCAGGATGGCCTCCCCCACTCGCAGGATCGCGGGCGTCGATCGTCCGGACGCCGATAGCAGAAGTGCAGCGGCGATCACAAAGAGCGTCGCGATGATCAATGCCGCGAGCCCGATCGAGATGCCCATTCGCACCCAGAACGGCCGCCGGTCCTTCACCTCATAGATGCTGTCGAGTGCTGTCATCAGCCCCCGCACCCCGCTCGAGACCTGCCACACGGTAAGCACCAAACCAACCGAGAGCCACCACCATCGACGCGCGGTGAGCACTTGATCGACCGAGTGGTCCAGCTCGCGGTAGAAGTTCGGCGAAACGATGCGCGCGATGTTCGGCCCGATCTGGTGGCTCCAGATCCCTTCCAAGTGGACCGCCCCGGCAAACGCCAAGCCGGTTAACGACAGGAAGGCCAGCGCAAACAGCATCCGAAAAGCGATCGCGGTGGCGTCCGTCAGGACGCCGTGCCGATCCATCGCCGCGGCAACTTGATTTGCCAACCGCTTGAGATCCCGCCGGCCGCGGCTGCGGACGACCTGCTCCGCGAGGCCGACGACCGCGCGATTCGAGCCAGCTGTGTCTGCCATGGTCAAAGGCTATCTACGAATGGCCGCATCGGGGAAGTCCGCCAGTTGCGTCAGCCGGCCAGCTTGCCCTCATATAATCGGGGGCGCACGCCGACGTAGCTCAGCTGGCAGAGCGGCTGTTTTGTAAACAGCGGGTCGCCGGTTCGAATCCGGCCGTCGGCTCCAGATTCCGAATACAAAAGGCCAGAGCGAGCTGCTCAGGTCGGGAGCCCTACCACCAAAAGTACCACCAGTTTTGCGAGGATCTCCGTCGTTTGGCAGTGCTCTAGCGGCCAAAAGATAGACCTGGTCGATCGATGGTCCGATGCCGACTGACGCCGTTAGCGTGGGAGTCATGAATCAAATTACTGGTTACTGCCACCGTGACGAAGGTCGCAGGCAGAGCATCGTCCTTGAACGTCCCTCCTCTCCAAGCGAGCCATCTCAGGGCTCCGCGAGCGGTGTCCCAGTGCGCACCGACGCAACAACCTCGCGGATCGCCTGGCTGGCGATGGCCGCAGAGGTCTGGTCTTCGATGAGCGCTAGGTGCTCCGTGTTAGCCAAAACCCGGTGGCTGCTGTTCGAGGACAGGCTCAGCATGTCATCCTGCAGCGGCAGCCAGCCTGACTGCGAGTCCAACATCGCGGTGACGACCACAAGCGGTCGGTCGCCAAGATTGGTAAGTGCGCTTGCCTGCTTCAGGATGGCCGGCATTTTGGCAAATTCATCGCGCGCACCACGCTGCAACTCGGCGGTCGACTGAGTCGCGCGCTCCAGGTCCCGAGATTGGGGCGGGAGACTACCAAAGCTCGACATCGATGCCAATCGAAACACGCCGAGCCGAGCCAGAGGCGCGAACAGCGCGGAGGCCGGGCGGATGATTCGGTAGTTGGACGAGTAGTCGGGAAGTTTCGTAAAGGCGGTGTTAGGCTGCGAATCCAGCAGGACCATGCCGGCGACCTGATCCGGGTAGCTGGCGGCGAAGGTCCGGATGTACGGACCGCC
>VBEN01000177.1 GCA_005881175.1 Chloroflexota bacterium
GACCAAGCGGATTTGAAACCGGCTGAACCGGGGGCGGCCCCGTAGAATCGGAACGGCGTCACCACATTCCAGATAGAGGTATCTCTTGGAGCAGCCCTTAACCCTCGCCCAACTCCGACAGAGTGAGTACCGTGTCCTTCCGGTCAAGCAAGAGATGCGCAAAAACTTGATCCGCAAGATCAAGGCGAGCGAGGAACTGTTCCCCGGCATCATCGGCTTCGAGGGATCCGTTATTCCCCAGATCGAGAACGCCATCCTGTCGGGCCAGGACATCGTCTTTCTTGGTGAGCGCGGCCAGGCCAAGAGCCGGCTGATCCGATCGCTGGCCAGCCTGCTGGATCCGGAGGTCCCGGTGATCGACGGGTGCGAGATCAACGACAATCCGTATGCGCCGATCTGCCGCGCATGCCGGGACCGAGTGGCGGCCCAGGGCGACCGCGTCACCGTGCGTTGGATCACACCCGAGGAGCGTTACAGCGAGAAGCTGGCCACGCCCGACACCTCGATCGCCGACCTGATCGGCGAGGTCGATCCCATCCGGGTGGCGGAGGGCAAGTACCTTGCCGACGAGCTCACCATCCATTACGGCCTGGTGCCGCGCACCAACCGCGGCATCTTCGCCATCAACGAACTCCCCGACCTCGCCGAACGGATCCAGGTCGGACTGTTGAACCTCATCGAGGAACGCGACGTGCAGATTCGCGGCTTCAAGCTCCGCCTGCCGATTGACGTGTACGTCGTCGCCAGCGCGAACCCGGAGGACTACACGAACCGAGGGCGCATCATCACGCCTCTTAAGGACCGCTTCGGCGCACAGATCCGCACCCACTACCCACGCAGCGTCGATGATGAGATCCGGATCGTCGAGCAGGAGCGCACCGATTTCCAGGACCACGAGCTACCGGTCGTCATGCCCGACTTCATGAAGGAGATCGTCGCCGAGGTGACCCAGCTGGCCCGACGCAGCCCGAAAATCAACCAGCGGTCTGGTGTCAGCGTCCGGATCTCGATCACGAACTACGAGAACCTCGTCTCGAATGCTTCACGGCGGGCGCTGCGCACCGGCGAAACGGAGGCGGTCCCCCGAATCACCGACCTGCCCTCCATCATCCCGTCCAGCGCCGGCAAACTCGAGATGGAGACCTGGGAAGAGGGCGACGACCAGACGGTGCTGGAGAAGATCATCAAGACCGCGGTGCTGAATGTATTTCGGCGGCATTTCGAGGTCAGCCAGTTCAACGAGCTCGTCCAGCGTTTCGACGCCGGCCTGACTTTCGAGGTTTCGGAAGGCCAGCTGGCCGACCGCTATGCCGCCATCTTGCGCGAGCTGCCCGGAATGGACAAAGCGTTGAAGAGCCTGGGACTTGAGAAGCGTCCCGCGCTGGCGGCCTCCGGCGTGGAGTTCGTGCTGGAAGGCCTGCACCTCAGTAAGCGGATCAACAGGACCGAGCTCGATGGGGCGGCCATCTACGCCGGCTGAATGATCGCCCGATCAAACCGGTACGAACGCTGGGACGGTTCGCAGGAGCCGTTCGGTCGCGATGCGGAGGACCTATTCGACCGCCTGGCTGAAGACCTCTTCCAGGGCGGAGACTTCGACTATGCCCTGCATCGGTTGATGAGCCGGGGCTGGCGCGACCGCCAGGGTCGGCGGCTGCCCGGCTTCGAGGAGATGCTCGAACGACTCCGGCAGAAGCGCCTGCAGCAGCTGAAGCGGTACAACCTCAACGACGTCTTCAGCAACATCCGCGAGCGGTTGAACGACATCCTTCGCCGTGAGCGACAGGGGATCAACGAGCGGCTCGACCAGGCGCCGGAGAGCGCCAGGCGGGTGCTGCAGCGAATCGTCAAGAAGAAGCTCGAGGAGCTGGACCGTCTCCCGGACGACGTCGGGGGCACCATCCGCCAGCTCAACGACTACGAGTTCATGGATGAAGGGGCTGCCCAGGCCTTCCAGCAACTGATGGAGGAACTGAAGCAGCAGGTTTCACAGACCTACTTCAAGAACATGACCCGCACCATGCAGCAGCTCCAACCCGAGCATCTGGGTGAGATCAAGGAGATGCTAAGGGCGCTCAATCAGATGCTCCGCGACCGGCTCGAAGGCAGGGCGCCACAGTTCGAACAGTTCATGCAGCGCTTCGGCCATTTCTTCGGCCCCAATCCGCCTAAGACACTCGACGAGCTAGTCCAGCAACTGGAGCGGCAGATGGCGCAGATGGAGTCGCTGATGCAATCACTCTCACCTGAGATGCGCCAGCAGATGCAGGACCTGCTCGCCTCGACACTGAACGATCCCGAGCTCCAGGAGCAGATGGCGGAGCTGGCGGCACAACTCGAGTTGCTGTCACCGCGATCCGGGCTGGGCAGCCGCTACGCCTTCTACGGCGCGGAGTCGCTGCCGCTGCAGGAAGCCCTGGGGCTGATGGAGCGCCTCCAGGGGATTGAAGACCTCGAGGCCGCTCTGCGCGAGGGATATCAGGGGCGCCAGCTTACGGGAAAAGAAGGGCTACGTGCAGCGCGGCCGGCGCGGGATGGAACTCACGCCCCGAGGAATGCGCCGGATCGGCCAGAAGGCACTCCGCGACCTCTACACCCGACTGAAACGAGACCGCTTTGGCGACCACCCGATAAGCGTTCGGGGCCTGGGCTCGGAGCGGTCCGATGAAACCAAGGTCTACGAGTTCGGCGACGCCTTCAACCTGCAAGTCGAGCAAACGCTGATGAACGCGCTGCGGCGCGACGGCCCGCGGCGGCCGATCCAGCTCAAGACCGACGACTTCGAGGTCTACCGGTCGGAGTTCAGCGCCCAGTCGGCGACCGTGCTGATGATCGACATGAGCCGGTCCATGCCGCTGCGCGGCTACTTCTATGCGGCGAAGAAGGTGGCGCTGGCGCTGGATGCGCTGATCCGCAGCCAGTTCCCGCGCGACTTCCTCCAGGTCATCGCCTTCAGCGACTACGCCCGGCCGGTCAAGCCGCATCAGCTGGCGGAGCTGACCTACAACGAATCGATCTACGGCACCAATATCCAGCACGGCTTGATGCTGGCGCGCCAGTTCCTCAACCGGCACAAGACCGGGAACAAGCAGGTGATCATCGTCACCGACGGCGAGCCGACCGCACATATGGAAGGCCAGCAGGCCGTGTTCTTCTATCCGCCCTTACCCGAGACCTTCCACAAGACGCTGCTCGAGGTACAGCGCTGCACCCGGGAGCACATCGTCATCAACACCTTCATGCTCGACAACGACTATCACCTGGTGTCCTTCGTCAAGCAGATGACGCGTATGAACGGTGGCCGCGCCTTCTTCGCCAGTGCCGATCGGCTCGGGGATTACGTGCTTCTCGACTACGTCGACCGCAAACGCAAGGCTAGTCGCTGACTCCGGCCCGGCTTGAAGCGCGATCGGATCGCCGAGCACAACAAGCAGATGTGGGAGCGGCTGGCCAAGGCCGCGATGAACTACACTCGCCCGTTTGGCCGGCCACCGAAATCCAGGGCCGGGATGCGTCGCTTCATGGATCCACGCGGCCGCCTCAAAGGGATACGCCTGCAGGGAGCTCGCGTTCTCGGCCTGGCTGCCGGTGGGGGATGGGACCCGGTGATCTTCACGAAGTTGGGGGCGGACGTCACGGTCTTCGACATCTCACCGACGCAGCTGAAAACGGTCCGCGAGCTGGCGGCTCGGCAGCGCGTCAAGGTTCGCCTGGTACGGGGCAACATGAAGGACCTTTCCGTGTTCAAGGACCGGTCGTTCGACGTCATCTGGCACTGCCACTCCCTGGTGTTTGTCGACGATGCGATCCGCGTACTGAAAGAGGTCGGGCGGGTGCTGGCGCCGGGTGGCACCTACCTTCTGTCCACGATGCATCCCACCACCCTGCGCCTCTACGGGACGTTCAGGGATGGCGGCTGGCGGCCGAAGATCACCTACTTCGTCGACAAGCCGGTCCCGTACCTCAGTGAGTGGGACATGACATGGACGTTGGGCAACAAGAAACTGGTGGCGCCGACCATCGAGTTCGGCCACCGGTTCGAGACCATCGTCACCGGCATGGTGGCCGGGGGCATGGTGGTGGACGGGATCTGGGAGTTCTCACCCGGCCCGCTTGAGCCAGACGCTGAGCCCGGCAGCGACGCCCACCTCGACACGCTGTTCCCCGCATTCATCGAGGTCCGTGGGCGGAAGCTTGCCGCGGGCGCGCTGCCGCCGCATACGCCGAGAGCAGCGCGTTCCGCTGTCGCGGCGAAAGGTACTTCACGGCCTCGCGGACGGTGACGCCGGAGGCGCGGTCGCAACGAGGGAGCAACCATGCGTACACGCGCTCGGGCTGCTTCTTGCCGGTCTCCCGGAGCACCCAGCCGATCGCCTTGCGAACGAAGAATTCCCGTTCGTCGAGCATTCGGTCCGCATAGCGGCCGAACCGTTCAAAGTCTCCTGCGCCGCGACGCAGTTGGGGAAGCAACGCCAGGAGCGCCGCGCGGCGAATCCAGAAGTCGTCATCGACCGACCATCGGTCGAGGACGTCGAGCAGCCCCGCCGAGCGTTCCACCAGTGGGCCCGTGACCGCGATGGACAATTCGTCGACGAAGGCCCACGTCTTAGACTGCCGGATCAAGCGCTCGAGTAGCGTGATGTCGCTCCGACGGAGGAGCGGTTCGAAGGCATCGAGAAAGAGGACGGCCATCATTCGCCACTCGAATAACGGCCGGTCCCAGAGCGCCGTCGTGAGCTCGACGAGTGCCTGTCGATCGAGCTGGCGATGGTGCTGCGTGATCGAGCGCAATACCGCCCGCATCGCCGGTAGCCCGACGCCCAGGAATTCGAGGTCGCTTTTGAGGTAGGCCTTCTCGGCAACCGCTCGCGCCGGGTTGCGGTGGCGACGGAGTTCAGCGTCGATCTGTTGGATGATCGTCGACGCCGAGCCTAGTGGAGCTGGGGAAGGACTTGCTTTCCGAAGGCCTCAATCCACTCGGCCTGATTGCGGCCGACGTTGTGCAGGTAGACGCGGTCAAAACCGAGGTCGATGAACTTCTGGATTTCCCGGCGGTGGGCATCCGGATCGGCCGAGATCAGCATCCGGCCCTGGAAGTCCTCTGGACGGACGATCTTCGCCATCTGGGCAAAGTCCTGTGGTGATCGGATATCGGCCTTGGGAAACTTCATCCCGCCATTGGGCCACTCGGTCAGCGCGTTACGCATCGCCTCCTCATCGGTGGCGGCCCACGATAGGTGCAGTTGCAGGATCTTCGGCAGGCTGGCGGGGTCCTTGCCCGCCTCCCGCGCGCCTTTCTCGAAGCGCTGGAAGACTCCGTCGATCTTTTCTTCCGGCGCTCCCACCGTGATCAGCCCATCGCAGAAGCGGCCGGTCTTCTCGGCGGTCACCGGCCCGGCGGTCGCCACGTAGATCGGCGGCGGCTGTTCCGGCATGGTCCAGAGCCGCATCGTCTCCATCTTGTAGTACTCGCCGGCATGCTTCACGTCTTTGCCCGTGAAGAGCTTCCGGATGATTTCCACCGACTCGAACATCCGGTTGATTCGCTCCGCGACCTCCGGCCAGTAACCGGCGACGATGTGCTCGTTGAGCGCCTCACCCGACCCCAGCCCGAGCCAGAAGCGGCCCGGGTACAGGGCGGCCATCGTGGCCGCGGCCTGGGCGATGATCGCCGGGTGTGATCGAAAGGACGGGCAGGTCACTCCCGGCCCGATATCGCCGCGAGTATGCTCGGCGGCCGCCGTCATGAAGGACCAGACGAAGCTGGCCTGTCCCTGCTGGGGGACCCAGGGCTGCACGTGATCCGCTGCCATGACGCCCGAGAATCCGGCCGCTTCCGCCTTTTCACAGAAACCGATCAGGTCTTTGGGATGGAACTGCTCCAGCATCGCGGCATAACCGATCTGAGCCACGTTGCAGGGGTCCGCCTAGCGGTTGTACTGCGTGCCGTCCGACATGCTCGACCTTCGCGGCCGCGCGAAGGAGGCGAGCGCGGCACCGGCGGCGAGCACGACGAGGGCGATGACAAAATGCTTGAGCCGGAACGTCGGTCCCGGCATGATCAAGCTTTCGCTTGAAGTGCGGACGAAGAGGTAGAAGACCGCAGCCGCGGCTCCGATAAAGGCGAGCACGATGCCGGCAAAGAAAGCCATCGGGCTATTTTCCAGTGGGTTATCTTGCATCGGTCCTCCTTGGTCGCGTCAGCGGCTGAGCAGAATCAGTGAAAGGATCCCGAAGGCCGCGCAATAGTAAGCAAACGGGTCGAGCTGTCCCACCCGAAAGTATCGCATGAGATAGGCCACGCTCAAGAAGGCCGCCACGCCGGCGACCACACCAGCGAGAAGATAGACGGGCAAATGCGGCAGCGCGACCGGCGTGAAGAGATCCGGGATTTTGAGGACGCCGGCACCGAAAATCACCGGGGTTGCGAGGAGAAACGCGAAGCGCGCCGCGGCCTCGTGGGTCAGGTTCGCGAACAGCCCGGCGACCATGCTGCTGCCCGAGCGCGAGATTCCCGGCAAGAGCGCGAGGATCTGTGCCGAGCCGATGCCGACCGCGGTCGGGACGCTAAGCCGGTCGAGCGCGGTGCGTCCCTCTTCGAACATGGTCGCCCGGCGACGCAAGCGCTCGCCGGCAAACATGATGCCGCCGTTGATGATCAGAAACACGGCCGCCGCCCTGGGGCTGGCAAAGAGAGCCTGGACCTGCTTCTGTAGCAGCACGCCGGCAAGCCCAACGGGAATGGTCCCGGCAATCAGCCGCCAGCCCAACCGCTCGTCGGGCGTGCCATGCATCCGACCGTCGATCACGCTTCGGAGCACGCCCCGCGCGATCGCGAGCCAGTCGCGCCAGAAATAGATCAGCAGGGCGGTGGCGGTGCCCACGTGGAGCAGCACCACGAACGCCAGGAAGGTCGGGTCGGCCTGGTCGATATTCCAGCGAAGTAGCTTCGGCAGGATGACGGTGTGGCCCAGGCTGCTTACCGGGAAGAGCCTTGCCGGCGGCGTCGGCGCGGCCCGCTTTCTGCGGGGTCTCGTGCGGGTGGTTCCGGCCGAGGACATCGTCGTCATCGGCAACACGGGCGACGATATGTGGTGGCACGGCCTGTATATCGCTCCGGATCTCGATACCGTGACCTACTGGCTGGCCGGGGTGGCGGACGAGACCCGCGGCTGGGGAATCCGCGGCGACACGTTTACCGCGCAGGCGGCGCTCGCAAAACTCACCGACGTATCCTGGTTTCAGCTGGGCGACCGCGATCTGGCCACCCATCTCTATCGCACCGGGCGACTCAGCTCGGGCGCTTCCCTGCACGCGGTTACGGCTGAGCTCGCTGAACAACTGGGCGTGCGTAGCCGGATCCTGCCCATGTGCGACGAGCCGGTCGAGACCCGGTTGAAGACCGACACCGGCGACCTGCACTTCCAGGAATATTTCGTGCGCGAGCGGTATCGGCCACGGGTGCGCGAGATCTACTGGACCGGGCTGGACGCGGCCCGGCCGGCCCCTGGTGTTGCCGAGGCACTCTCCGCGTCGCGGGCGGTGCTGATCGCTCCCAGCAATCCGAGCATCAGCATCGGTCCGATCCTTCGTGTCCCGGGGATGCGGGAGCTGGTCGCTGCGATTCGAGACCGAACGGTCGCCATCTCGCCGGTGATCGCCGGGCGGGCCGTCAAGGGTCCCACTGTCGAACTTCTGCGGGCCGAGGGCATCCGGCCAGACGCGCTCGGCGTAGCGGAGGTCTACCGAGATGTCGCCCGGGGCTTCGTCCTCGATTCCGCCGATGCGTCGCTGGCCCCGGCGATTGCCGCCGTTGGCTACCGAATCGCCGTCCGCCCCACCATGCTCGACGACACCGAGGCGGCCCGCGACGTCGCGAGAGCCGCACTTGAGATCCTGCGACAACCGGCGGCCGCGTGAAACTCGCGATTGTCGTTCCCGTCAAATCCCCGCGGCGGGCGAAACATCGGCTGGAGGCGGTCCTTACCGAGCCCGACCGAGAACGGCTCGCCGCCACCATGGCCCGCGATGTCTTCCACGTCGTTGCCGGCTTATGGGATTACGGCCGCTTCGTGATTTCGGATGATCCCGAGGTCCTGGAAGAAGGCCGTCGATTTGGGCTCGATCCGCTGATCGATCGGGTCAGCCAGGGGCAGAGCGCCGCGGTGCAGCAAGGTTTTGCGGCCGCCTGGGAGCGGGGCTACACCGCCGCCCTCACGATCCCAGCCGATGTGCCCGGCGTGACCGCGATCGAGCTCGAGGAGCTATGCACATACCGGCCGGAAATCGAGGTTGTGCTCGCGCCGGATCGCGATCGCCTGGGTACCAACGGCTTGCGGTTGGTTCCGCCGCACGCCATCACGCTCCGGTTCGGCGAGGACAGCTACAACCTTCACCGTGCCGAGGCCGTCCGGGCGCACCGGAGTTTCGCTGTCCATGTCGTCGCCGGGCTGGAGCACGACCTGGACCGGCCGGAGGACATCGCGAGCTTCGTGCAGCTCGGCCGCGACACGGCGACGCTCCGCCTGCTGCAGGAGTTCAAGGCCGCCGAGCGGCTGCTCGCCAGCGCGCCGCCGCTCGGTTGAATCCGGTCTCGATCTTTCCGGTCCCCGGTATCCCGGAGATCGTTAACGGCGCCTCGCTGGCGACGTTGATCCTCGAGGGCGTCGAGCGGCTCGGCATGTCGCTCGAGCCGGGCGATGTGGTCGTCGTGACTCAGAAAGTCGTCTCGAAAGCCGAGGGCCGGGTGCGCGCCCTCGACGATGTGGTCCCGTCACCGCGCGCGATCGAAATCGGCAATCGCATCGGCTTCGACCCGCGGCATGTCGAGGTCATCCTGTCTGAGTCGGTGCGCATCGTCCGGGAGGCGCCGCGCGTCTTGATCACCGAAACCCGCCACGGCTTTGTCTGCGCCAATGCCGGTGTCGACCGATCGAATACGGGAGGTCGGGAGCTGGTCGTGTTGCTACCCGAACGTCCCGACGAGTCCGCGCGTCGGCTACGGGACAGTCTGCGGGAGCGATCGGGCGTTGCCCCGGGCGTCGTCATTTCTGATAGCTTCGGCCGGCCCTGGCGCGAAGGTCAGGTCAACGTCGCGATTGGCGCCGCCGGGGTAGCGGCGTTGCGTGACTATCGGGGCCAGCGCGATCCTGCCGGCTACGAGCTCCAGGGAACCGAGCTGAGCGTCGTAGATGAGCTCGCTTCCGCCGCCGAACTGGTGATGGGCAAGCTCGATCGGGTCCCGGTCGCCCTGGTGCGCGGCGCATCGGTGGCGGGCGACGATACCGTGCGACAGTTGCTGCGCGACCCGGCAACCGATCTGTTTCGGTGAAGACCGGGCTGATCGCCGATACGCAGGGGAGCTTCGATGTACAGGCGCTCTTGCAGCATGTCGCCAGCGAGTTTGCCGGCGTCGATGAGATCTGGCACGCCGGCGACTGGGGCTCCGACGCGGTCCTCGCCGGCCTGCGTAAGCTGGGGCCGCTGGTTGTCGTCAATGGCAACGCGCCTGACGACCCCCGTTATCCGGCGACCATGGAGCGAATGGTCGGCGGTCGCCGAGTCGGGATGATCCATCATCTCGATGCCCGGCACCAGGCCTGGGCAAGGGGCTTCGACGTCGTCATCCATGCCCACACCCATCGCTGGCGGGACGAGATCGTCGGCGGCACCCGCTTCATCAATCCCGGCACGGCAACCCGCCCCCAATTCGGCGGGACTGAGCGGACGATTGCCCGCCTTACGTTTGGCGATGACCTCATGGTTGAGAAGCTGATGGTGCCGAAGTTCCCTATCCCTACAGTGCGACGCGGAGGAGAATCGGGGTCGGGGGCCGATATGATTTCGCCATGAACGTGCGCGTCGTGCTGTTTGCCAAGCCGCGCGAACTGGTCGGGCAGCCCAACATCGATCTGGCGCTGCCGGCGGGCGCGACCGCCGCCGATGCCTGGAGCCAGCTCAGCACCCGCTATGATCTCGGTCCGCTGCCGCGCTCGTTCCGCTGCGCCGTCAACTCGGAGTACGCTGGCTGGGACGATCCTCTCAAAGACGGCGACGAACTGGCCGTGATTCCACCGGTGAGCGGCGGCGCCGTTGGCCAGCGTCGCGGCATCGTGACGTTGCGCGACGTGCCATTGGATCCAACCGCCATCGCCGAAGGGATCCGAACCGACGCCGACGGCGCGCTGGTCGTCTTCCAGGGCATCGTCCGCTCGCACTCACGGGGCAAGCAGGTACGGGCCCTGGTGTATGAAGCCTACGGTTCGATGGCTATCAAGCAAATGGAGCACATCGCGGACGAGGCTCGCCAACGCTGGCCGATTCTGGACCTGGCGATCGTCCACCGAACTGGCACGCTGCATGTGGGGGAGGTCAGTGTGGTGATCGCCGTCGCGGGATCTCATCGGGGAGAAGCGTTCGACGCCTGCGAATGGCTGATCGATGAGCTGAAGCACACGGTGCCAATCTGGAAGAAAGAGGTCTACTCGGAAGGGGAGGCCTGGATCGACGACCGGCCGTAGGCCGCGCCGCTGACGCGGGATAGAATACGGCCCGACGCGGGAGTAGCTCAGCTGGTAGAGCGCCTGCCTTCCAAGTAGGTGGTCGCGGGTTCGAGTCCCGTCTCCCGCTTTGGTACCACACCTTTCGGCGGAGCTTCCTGGTCGTCTAGCTCCGCCTGCCTCCGAGCAAAGAACGGCTTCCGGCCACGGTGCGGAACCGTGACCACGCGGATCTCCGTCGCCGTCGTATCCGCCGCGATGCGCTCAAAGATCGCGCTGAGTAAGCGGGCGCGCTGCGCGGTGTCCGCCAGGTCCCAGCCCTGCAGCAGGTCGACGATTTGCGAACGGGCTACGGGGACCTCAGGGTACGGTCGGCGACCGCGTTGTAGAGGTCCAGCTTTCCATTCGCGGCAAGCTTGACGACCGCGAGACTGGGGATGGTCAGCCCTGGCAACCAGTTCGCTGAACCGTTTTTCGGCGGATGAGCTGGCGCTTGACAACCTCCCAAGAGGTAGGACACTGGGAGCGGTCGGGCGTAACCGACCAGGGAGAGGGTGGGCATTAACCGTCGCCTCGGCGCGATGCTCGCGGCGATGTTCCTGGTGAGCGCGGCTGGCTTGCTGGTGCAGCCATCGATGGCCGTCCAGGCCGGCTTCAGCGCCCTGCAGGCATATGCCGCCGGCGTCGGACCCGACCACCTCGTTGCTGGCGACTTCACCGGCGACGGCAAACCTGACCTATTGGTGGCGGATGACGCCGGGTACGGATCGCTACACGGGTACCTGCTCAAGAACAACGGTTCGGGTGGATTTCTGGCAGCGACGCAGATCGCCATGTCGCCAGTCCTCGACATGGCCACCGGTGACCTCAACGGCGACGGCAAGCTCGACGTGGCCGTCCGCAACGGCACGGCGGTGAACCTCCTCCTGGGGAATGGCGACGGCACGTTCGCGTCGGGTACGGCCATTCCTGCGCCGCCGGCAAATTTCGGCGCCGTTGCCGTGGCAGACCTGACCAATGACGGCAAGCTCGACCTGGTGATCGCCAGTCCGGGGTTTGGCGGGTTCGGAAGCGCGCTAACCGTGGCACTGGGCAAGGGCGACGGCACCTTCCCAACCTCAAAAAGCATTGACGGGGCGACGGCGCCCGACCATCCCGTCGTTGCCGATGTAAATGGGGATGGGAAGCCCGACTTGATGGTGATCACAGCGGCCAGCGTCTCGGTCATGCGGGGCAATGCGGATGGCACCTTCCTGGCTCCCACCGTGATCGCTTTTGGCACGCGTCCAGCAGCCCTGGTGGCGGCCGATGTCAACGGCGACGGGCATATCGATGTCGTGGCAATCGGATGTGGCGATTTCGGTAGCAGCGCCGGCGGCATCTGTGTGGCACCGGGTCATGGGGATGGCACCTTCGGGTCGGTGATCGTGACCCAGACACTGTCACAGAACTATCAAGCCGCTGCGGCCGTCGACTGGAACGCCGATGGAACTCCGGACCTCGCGGTTGCCGGTTTGTCGGGCGTGCTGGCCGAGTACGTCGGTGACGGCGCGGGCTCGTTCGCGCTTGCGACCAGCTTCTCGTTTGCCAACTCCGCCTACCCGCCCGGCCTTGCGGTTAGGGATCTCAATGCCGACGGCCTGCCGGACGTCGCCGTCACGGAAACGTATGCCACGCCGCCAGCAGTCGGCGTCGCCCTCCGCAATCCATTGCCGACCGCGCCGGTCGGGGTTGCGGCAGAACCTTGGGTCGGCGCCGCGACGGTTTCATGGCACGCGCCACTCGACAACGGAGGCGCCGCGATCACCGGCTACACCATCACGTCATCGGGCGGAGCCACGCTTTCGGTGGGGCCAACCGTGACCAGCGCGGTCATCGCCGGCCTCGCCCCTGACCCACACACCTTTACCGTCACCGCCACCAACGCGGCCGGGACGAGTGCGGCTTCGTCGCCATCGAACTCGGTCACCCCGCTGGACGGCGGCACCTATCGATCGGTGACCCCCGCGCGCATCCTCGACACCCGAAACGGTACCGGGGGCGTGCCCGTTCGTCGTCTGAATGGCGGTCAGACGCTCGACCTGAAGGTGACGGGCGGCCATGGCGTTCCGGACACCGGGGTTGGCGCGGTGCTCCTGAACGTGACCGTAACGGGGACGACGGCCGCTGGGTATGTCACCGTTTTCCCCACGGGGGTCGCCCGTCCGCTGGCCTCCAACCTGAACTTCGTCGCTGGCCAGACGGTCCCTAACCTCGTCGAGGTCGCGGTTGGAACCAACGGGCAGGTTTCGTTCTTCGACGCGGGCGGCGCCGCCGATCTGATCGCGGACGTCCAGGGCTGGGTGGGCGACTCTACGGACTCGTACGGTCGTGCGGGCCTCTTCAATCCACTGCCCCCGGCGCGCATCATGGACACTCGGGCCGGTACCGGCGGCGTGCCCAAGGCCAAATTGGGACCCGGTCAGTCCCTCACTCTCCAGGTCAGCGGCCACGGCAACGTCCCGAGCGGAGCCTCGGCCATCGTCGTCAACGTGACGGCGACCGACCCCACGATGCCGAGCTATTTGACGGTTTATCCCGCCGGTGCGAGTCGGCCAGTGGCTTCCAACCTCAACTTCATCGCCGGACAGACCATCGCCAACCGGGTGATGGTCGGGTTGAGCGCCGCTGGCGGGATCACTATCTTCAACCCGAGTGGGAGCGTTAACGTGATCGCCGACGTCAACGGCTGGTTCACCAGCGCCGCCAGCACCGACGGCGGGACCGCTTTTGTCGGCACCGTGCCGACCCGCATCTTCGACACCCGCGACCCGTCGTGCAGTTGCCCGCTTGCGCCTGGCGACGTGCTCGACATCTACTCGACCGTGCCCTCGCCGCCTTCGGCGCTGGTCATGAACGTGACCGCAACCGGTCCGACCGCCCCGAGCTATTTAACCGTCTACCCGGACGACGGCAGCCACGGCATTGGACCGGTGCCGCTCGCATCCGACGTCAACTTCGGTAGAGGCCAAACGGTGCCCAACCTCACGGTGGTCAAACTTGGTGGCTCCGATGGGGCCTTTAACATCTACAACCCCGCGGGTACCGTCGATGCGATCGTGGACGTCGACGGCTACTACGGTCCGCGCACCCCAGCCCCACCCGCGGGCCTGACCGCTCAGGTGAGAGCTGAGCGCAGGAGCGGAGCCCGCCCCTCGGCCCCCAGCCGTTACCGGGAGTGGACCACCCGAAACTGAGGCGCTCGCTTGGGGCCTGGCCCTCGCAGCGGACATGACGGTACGAGGCTGAGCTATCGGGCGAGACAGGCGCCAATTCGAGTTCTTGCAATTTCTCTCTGTTGGCGATGAGCTCGACAGCGGTGATGCGCTCGCCGCTCACTTCGAAGGTGAAGACCACGCGTGGCTGGCCGCCTGGACTCCAGACCGCGCCCAAAGACCCGTTGACCATGGCCGGCTTGGCACCACCGAGCTTTCCGACGAACGATCGTGCCACTTGCTCCGAGCCGCGGACTTCGACGGCGCCGTGCGCCACCGTCGCCTGGCCGGCGCGCAGGACCACCGAGGGATCGAGATATTGGAGCAGGGCGACGAAGTCCCGATTCCTGGATGCTGCCAGGAAAGCATCGACGATCTTGTTGTGCCTTGCTCGATCTGACGTGGCGCTGGTGCCCATCTGCTGGACTCTGCGCCGAGCACGGCTGGCAAGCTGGCGGGTAGCGGCGGCACTGCGGTCAAGGATTGCGGCGATCTCCTCGAAAGGAACCTCGAACATGTCGTGAAGCACGAAGGCGACCCGCTCGCTCGGAGTAAGTGCATCCAGCACGATGTGGAGCGCCAAACCGATCGAGTCGGCAAGCAAGGCTTCCTGTTCGGGATCGCTGCGCTCGTCTTGGCTCGCAATGGGTTCCAGCGCCTCGAGATCGAATGGCACCTCCGGCCTGGCGCGCCGCGACTGCAGCACATTGAGGCAGAGCCGGGAGACGACGGTCGTCAGCCAGCTGCCCAAGTTCGCGACCCCTGTCGCATCGGAGCGGCTCACCCGCAACCAGGCGTCCTGGACGGTGTCTTCGGCTTCGGTTCGTGAGCTGAGCATCCGGTAGGCGAGGGCGTTTAGGCGGGCGCGCTGCTCCTCGAATCGCGCTGCCAGCCAATCATCATCACTCACGTCACATTCCGCCATTGAGAATGGTCATATCTATTAGACCGTCGATCGAGCGCCGATGTGACGAATCTTGAGGAAAAGGAGCGAGCTCATGTCTCCGAAGGCGTCAAGCGGGTTCCGCCATGTGGACATTTTGGCCGCCATCACATCCGCCCGCCGGGATCCGTCATCCATAGTGGAGGCGGCCACCATGCCGCCCAACATCCCATCCAAAGGAGAACCGACTTGACCAAGATCTATCTCGCCCCGTACATCAACTTCCAGGGCAAGGCTCGCGAAGCCATGGAGCACTACCACAAAGTCCTCGGCGGCAAGCTCGAGATGTTCGCCGCCGACGAGCACGGCCGGCCCGGGCCCGCGGCTCAGGGCGACCCCATCATGTACGCGCAGCTCGAGTTGGACGGCGTCGTTATCGTCGCCTCTGACGGCCAGCCCAAGTACCCGGCCAAGGTCGGTGAGCACATTGGC
>VBEN01000178.1 GCA_005881175.1 Chloroflexota bacterium
CGCCATTCCGGTCCAGGGCCAGGACCCGACGGGACACCGGCCCCCGCGGCTGGGTCATGGCACAAATGAAAATTCGGGCCACCTCACTCCTGGGGACGGTGCGGCTGGACACAAACAGTCCTGATTGGCCCACGTTGAAGTCGTCTACGAACATCCTGGCGGTCCGCACATAAAGCCACCGCAGCCCAAAGCTGCAGGCCAGAAGCAGCATGATGCTGGCGGCGATTACCAGACCGACACCCTGGAAGCGAGTGTGGAGGTACAACTGCACAGCACCAACGGCAAGGGCCGGAACGATAAATAGAAGCTTTGGCCGAAAGGCCGATCGTGGTCGGACCGTTAACGGATAGATCGTGCCTACCCTTACCGGGCTCAGTTCGGGCGACGCGACTGCAGGTTGAGCGGTTGCGAAATGCATCCCCACCGCCGCCAACCATCCTCCACCAAACAGGGCCAGTAACAGGCCAAGCGTGCCGAGACCCAGCATTAGCAGGGCGACCATGCCGTCGCGGGACTCTGCGACGGCTGGGTTGGCCGAGGACAGCCAGCGATGGCCGTAGACGTCGATCGCTGTGATTTGCTGTTGATAGACCGAAGCGCTTAGCGCGGAGCCCGGTTGAAGCAGATTCTTGTCGCCCGATGATACGGAGTCGAGGTCGGCGGCGAGCTCAACTGCACCCACTCTTACCCGGAGGTAAGCGCGGGTCGAACCGGTTGACGTGGAAAAATGGACGGTGGCAAGCGTCGCAGGTAGGACCGTGATGCAGTTGTCTTTAAGTGGATCTGATTGCGTAGTGCACATCGGCGCAACACGATAAGCGCGTGCGGT